>JBFMCA010000032.1:0-40378 GCA_040754955.1 Acidobacteriota bacterium | reverse complement strand
TGGCGGTTCCTACGGTCCATCGCACCGGCGGCGGTAGCCAGCCGGCCGGGCGGGCCGAGCCGCCCGTCGACCTCCGGATGAGGAAACCAACGCGTCTTTGCGCTTTCAGGATCGAAGGGGCCGGTGTCCCTGTGATTCAGGAGAGCGATTGTGACGACACGCATCTCGGCGGTGCTTGCGACGGCCATGTTGGCGGGCGGACTGCTGGCCGCGCAGCCACAAGACGGACTCTGGGGCGGCGGGGCCGCGATGTGGCAGCAGGGCAGCGGCGGTCTGCCCGAGACGCCCGACTCCCTGCAGGGCAGCTACGGTGGCCCCGGAACGCCGGCCGACGAGTTCGGGAGCGCCGTCGCGACGGGAGACTTCGACGGCGACGGGTTCGATGACGTCGTCATCGGGGTGCCCGGAGAGGACTCGACCTATGTGGCGTTCGGGTCGACACTGTTGGAAGGCTTTCGCGGTCGCGGCGCCGTGCACGTGCTCTACGGATCGGCGGAGGGCCCCGGCGCGCATCGCAACAGCTTCATCCGGTCCACCGACGTCAGCCCCGACACCGACAGGGACTCGTTCGGCCAAGCCCTGGCGGCCGGCGACTTCAATGGCGACGGCTACGCCGACCTGGCGGTCGGCGCGCCCCACTGGGGTTCCGAGTCTCCGTCGCACGACGGCTACGGCAGGGTCTACGTCTTCTGGGGCTCTGCAGCCGGGCTTTCCGCCTCCTCCCACCGCGCCATCACGAGGCTCGTCGGCATCCGCGACGAGGGGGACCAATGGGGCGCGGCGCTGGCCGCAGGCGACTTCGACCTGAACGGCTTCGACGATCTCGTCATCGGGATGCCCGGCGCCAGTACCGGCGCCGTCATCGGCCACGGCGCCATTGTCATCATCTACCGCGGCAGCCACGGAGGGGATTTCGGCGATCTGCGGTGGGAGTACTTCGACCAGAACTCGGAGCACGTCGAGGGCGGCATCGAAGACGTCGACTGGTTCGGCGCCTCGCTCGCGGTCGGAAACTTCGATGGGTACGGGCCGCCAGACCTGGCGATCGGCGTGCCACGGGAAGACGGCACCGGCGCCGTCGCGGTGTTCTATGCGGAGCACACGGACGGGGTGCATCCATATGTCCGCTACGGCGATCAACTCATCACGCAGAACAGCGTGCTCGACGGCCACGGCGTGCCCGGTGGCGCCGAGGACGGCGACCTCTTCGGCTGGGCGCTGGCGGCTGGCGACGTCAACGGCAACGGCGCCGACGACCTGATCATCGGCATTCCCTACGAGTCGGTCGCACCCGATGGCGAGACCTCGCACCACGTGAGGGCTGGGGCCGTCGTCGTGCTCTACGGGCAGCGCTACGACCCCGGTGTCGACGGCTCCGGCCGTCTGACCGCTGTGGGCGCGCAGATGCTCGACGGCTGGGGCTACACCTCGGCGCTCGGCATCGCGCTGACCGCCGGCGACTTCAATGCCGACGCTCTTGCCGACGTCGCGGCGGGAGCGCCCGGCGGCACCACGAACCACGTGGCCGTCTGGTACGGATCGCGGGTCGAGCACTACGATCCGCATACGAGTCCACTCGGCGCGCGCGTCGAGTACTGGACGCAGGACAGCCCCGGCGTCGGCGGCGTCACCGAGGAAGGAGACATGTTCGGCATCGCACTGGCCACCGGCGACTTCAATGGCGACGGAGCGGCCGATCTCGTCGTGGGGTCGCCAGGGGAGGACGTGCGCGCCGGCGCGGCGCACACGATTCCGGGTACGCGACTTGACGCCACGCCACCGGTGATCATGCCGCACGTCGGCGGAGAGCAGGTCAACGGCTGGTTCGTCGGCGACGCCGTCGTGTCGTTCACCATCACGGACCCGGAGACGCCGATCACCGGGACCCTCGGCTGCGAGACGCAGACCTGGGCCGTCGACGGCACGCAGGAGTTCACCTGCGAGGCGACCTCGCTCGGCGGTACGGCTCGGACCACCGTGGTGGTCCGGCGCGATACGACGCCTCCTGCGCTCGCATGGCTGCAGCCGTTCCCCGCGCCAACAGCCGACGGATGGCACAACAGCCACGTGTCCTACGCCTACAGCCTGTCGGACGGCGGCGCGGGCGTGGCGGCGCCGGCGGGCACGGTTGTCATCGCCGGCGAAGGCAAGGGACGGACGGCGACCGTGACGGTCTCCGACGCGGCCGGAAACGAGGCCACGTTCACGTCGCCCGGCGTGAACATCGACATGACCCCGCCCGGCATCATCACACATCCCAACCGCCTTCCCACGGCCGACGGATGGAACAACACCGACGTGATGGTCACGCCGTTCTGCGACGACGCGCTTGCGGGCGTGGCGACGTGCCCGGCGGAGCAGTGGGCCACGGTCGAGGGGGAGACGCCGCTGACGTTCACGGCGACCGACCGCGCCGGGAACACGGCGTCGACGACCCGGGTCGTGCGCATCGATCGGACACCCCCCGGCATCTTCCTGCAGGTCATCGGCACGCCGAGCTGGAACGGCTGGTACCCTGCCGCGACGATTCGCGTCACGAGCACCGACGCTCTGTCCGGCGTGCCTGCGCCGACGTCGTATGACGTGCCGGTGCCGGAGGGCGCAGGCAGCACCATCACAGCGACGGTCTTCGACCGCGCCGGCAACCGCTCGACCGCAGTCTCGCCTCCGCTCGACGTCGATGGCACCCCGCCATCCATCACGGTCACGCAGGTGGTGACGACATCCCCGCTCGTCAACGGCTGGCATTCAGCGCCGGTACGCGTGCACTACGCGGCGGCCGACGGGGGTTCCGGCGTTCACCCCGTGTACGCGGCCGGGGTGGTGGAGTTCTTCCTCGAGAGCGCCGATCCGCAGACGAAGGTCGTCGAGGTCGCGGACATCGCCGGCAACATCGGCACTCTGGCCGTCGGGCCGTATCGCATCGACCGGTCGCCGCCGCTTCTGACGTACGCGCTCAGCGCCCCCGGTCCCTATGCCGTCGGCGCGCCGGTGACGCTGTCCTACACCTGCGCCGACCCGCAGTCCGGCATCGACACCTGCACGGGCGATGTGCCGAGCGGCGCGGCGATCGACACGACGACGCCCGGGCTGCACGTCGTACGCCTTCGCGCGACCAGCGTGGCAGGCCAGGTCACCGACGTCGACGTGCCCTACGTGGTCAGCGACCCGACGTGCGTGCCTCCGCCGCCGGGCATCGAATCGTGGTGGACCGCGGACGAGGACGGCGCCGACCTGCTCGGCGTCCGTCCGCTCACTGCGACGGGAACCGTGGACGTCGCTGACGGCTACGTCGGCAGGGCGTTTCAGTTCACGGATACCGGCGTGCTCACCGAGCCGCTGATCACGCCCAACCTGCGGTTCGTCGGGAGCGGCCAGTCGCTCGGCTTCGCCCTGTGGACGAAGCCGTCGGCCACCGGGGGGATTCTCTTCAGCCGCCGGACCGACTACGCCGTCGCCGTGGATGGCACCGGCCAGGTGTGGATGCGGGTTGGCGGCATGCTGTGGCACGCGACCGGCGCGCGGCTGACGATGGACCAGTGGTCACATGTGGCCGTGTCGCTCGAGAACACGGCGACGGCCGTGACGATGCGGCTCCATGTCAACGGCCTGCCGGCGGCGTCGAGGACCTACTCGTCGAGCGCGGTCACCGGCGGCGTCAGCGCGCAGACGCCGCTGCTCAGGGTGGGCGGCATCGAGTCAAGCTACTTCTCACCGGGTGGCACGCCGCCGCCGGGGGAAGTGCTGCATCCGCCCACGACCACCGGCTTCCACGGGGCGATCGACGAGATGATCGTCGTACGCGGCGGCCTCACCGCCTCGCAGGCGCTGGACCTCTACGCCGCGGGCGGCCGGGGGATGTGCAAGGCGCTGCCCGCTGCACTCTCGCTGAGCCTCGTGGTCGGCGAAGAGGGAGGCACGGTGACGCTGGAGGCCCGGCGGTACTCGGGTTTCATGCCGCTCGCCGGGCGCACGATCGAGTTCCTCGTCGACGGCCAGGTGGCGGGAACCGCGGTGACAGGCGCCGAGGGCGTCGCCACGCTGACCGTGCCGCTGTCGGCGCTCGGCGCGGGCGCGCACACCATCACCGCACGCGACGCCGACGGCGGCGCGACGAGCGAGCCCGCGTCGATCGAAGTGCCACCGGCCGTCCCGACGATTACGGTGCAGGACGTCGCGATCGTCTACGGCGTGCCGTTCGACACCTCGGCGCTGCTCGCTGCCGCGTGGATCGACGGACAGCCAGTGGCTGGCACCTTCACCTATGACCCGCCTCATGGCACCGTGCTGCCTGCCGGTACCCACGCCGTCTCGGTGGCGTTTACCCCGGCGGACACCACGGCCGTGACCGCGGCGTCTGCGGGCGCCGTCGTTGTCGTCTCGCCGGCCACGGCGACAGTGGCGCTCAGCGCGCTGGCGCAGGTGTACGACGGGACGCCGCGCGTGGTGACGGTCGCCACGGAGCCTCCGGGGCTGGCCGTCAGGGTGGGCTACGACGACACGGCCGCGCCGCCCATCGACGCCGGAGACTACACGGTGGTCGCGACGATCGACGACCCGAACTACACCGGAGCGGCCGTGGCCACGCTTCGCGTGGCGAAGGCGACGGCGACGCTCTCCCTGTCGGACCTGGAACAGCCGTACGACGGCACCCCCCGGGTCGTGACGGTGACGACGACGCCGGCCGGCCTGCCGGGCGTGTCGGTGACGTACGACGGGGTGAGCGACGCGCCCGTCGACCCGGGCCGCTACGCCGTCGTTGCGGCGCTCGCGCATCCCAACTACGCGGCCGCGCCGCTCCATGCCACGCTCGTCGTCACCCAGCCGGATCCGCAGTACACCCTGTGCGATGATCCCACCCCCCCGTTCTGGGCGCCACGGGCGGGAGACATCGTGGCGGTGCGTGTGCGCGTTTGCGACGAGGAGGGCCGCCACGTGTCGGCGCCCTCGCTGCCCGTCACGGCGGTGTCGCTGACGGGCCCCGACGGCCGCGTGCGGCCCGTGACGAATGCGGGCCGGGCCGGGGAGTTCCGGTACGAGCGGCCGACCGGGAGCTACGTGTTGCTGCTCCAGACGCGCGGACTCCCGGGAGGAGAGCACCACTTGGCCGTCCGTATCGGCGATCAGGACGACGAAGAGTGCGTGGACGTGCTCGTCACGCGCCGCGGACCGGGAAGGCAGCGGCACCAGCCGCCGCATCGCCAGGGATCACGGGCGCCGGGACGGCGTATCGACCGGCGCTGAGATACGACGGGTTCAGGGGGCCGTGACGGCTCGGGGCGTGAGCCGCCACAGGTCCGATTCGTCGAAGCGCACGCTCATGACGATCGTCTGCTCGTCGGGGGTCAGGACGGCCTGCGTCACCGACAGCCCGCCCGTGTCGATGCGGCGGTAAGCGCGTGTCTCCGCGTCGAGCAGGTACAGGTCGCGGATGTGCGTGAAGAGGAGGCGTCGGCCGTCGGCCATCGGGAACGGTCCGGTGCCGATGTCGGTGAGCGCGACGTACTCCCGCCTAGCGATGTCGTAGCGCACGATGCCATCGGGATACGGGCCGCCGGCGACTCGCTGCCAGCCCCACAGGAAGCGCAGATCTGCCGAGAAGCGAAAGCCCGTGTACGAGAAGTGCGGCAGCGTGTCCTTGGCCTGCCCGGTGTAGGGCAGCGTCGGGTCGATGATGTGCGTGACCTGGCCTTCGTGAACCGACATCCGGCGCGGATCGCGGCTGTACACCGGAACGTTGACGTTGACGCCTTCCGGTCCCGTGGACAACTGGCGCAGCGCGCTGCCGTCGGGCGCCACCGTCCAGATTTCCGACTTGCCGCTGCGATTCGAGAAGAACGCCAGGCGCGTGCCGTCCGGCGACCAGCGCGGCATCCGGTCGCTCGCCGCGTCGCGCGTCAGCGCCGTGAGCCCGGATCCGTCGAGGTTCATCACCCAGATGTCTTCCTGCCGGTCGCCTTCGTTGTGGAATGCGATGCGCGTGCCGTCGGGCGAAACGTCCGGTGAGGACGCGCCGCGCGACATCGGCGTGATGACCTGCGGCGGCGTCACCAGCGCGCCCCGCACCGCGTCGAAGCCCGCGCGTGCGATCGCCGTACGCGCCGTCGCGCTGACGTAGACCACCGCCGGCGCGTCCCGCGCCACCGCCGCCGGGCAGGCGTAGGCGGCCGGGACCGCCAGCGGGTCCGCCGGGCCCGTCGGCCGACCCGTCGCCGGGTTCACCGGGACGCGCCAGACATTCATCGCTCCGCCCCGGTCGCTGCAGAACCAGATGGACGCGCCGTCGGGGCCCCAGAACGGCGCCATGTCCGCCGCCGGGTCCGTCGTGACCCGCACGGCTGTGCCGCCCGAGACGGGAATGACCCAGATGTCGCGCTGCCAACCCCCGCCATCGGGGATCCGGGCAAACGCGATGAGCCGTCCATCCGGCGACCACGCCGGCTGCACCGCGTCACGCGTGGCGATGGCGCGACGGTTCGTCGTCTCGACGTCGACCACCCAGAGCTCGCTCAGAAGGTAGACGCCTTCGGGGCGCTCCATGCTCACGCCCGACAGCGCCAGGGACCGTCCGTCAGGCGACCACGCCGGGTGATAGCCCACCTCGGACACGCGCCGGGGCTCGCCGCCCGACGCGTTGATGACGAAGATGCCGCCGCCGTCCCGATCCGAGCGGAACGCCACACGCCGCCCGTCGGGAGAGACGGCCGGCTGCAGATCCGCGACGGGAGAGTCCGGCGTCAGCAGGACCGGCACGCGAGACCCCTCGTCGAGGCGGAAGATGTCGAAGTCGCCTCCCGGTCCGGAGGCCGCGTACACGAGCACGCGCCCGTCCGCCGACAGCGACGGCGTGGTCTCGAGGCCCGGCATGTCCGTCACCTGCTGCACCAGCCCGCCGCGCCACACGTCCGGTGGCACCGCGGGCGCGGCGCCGCGGTTCGACACCAGTGCCGTCGCCGCCGCGGCGCCCAGGAGCACCACCGCCGCGAGCCCGGCCGCCAGCGCGCGACGCCGGTGCCCCCTGCGGGACTCGGACGCCGGCGGGTCGGCGAGGCCGGCCGCCTCGCTGAGCGCCGTGCGGAGCTCTGCGGCCGACTGGAAGCGCTGGTCCGGCTCCTTGGCGAGCGCGCGGTTCACAGCCGCGGCCACGGCGCGCCCCGTCGGCGTGCCACCGCAGGCGTGCTCGAGCGCTGCCCGCGTGTCGGCATCCGTGCGTCCACGGAATGGCACCGTGCCGGTGAGCAGTTCGAAGGCAAGCACGCCGATGCCGAAGATATCGGTGCGGTGGTCCACCTCCTGTCCGAGCGCCTGCTCGGGCGACATGTAGTCCATCGTGCCCATCACGGCACCCGTCAGCGTCGCCATCGAAAGATCGAGGGCGGTACGACGCTGCTTGGCCAGGCCGAAGTCGAGCACCTTCACGTACCCGTCCGGCCGCACCATCACGTTCTCGGGCTTCAGGTCGCGATGCACGATGCCGGCGGCGTGCGCCGCCGCCAACGCGGCACAGACCTGCAGGCACAGATCGATCACGAGCGGGAGCGGCGCCGGTCCTCGCGCGATGATGGCCCGAAAGGTCTCGCCCTCGATGAACTCCGTGGCCACGTACCGGCGTCCGTCCACGTCGCCGATCTGCAGGATGGTGACGATGTGGGGATGGTTGAGGGCGGCGATGACCCGCGCCTCGTTCTCGAAGCGGCGCGCGCGGTCCGCGTCCCGCGCGAAGGCGAGGGGCAGCACCTTGATCGCGACCTGCCGCTCGAGCGCGGCGTCCCTGGCGAGGTACACCTGGCCCATGCCGCCCGCAGCCAGCCGCGCGGTGATCACGAAGGGCCCGACCTCCCGGCCCGTGAGGTCGTCGGCGGGGCCCTCGGCGAGCCAGTCGTGTGCGACCGACGCCGCGAGGCGGCTCAGCCGGGATTCGCTGGCGTCGGCGGCGAGCAGGCGGCGGACCTCGCGGAGCAACTCCGCGTCCTCGCCACAGGCCTCCGCCAGGTACGCCTCGCGCGTTTCGGGTGGTCGCGTCACCGCGGCGTTGAAAAGTCGCTCGAGCGTCGCCCAGCGCTCCGCGTCCATCGTCAGCACCTGAAGGTCAGCGCAGTTGATCGTGCAGCCACGCGCGTGTCAGCCGCCAGTCCTTCTCGACCGTGCTCTCCGAGACGCCGAGCACCTGCGCCGTTTCGCTCGCGGTGAGTCCGCCGAAGCACTTGAGCTCGGCGATCCGCGCCTTCCGGGGGTCGATGCGCGCCAGGTCCACGAGCGCGTCGTCCAGCGCGACGAGCTGCCGCGGGCGCGCCACGCCGATGGCGTCCAACTCGATCTCGGGCGCCGCTGCAGCGTGTCCCAGCCGCTTGGCCGCGTGCCGCCGCCGGGCGTAGTCCACGAGGATCAGGCGCATCAACTGGGCCGCGACGGCGAGAAAGTGCGCGCGGTTCTTCCACTGATGCCGCTGGCCGGCCAGCCGCAGATATGCTTCATTGACAAGGGCTGTCGGCTGCAGGGTATGACCGCGCCGCTCGTGGCGCAGAAAGGACCGAGCGAGCCGTCGGAGTTCCTGCTCGACGAGCGGGAGGATCGCGTCGAGCGCCGCGGCGTCGCCCTGCTGCCACGAGTCGAGGAGCGCCGTCACCGATGGGGGCGGAGACGAGCCCGGAGTCATGCGCCGGTGAGTATACTCGCCCGCCGGCGGGGGTGTGTCCGATGGCGTACGCGAAGGGAACCTGTGCCGGTCGACACGACGCGGGTGGCTGACAGCGGCTGGTGCCGTCGCGCTTGCAGCCACAGCCTGCGCCTCGCCCGTGCAGCGTCTCGGTACGGCCGTCCCGGTGCCTGCGGCTCCGGCTGTGGCAGCACGGCGAATACGTGGCGAATCCAGACGTCAAGGCCGATCAGGTCTGTTCCGTTGATCCGGAGACCCGTTCATCGCGCCTATCGTCCTGGGACGTCCGCGTGACGCCCGTGCTGAAGATGCAGGGCGGCGCGCCCGACGGCCGCCTCGTGGCGGCGTCGATGAACGACGGCACGCAGGTCATCCTCGTCGAGCCCATCGGCACCCGCCGGCAGGAGGCCGTCAGTGTGGCGGACATCCGCGCCGAGAAGCAGGTGCGGTTCGCCGACCGCGCGCGCGTCGGACGCTTCATCGACGTATTCAACGTGATGAACGCGAACACGGCCGTCAACATCAACCGGCGGTCAGGCGCGCGCTTCGAGAAGGCGACGACGGTCCTCGGGCCGCTCGGCGTACCGCGGAACGACTTCAGCACTGCGGGCAACCCGTAGCGCTCCGTCAGGTAGACGACGAACGACCCGGCCATCCGGTAGCTCAACGTGCTGTCTTGGATGGAACGAAATCCGTCGGTGGTCACGTAGCGCGCGAGGGCAGCGGCAGCGTCCCCGCCAGCAGGTAGCGGCGGCAGGCGTCGTGCACCGCTTCGCCGTTGAACCGCGGCGTCAGATCGCCCCGGACGGGGTCGCTCTGAAACGACACGGCGATGCCCTCGTTGAAGAAATCCGACGGCCGCCCGACGAGCGCGGTGTAGATGGACACCACCTCGTGCGTGCGCTTCGTGCCGATGACGGGCCGGCCGCGTCGCCCGGGCGGGGGGGCGTGTAGACTTCGGGGATGGCGACCACGACGTTTCGAGACGCGCTGCCGGCCGACTGGCCCGGCGTGGCGGGGCTGCTCAAGGCGGCCGGGCTGCCCGAGGCCGGGGCGGCCGATCACCTGCGGCACTTCGTGCTGGCCTTCGACGGGGATGCGCTCGTCGGGTGCGCGGGGCTGGAGATCTATGGGACCTGCGCGCTGCTGCGGTCGGTGGCCGTGGCCGCGAGCGAGCGTGGCAAGGGCCTCGGGGCTGCGCTGGTGTCGCGCACGATCGACCGGGCCCGCTCCGGCGGCGTGCGCGAGCTCGTCCTGCTCACCGAGACGGCGCCCGCCTACTTCCCGCGATTCGGCTTCGAGCCCATCTCGCGGTGCGACGCGCCGGAGGCGGTGAAGGCGTCGGTCGAGTTCACGGGCGCTTGCTGCGCCTCGGCGGCCGTGATGCGGCTCCGTCTCGCCTGAGCCGGGCCGCCTCCCCGGCGCCGCGCGGTCAGTCGCTGTGGCCGGGAGCGAATCTTCGACGAATCCTGGCGTGAAGGTCCGATAACGCCGGTTCCGTTGACCCCAGGATTCGTTCATCCCGCCTGTCGTCTCCAGGCGGAGGTGATCACCACGCCGTTCCATGCAATCGCGCGGACGCTGAAGCGTCCGCCGCTGAGAGAGTATGTTAGCCTGAGTATATGAGTACCAGGTTGCAGGTCCTGATTCCGGACGCGCTCGACCGCCGCATCCGGAAAGCGGCGCAGCGCCGACGTCTCTCCACCGGCGCCTGGGTGCGGGAGGCGCTCGAGCGTGCGCTGGCCGAGCCGGCCGGTTCCGGTGACCCGCTCGGCCGGCTGGCCGAGCTCGGTGCGCCCACTGGCGACATCGAGCAGATGCTCGCCGAGATCGAGGCAGGGCGTGGCTGATGGTGTTCGTCGATTCGAACATCCCGATGTACGTCGCCGGCCGCGATCACCCGCTCCGTGAGCCGGCCCGGCGATTTCTGGAACGCGCGCGGGCGGGGACGGTGGACATCTGCACCAGCACCGAAGTCCTGCAGGAGATTCTCTACCGCTACGCGGCCATGAAGCGGCTCGACCTGGCGAGCGCGGTGTACGACCTGTTCGTGCAGCTGTGCCCGACGGTCTTTCCGGTCACGCTCGCCGACACCGACCGGGCGAAAGCGCTGATCGTCGGCACACCCGGTGTCAGCGTGCGCGACGCCGTGCACGCGGCGGTGATGCTGAATCACGACATCCGCGAGATTGCGACGTTCGACACGGGCTTCGACGCCATTCGCGGGGTGGCGCGGGTCGAGATGGTCTGATCGCTCCTGCCCCGCTTTCTCTTCGAGGTTTCCGACGCCGTGGGCTTCGAGGTGTACGATGCGCCCGCGGCGGGCGACCAGGCGTCCGGCTCGGGACACCTGCACGACTGGCTTGTCGCTCGCCGTCGACGATGCTACCGTCGTCTCCGCGAGGGCGGCTGACGTGGCACGCCGCTCGCAGGCTCTGCCGGTACGGGTGCCGCGCCTCGGAGGGACGGCGGCCCGCCGGAGAGGAGTGGTGATGGTGGCCGAACCCCTTGCCCGTCGTGTCGATAGGCTGGAAAGGCGGATGGACGCACTGGAGACGCTGCCGGCGCAGGTCGCGGACCTCGCCGCGCAGTTTTCGCAGTTTCGCTCGGATGTCGCCGCCGAATTTTCTGCGGTGCGGCGAGACGTGCGCGGGGAGATGGCGGCCCAGGGCGAAACGCTGCGCTCGGAACTGCGGGCCGAGATGGCGGCCCAGGGCGAAACGCTGCGCTCGGAACTGCGGGCCGAGATGGCGGCCCAGGGCGAAACGCTGCGCTCGGAACTGCGGGCCGAGATGGCGGCCCAGGGTGAGGCGCTACGCTCGGAGCTACGGGCCGAGATGGCGACCCAGGGCGATCAGCTTCGGCGCGAGATCCGGGACGGCGACGAGGAGACGCGCCGCTACATGCGCGTCCTCCATGAGGAGCTCGTCGATCGACTGAAGCGCATCGAGGAAGCGGCGCCGCGGCGCAGGCGCCGCTGAAGCTGCGCTCCCCTGGCCATTCGCCACGCCGGCAGGCGGGCGATGCGGAGTGTGGAACGGGGTCCGCGCCGCCGGATTGCGGCCTGCCAAGGCCCTTGAACGGGTGCGACGGGTACGGCAGGTGCCGGCGCCACGCAACGGGTCTTCCCGCGTGACGATGCCCGGTCCGACCGGCAGACATGGCCTGCCATGCTGCCGGGAACGGACCGCGTGCTTCCTGTCACGGCGGCGGGCCGGTTCGCCGAGTTCCCTGACGTCGTCAGCGCGATGTCGTGGTCCCCGGACGGCAGGCACCTGCTCTACATGGTGGTCGATCCCGCCACGAACTGGGACATCTGGGCATCAGAGTGCCGGCCGGATATCGGTCTTCCGGAAGTCCTGCCCGACGAACAGGAGCGAGTCACCGGCAACGGCGGCGGTGGCGTACGCAAGGCAGTCGCCGAAGTTGAGGCCGGCGGGATGGCGGCCGCGGCCGAACCGGTTGGAGGCGTCGAGCGCGCGGTGCCATTCGGCCTCGCCGAACGGCACCACCGTGAGTCCGAGTTCACGCACGAGCGACGCCACTTCGTTGCCGCTTGCACGGCCGCGGCGCCCGGCGAGCACCATCTCGGTTTCGACGAGCGTGGGAGCGCCCACGCGGGCCACGTCCGCTTCGAGGATCGCGTCGACCAGGTCGAGATACCCGGCTTCGGCAAACAGGATGGCGACCAGTGCCGAGGCGTCGACGGTCATACGCCCTCGGGGCCATAGCCCAGGAGGTCATCCTCCTCCGCTCGCGACAGCCGACGACCACGTTGTGCCGGTGGGATCGTCGGCCACACCTCGGCGCGGAGGAAGGCCAGGACGCGCGCCCGGCGCTTCGCGGTGGTCGGCCCCTTCAACCGCTGTCGCCGCTCTTCGAGCGCGCGGCGGATGGCCTCGGTCTTCGACTCGCCCGTGAGGCGTGCCACCTCGGCGGCGAGCCGCTCCACGTCCGGGTTCTTCAGGTTGAGTGCCATGGCGTTACACCATGGTAGACCATCACGGGTAGAATGGTCACACCACGTTCCGGGTCGGCGTGAGGGCCCCATGACGACGGGCTGCCCGATCCCGGGCCGCCGAAGCTGACCCCGCCGCCCCCCGGGTTGGCAGACTGGCCGGCCACTGTCCGGCAGAGTATTCTCGGCGTATGTCCCGCCAGGGATTGGCCAAGCGCCCCGCCACCTATGACGACCTCCTCCGCGTGCCCGACCATCTGGTCGCGGAGATCCTAGAGGGCGATCTCTACGCGACGCCGCGACCGTCGGCGCCTCACGCGCTTGCGGCGTCCACGCTGGGCGTCGAGATCGGCGGCCCATTTCAGAGCGGCCGCGGCGGGCCGGGCGGCTGGTGGATCCTCGATGAACCGGAACTGCACCTCGGCGCCGACGTCGTCGTGCCGGACCTCGCCGGCTGGCGCCGTGCCAGGCTGCCCCGGATCCCCGACGCCCCGGCCATCAGCGTCGCGCCCGACTGGGTCTGCGAGATTCTGTCGCCGTCCACCGAAGCGATGGACCGGGTGCCGAAGCTGGCGATTTACGCCCGCGAGCGCGTGACTCACGTCTGGTTCATCAACCCGCGGTCGTGCACCCTGGAAGTGCTCCGCCGCGCCGAGGGGCACTGGATCGTCGTGGCGACACACGACGGCGATCAGGTGGTGCATGCCGAGCCCTTCGACGCCGTGCCGCTGGAGCTGTTCAGGCTGTGGGGGCGCAACGCCCCGGACGCCTCGTAGCCGCCACGCTCACGGCAGTCGCTCGGGCGAGCCGCTCGTCGGCCCCGCCCTGGCGCGCCCGACCGCAACTTGTCATCTGTCATGACAAGTGACGATGGGGCCGTCATTCAGTGGCGAACGACCGACCTCCACAGACTAGAATGGCGCTCCCGATGGCCCTCTCCCCCGGGACCCGGATCGGCCAGTACGAGGTCCGCGCGCAGCTCGGCGCCGGCGGGATGGGCGAGGTGTATCGCGCGCACGACGCCAGGCTCGGCCGTGACGTCGCCCTCAAGGTGCTGCACCCCGACGTCGCCCAGGATGCGGTCCGCCTCGAACGCTTCACCCGCGAGGCCCGCGCCGTCGCCGCCCTGAACCACCCGCACATCGTCACCATCTACTCGACCGAGGAGGCCGACGGCGTCCGCTTCATGACGATGGAGCTGGTCGAGGGGCGGACGCTCGACGAGCTGATCCCGCGTGAGGGGCTGCCCGTCGCCCGCTTCCTCGAGTTGGCGCTGCCGCTTGCCGAGGCGCTGATTGCCGCCCATCAGAAGCAGATCACGCACCGCGACCTCAAGCCCGGCAACGTCATGGTGGCGGCCGACGGGCGCGTGAAGGTGCTCGACTTCGGTCTGGCCCGTCTGGAGGCGGCCGCCCCCGATCAGACCATCGACGCCACCCGCGCCGTCCTCACCGGCGAGGGGACCATCGTCGGGACGATGCCGTACATGTCGCCGGAACAGGTGGAGGGCCGGGCGCTCGACCCACGCAGCGACCTGTTCTCGCTCGGCGTGATGTTCTACGAGATGCTGACCGGGTCGCGTCCGTTCCACGGCCCCTCGTCGCCGGCGCTGATGTCGGCGATCCTCCGTGACGCGCCGCCGCCGGTAACCGAGCGGCGGGCGGACGTGCCGGAGGGGTTGGCGCGGCTGGTGGCGCGATGCCTGGAGAAGCACCCGGAAGAGAGAGTGCAGACTGCCCGCGACGTCCATAACGAGCTGCGGCACGTGCAGAAACAGATGGAGTCGGGCCAGGGACGTCGAGCCGGCAGCGGACCGGCCGCCGTCGCAGCGGAGGCGTCGCTGTGGATTGCGGTGCTGCCGTTCGCGGTCCGGTCAGGGGACGCGGAGGCGGAGGCGCTGGCTGCCGGGCTCACCGAGGACATCACGAGCGGCCTCTCGCGGTTCCCGGCGCTGTCGGTGATCGCGCCGCAGTCGGCGGCGGCGTTCCGGAACAGCCCGCTCGACGTCCGGCAGATTGCCGAGCGGCTGGGGGCGCGCTACGTGCTCGGCGGAACGGTGCGCACGTCGGCGAGCACCATCCGGATTGCCGCGCACCTCGTCGATGCGCGCAGCGGCGCCCACCTGTGGACGGAGACCTACGATCAGCGGCTGGAGGGGACCGATCTCTTCACCATCCAGGACGACGTTACCGATCGCATCGTCGCGACGATCGCGGACAAGGCGGGGGTGCTAGCGCGGTCGATGGTGCAAGCGCTGCGCCAGCTCCCGATAGAGCAGCTGAGCGCACGCGAGTTGATCTTCCGCTGCTGGATGTTCCAGTGGACCCCGGCTCCAGGCGTCCACACGGAGGTCAGGCTGGCCCTGGAGCACCACCTCGGCGCCCGCCCTGACAACCCGCACCTGTGGTCCGAGCTCGCCAACATCTACATCTGCGAGCACTCGCTATTCTTCAACCCGCTGCCCGATGCGCTCGGCCGGGCGATGCGTGCGGCGCGGCGCGCCATCGAGGTCGATCCCGGCAACCAGGAGGGCTGGGAGATGGTGGCGCTCACGTCCTTCTACCTGAAGGACGAGGCAGGCATGATCGAGGCCGCCGATCGCGCCATACGTCTCAATCCACGCAATTCCAACGCGCTGGCGTGGATGGGGAACATCCGCACCCACGCTGGCGACTACGACCGCGGATTGGAGCTGACGGGGCGGGCGATGTCGCTCAACCCGGCGCATCCGGGCTGGTATCACTTCGCGCCGTTCAACCGCCACTTCGCCCGCGGCGAGTACGACGAGGCGCTCAGGGCCGCGCGCCGCGTCAACATGCCGGAGTTCATGTGGATGCAGTTCGCCGTCGCCGCCGCGTGCGGGCAACTGGGACGCGTCGACGAGGGCCGGGCCGCCGCGGAGGCGATGGTGGCGCTTGCGCCGCCCCTGGCGGAGGACGGGCACCTGCGTGAGTTCGTCACGCGCTGGTACTGGCCCGAGGACCTCATCGAGCGTCTGCTCGAGGGCGTCGCGCGGGCGCGCGGGTGAGGCCGCGACCGGCGGTCCTGGCGAGCGCATAGAAGGAGGGGCGAGGCACCGCGAGGGTCGCCTCCGGTGGCTGGCGACTTCTTCACCGATGCGCTGCCGGTGGCGGATCTCTCTATACTCCTGATGGAGGTCATCCACGACTGGTCCGACGAGGACGCGGTTCGCATCCTCTCGGCTGTGCCCAGGGCGGCACCGCCCCGGCGCCGTTCACGACGCCTCCCGCCTCGCCGACGCGAAGTTGGTCGAGACGCGGACCGAGCTGACGCGCTGCTCACGGATCCACCGCTCCGTGTCGGCCAGCACGTCCTCGAAGCTGTCGCCGAGATCGGTGGCGATGCGCCGGAGGCCGGAGCCCATGACGATCAGGCGCCAGTCCTCGACGGCGAACGGGAGGTCGACGACCTCCGTCTCGAGCCGCACATCCGGCACGCCCCCCTCGCGGAGCGCGCGCTCGAGCACCGCCTGGGCTCGGTCCGCTGCCATGGGAAGCGCTCGACGTCGGGACGGGCCGCGGCGACACGGTCGAGGAACGGCGCCAGCACCGGCGTCCACACGTCGGCGCCGAATGTCGTCACCGCGAGGCGTCCGCCGGGACGCACGGCGCGCCACAACGAGCGGGCCGCGGCGCCCATGTCGTCGACAAAGAAGAGGCCCAGCAGCGGCTGCGCGACATCGGTGACGCGCGGCTGACGCTGCAGGATCCGGTCGACCCGGCCATCACGCCGACCGCGGCGCCGGGATGGGCAGTTGGCGATTCGCGACATGGGCGCGATCGAGGTCAGAACGCTGCCGGGCACCGAGGGCGCCACCCGCCGACCTGGCGACCGGCCGCCCCACGTGGCTGTCCGACGACGAGCTCATCTTCACCCGCGTCGTGGACGGGCAGTTGCACCGGGTGCGCACCAGCGGCGGCGCCACGCAACGGGTCTTCGCGCGTGACGATGCCCGGTCCGACCGGCAGACTTGGCCGGCGGTATTCCCGGGTACGGACCGCGCGGCCGCTCGCTGGATACTGCGCCAGGTGTCGCGCGACGGACAGTTGCTGAGCGCGTTCGACGACGCGGGCCAGGCCGTCGGACCGGCGCTGTCGCCGGACGGCACGCGTGTCGCCTTTCACCGCATGGAGGCGGGCGGCGGCGACGTGTGGGTGCTGGACCTGGACGGCAACTGCCGCCGTCGCGCGAAGACGAGGCCGGTCGTCACCGTGCTCTCTGGGTCGGGAAGGCCTTCGCCAGCACGGCGGTCGTCATCGTGTGCCTTCGTCCGCGAAGGACACCACGACATCGACGTGCCACGGGCGTCCCGTTGTCGTGTGCGCGCACCAAGAGCGGAGGGTGGTGGACCAGAGGGGAGTCGAACCCCTGACCTCGTGAATGCCATTCACGCGCGCTCCCAACTGCGCCACTGGCCCACTCAGAGGGAACTTCTCATTCTACCGGCGTGCGCCGGACACCGTCAATACTCGCTGAAGATTCGCTGGATCTCGTCGCGGTTCGAGGTTTTCGTCAGCGCCAGCATGAGCAGCACCCGCGCCTTCACCGGGATGTGATCCTCGGCCGCCACGGTGAATGCCCGGCGGCGGCGCTGGCCCTCGCCGCCGAACTCGTTCTGGCCGGCCGGCTGGTCGCCGCGGCGCGGCGGCGGCGCGATGCGGCCCGCACCCGTTCGCGTGGACGTCACGATGAACACGCCCTTCTCGGCCGCGTAGTCGAGCCCCTCGCCCTGCGTGCCGCTCGTGGCGCCCGCGCCGGCGGTGGCCATCACGATGCCCTTCGCCCCGGCGTCCACGGCCGCCCTGATGAGGTCGCCCGGCGCGCCCTGGTAGACCATGATGACGTCCACGCGCGGCAGCTCCGCGACCTGCGACACGTCGAACTCGGCGCGGTGGGTGTGCCGCTGGACGATCTGGCGGTAGAACACGACGCGGTCGCGGTCCACCACGCCGAGCAGGCCGTGCTCGCGGCTCCGGAAGGTCTGGAGCCTCAGCGCGTCGGTCTTCGTGACGTCGCGCGCCGAGTTGATCTCGTCGTTGAGTACCACGAGCACGCCCCGATCGCGCGCGGCCGGATCCGCCGCCACCCGCACCGCCTCGAACAGGTTCGCTGCGCCTTCGTAGCCGAGCGTGCTCGGGTTGCGCATCGATCCGACGACCACCACGGGCCGCGGGTCGCGCACGGTCAGGTGCAGGAAGAACGCCGTCTCCTCCAGCGTGTCGGTGCCGCTCGTGACGACAATGCCCGCGAGCTGGCGATTCTGGGCAAAGTGCTCGTTGACGCGCCGCGCCAGCTGGAGCCACTGGGCCAGGGTGAGCTGACTGCTGGCGACGTTGGCGAACTGCTCGGAGGTGAGCCGCGCGTGCTGCTCCACGCCCGGCATGGACTTCGCCAGCTCCTCGGCCGTCAGCCGGCTGCCGGTGCGGTTGGAGATGGTGCCGCCCGTCGCGATGAGGTGCACGTGCGGGAGCGGCGTCTGCGCGACAGCCGGAACGACCGAGGCGGCCAGACTCAGGGCGAGCGCGGCGGCGCGCGGCAGGGAGAGCGTCGATGTCATTGGGCGGTGCTGCAGCCCTTATACACCAAAGTCAGCCAGCGGCTCAGCTCCTGGGCTGCCGCCTCCGGCGTCGCGCCATAGAAGGGCATCATGGCCGTCGGCATGCCCGGCAGGCGCACGATCTGCGCGCGCCACCGCGCCTCCGCCACGGGCGACACCTCGATGAGATAGGTCCGCCCGGCGATGCGTTCTTCGTACCGATGCACGTTCACGACAGTGGAAGAGACGACGCGGGGGGCGCGGCCGTCAGGCGGACGATTGTGCCCGCGCACGCCGCGTCGATCAAGCGAAGGGGGGCGCGAAGGACGGGCCGCCGACGTTTCGGTCAGCTTTTGGCGCGACAGCCGGCGTCAAAAAAAAGAGTGCGTGTCGCCGCATGCACAGCGTATCCACCGTTCATCCACAGGTTTTCCACATGTTGACCCTCGTGGACCGGTTGACTACGCTGAATCGGATGTTTCGCGCCCCGGCGATGCTCGTCGCGATGCTCGCGCTCGCGGGCGCAAACGTGGCGGAGGCCCGCCAGACCGGCGGGCCCACGCTCCTGCGCGTGTTCCTCCTGGACGGCACGGCGTTCGCCAGCCTCGGGGAGTGGGCGCGGCTCGACGACCGCATCGTCTTCTCGATGCCGCTCACCGCCGGGGCCACCGAGCTGCAGCTCGTCACGATCCCGGCCGACAGAATCGACTGGGCGCGCACCGAGCGCTACGCGGACGCGGCGCGCGCGGCACAGTATGCCGCGACGCGCGGCGAGGACGACTTCGCGCGCCTCAGCGCGGACGTCGCGGCGGCGCTCAACGACGTCGCGCTGATATCGGATCCGGCGCGCCGCCTGGCGCGCGCCGAGGCGGCCCGGCGGGAGCTGGCGGCGTGGCCGGGCACGCACTTCGGCTACCGCGGGGCCGAGGTCCGCGAGATCGTCGGGCTGCTCGACGAGGTCATCTCGGAGCTGCGCGCCGCGGCCGGCGCCGACCGCTTCGAGTTCACGCTGGTCGCCGACGGCGCGCCGCCGGCCGAGCCGCTCCTGCCGGCGCCGGCCGAGGCGGAGATCGTCGACCACCTGATGCGCGCGGCCGACCTGGCCGCCACGCCCGCCGAGCGCGTCGGCCTGCTCGAAACAGTGCTCCGCCTGCTGGACCGGGCCGTCGACTTCCTGCCAGCCACCTGGGCTGCGGGGATCCGCCGCACGGCCCTCGCCGGCGTCGAGGAGGAGCGCGCGCTCGACCGCCAGTACGCCGCGCTCCGCGTTGGCGTCCTCGGCGAGGCGTCGCGGTACGCGGCGCGGGCGGACGTGCGGGGCATCGAGCGGCTGCTGGCCACGGTGCACGATCGCGACGCGGCGCTCGGCCGGCGACGGCCCGAGGTGGTGTCGGGGCTCGTCGGTGCGCTGGGCGCCCAGCTCGAGGCGGCGCGGCAGCTCCGTCTCGCCCAGGATCGGTGGCAGCTCCAGATTCGGAGCTACCGCGCCTACCATCGCGCCGTTCGGGCGCCGCTCTCGGCGCTGGCCGACGCGACGCCGGGCCTCGAGGACATCCGCGCGCTGGCCGGCCCCGCGCCCGCCGCCCTGCAGTCGATGGCCACGCGGCTCACGCGGCACGGCGCGCGGCTGGCGCTCGTCACGCCGCCGCCGACGCTCGAGCCGGTGCACGCGCTGCTGCGGAGCGCGTGGGACCTGGCGCAGAACGCGGTGCGGCTCCGCCTCGACGCGGTCGCGCTCTCCAGCCTCGACCGCGCGCGCGACGCGTCGGCTGCCGCGGCCGGGGCGCTGCTGCTTGTCGCCCGGGCGCGCGCCGACCTCGAGGCGGCGCTGGCGCCGCCGCTACGTCCGTGAGCGCCCGCGGGAGACGCCTGCATCGCGCGGCCGACCCCGCCGCGTTCCGCGCCGCGCTCCTCGACCTCACCTCCGATCTCACGCCGTTCACAGCTCGCGACACGTTCGTGGTCGTCCCGACCCGCGCCGCCGCCGAGCAGCTTCGCCGGACGATGGAGGACGCGCGTCTCACGTCATCGGGCGCCGCGCTTGTCGTCCCACCCATCGGCACGCGCGCCGACCTGTACGCCGCGCTCGCCACGCGGCTCCTGCCGGCTCCCCGCATGCTCACCCCGTTCGAGCGCGAGGTCATCCTGGGCGCCGCCGCGCGTGTCGCGGTCGAGGCGGGCCACGCACCGCCCTTCACCGTGCGGCCGGGTCTCGTCGCGGAGATGCTCGCGCTCTACGACCTGGTGCGTCGGAACGCCCGCACGATCGACGACTTCGATCGAAACCTGGTCAGCGAGCTCCAGGACGCCGCGGAGTCGGACCGCGGCGCCGCGCGTCTGCTGGCGCAGACGCGCTTTCTGACGGCGGCCTTCCGCGAGTACGAGGCGCGCCGCGCGGCAGCCGGCGCCTGCGACGAGCACGCCTGCAGGGAGCGCCTGGTCGCCGAGGCCGCCCCGCACCCCCTCGCGCGCCTCGTCGTGACCGTGGCCGATGCCATCGCGGACGCGAACGGCCTGTGGCCCGCGGACCTGCTGCTCGTGTCCCGGCTCCCCGGACTCGCATCGCTCGAGATCGTCGCCACCGAGGCGACGCTCGGGGCCGGCTTCCTGGAGCGCGTGCACGCGGCGCTCCCCGAGCTCGAGGAGATCACGGTCGACCGCGCGGCGGCGCCGCTGCCCGTGCTGCGCACGCCCGGCACGGCCTCGGCCGCCAGTCCGAGTGTCGCCGAGTATCGCGATCGCGAGGACGAGCTGGCCGGCGTGGCCCGGCGGCTGAAACGCGCGCGCCGAGACGGCGACGCCAGCGCCCTCCATCGCACGGCCCTCGTGGTCGCCCGGCCGCTGCCGTACCTCTATCTGGCGCGAGACGCCTTCGACGGGGCGGGCATCCCGTTCGAGGCGCTCGACACGCTGCCGCTCGCCGCCGAACCCTACGCGGCCGCGGTGGATCTCGCGCTCGAGGCCGTCGTGGCCGACTACTCCCGCGCATCGCTCGTGGCCCTCCTGCGCAGCCCGCACTTCCGCATCACCGACGACAGCGGCGTCGATCTCGACCCGGCTGCGCTGCAGGCGCTCGACGCGGCGCTCGCCGAGGCGCGATACCTCGGCGGCCTCGATCGGCTGGAAGACCTGCTCGCGCGGTGGCGGGGCATTGCCGCGCCCGCCAGTCGCGACGAGCGGCGCCGCGTGCGCGCGCTGCCGGCCCTGACCGCGGCGGTGACGGCCGCACGGGCGCTGGCGCCCCTGGCGTCCGAGGCGCCGGTCTCGGCGCACATCGAGACGCTCCTGGCCTGGCTGTCGCGCTTCGATCGGCCGGCGGCGGCCGACGATCCGAATCGCTCGCGCCGGCGGCGCGTGCAGGCCGCCGTGCGCGGCGCGCTCGGGGCGCTCGCCGAGGCCTATCGACGCCACGATCCCGACGCCACGGCCGACATCGGCCGGGTCACGGCCGCCGCGCGCCGCTGGCTCGAGAGCCAGACCTTCGCCCTCCACACCGGCGCGCCCGGCCTGCAGATTGTCGATGCCGACGCCGCGCCGTACGGGGCGTTCGACGATGTGCAGATCGTCGGGCTGGTGGATGGCGAGTGGCCCGAGCGTCCGCGGCGGAGCGTGTTCTACCCGGCGTCGCTCCTCGCCGCGCTCGCGCCGGCGCCGGTGGACCCGCGCGCGCGGGAACGCGACGCGCTCAACGCCCGGCGCGCCGCGTTCCGCGACCTGCTGCGGCTGCCGGCGCGCGAGATCCGCCTGTCGACCATCCAGCTCGAGGACGACGCCGTCGTCGAACCGACGACGCTCGTCGACGAGATTCCGGCGGCGGGCCTGCCGACGTTGCCCGATCCGCCGGTGGCGGGCGTGCGCGTGTTCCGGTCCGAGGCAGTGTCCACGCCGCCGGCGGCGCCGGACGCGCTGGCGCCGGAGGCCGCGGCGTGGGCGCGGCTCAGGCTCGCGCCGCGGGAGGGCCCGCCCGACCGTTTCCGCGGGCAGGCGGGCGACTGGTCGATGCGGCGCATCTCGGTGAGCCGGCTCGAGCGCTACCTGAACTGCCCGTTTCGCTTCTTCGCCTCCGAGGTGCTGCGCCTCGAAGAGGAGCCCGAGGACGAAGACACGCGCACGCCGCTCGAGCGCGGGCGCTTCCTGCACGAGCTGTTCGAGCGGTTCTTCTCGGAGTGGCAGCGCGGCGGGCGGCAGCAGATCACGCCCGACACGCTCCCCGAGGCGCGCGAGCTGTTCGAGGCCGTGTGCGAGCAGGCGCTGTCGAGGCTCAGCGCCGCGGAGGCCGCCATCGAGCGGCCGCGCCTGCTCGGGTCGGCCGTGAGCCCGGGCATCGGGCACCGCGTCCTGGCCATGGAGGCCGAGCGGTCGGCGGCCAGCGAGGTCGTGGCCCGCCTCATCGAGTACCCCATCGAGGGCGTGTTCACCTTCCACCGCGCGGACGGCACGCCGCGCGACGTGGAGCTCAACGCCAAGGCCGACCGCATCGACCTGCTGGCGAATGGGTCGCTGCGCGTCATCGACTACAAGTCGAACCGCACGCCGAACCTGAAGTCCGCGCTCCAGCTTCCGGTGTACAGCCTGTCGGCGCGCGACCAGCTGTCGCGGCGTGACGGTCGCGCATGGACGATCGCCGAGGCGATGTACGTGTCCTTCGAGGGCGACCGGGCCGTCGTGCCGTTCGCCGAGCGCGGCAAGACGCTCGCGGAGCTCCTCGACGCCGCCGAGGATCGGCTGATCGCCACGCTCGACCACATTGCCGCCGGCAGGTTCCCGCCGCGGCCCGAACGCCGCTCCCTCTGCGCGTCGTGTCCGTACGACGCCGTCTGCCGCAAGGAGTGGGTGGACGAGGCACCCGCGGATGAGTGACCAGCCGCGCTTCGATTTCGAGGCCGCCGATCCGCTGGACGCGCGCGACCGCGCGGCGCGGGCCGCCGCGGTGGATCCCACGCGGCATGTGGCGCTCGAAGCCTCCGCCGGCACGGGCAAGACCCGGGTGCTCGTGGAGCGCTACGTCGGCCTGCTCCTGGCGGGCGTCGAGCCGCGGCACATCCTCGCCATCACCTTCACGCGGAAGGCCGCCGCCGAGATGCGGCAGCGCATCGTCGCCACGCTCCACCAGCGCCGGGCCGAAGGGGCGCTCACGCCCGCGCGCTGGCGCGACATCCGTGACCAGCTCGGCGAGATCGCCATCTCGACCATCGATGCGTTCTGCCTCTCGCTGCTGCGCGAATTCCCGCTCGAGGGCGATGTCGAGCCGGGCTTCGAGCTGGCCGACGAAACCGAGACACCGCGGCTGGTGAACGCCGCGCTCGACCGCGCCCTGCGTATCGGGCGCGCCCTGGCCGTCGAGGAGCCTGACGTGGCGCTCGTCTTCGCGGAGCTCGGCGAGTTCCGCCTCCGCGAGGGGCTGGCGCGGCTGCTCGACCGGCGCCTGGTGGCCGGCGAGGCGCTCTCACGTTTCCTGCGCGGACCGCTGCTCACCGCCGAGGAGGCCGCCGCGGCGTTCAGTCGCCGCGTGAAGGAGGCGTTCGCGGCCGTTCCCGGCGGGTTCGGCACGCTCGTCGCCACCGGCCCGCGCCATCCCCGCTTCCAGCGGTTCGTTCGCGACGCGACTGCGCTCACCGCGGCGACGCCGCCGCGGCCGGAGGCGCTCCAGGCCCTCGTCGAGAGCGTCGCGGCGCACGTGCTGACCCGCGAGGGCGCGCCGCGCAAGCGGCTCGACTACAAGATCGCGGACTTCGCCACGCGGAAGGCCTACGACACGCATCTCGGCGCGGTGACGGCGCTCGCGCCCTACCTCGTGGCCGCGATCGAGGCCTACCGCCGCGACATCAACCGCATCCTCGTGGCCGGGGTCCGGCAACTGTTCACCATCGCGCGGCGCGAGTACCTGCGGACCCTGGACAAGCACGGCGTGCTCGACTTCGCGGAGGTGCTCGAGCGGGCGCTGGCGCTGCTCCGCCAGCGCGACGAGTTCTCGCGCAGCCGCTACAAGCTCGAGGCGCGCTACGAGCACGTGCTCGTCGACGAGTTCCAGGACACGAGCCGCGCGCAGTGGGAGCTCGTGCAGGAGCTGATCGCGTCCTGGGCCGAGGGGGCGGGCCCCGGCGACGGGCGGCTGCCGCCCACGATCTTCATCGTCGGCGACCGCAAGCAGTCGATCTACGCGTTTCGCGACGCCGAGGTGGCCGTGCTCGAGTCGGCCGCCCGCTTCATCGACGCGCTTCGCCCGGGCGGCTCGGCGCGGCACGCCATCACGCGGAGCTTCCGCGCCGTCCACGAGCTGCTGGCCTTCTCGAACGACGTGTTTGGCGCGGTCGAGCAGCGCGTCGACCGCGCCGATGCGTTTCGCTACGCGGACCTGGACCGGTTCCCGCTCACCGGGGTCGAAGCGGCCGCTCAGGGCGAGCCCGTGCTGGGCGTGGCCGCCGGCCCCACCGACGAGTGGCAGGCCGAGGCCGTGGCCGACGAGATTGCGCGGCTGCTCCTCAACGGTGCGCCCGTCCGCGACCGAGTCACCGGGGTCCGCCGCCCGATGGCGCCGGGCGACATCGCCGTGCTCTTCCGGACGCGCGACAGCCACCGCGTGTTCGAGAACGCGCTCCGCCGGCGGCATATCCCGTACTACGTCTACAAGGGGCTGGGCTTCTTCGAGGCGGACGAGATCAAGGATGTGCTGGCGCTCGTCGGCTTCCTCGCCGATTCACGGTCGGATGTGCGGGCGGCGGCGTTCCTCCGATCGCGATTCGTGCGGCTGTCCGACGAGGCGCTCAAGCGGCTGGCGCCCGGCCTGGCGCTCGCCCTGCTCGCCGACACGCCGCCGGCGGCCGCCGAAGGGCTCGCCGCCGACGATGGCGCGCGGCTCGACGCCGCGAGGCGCTCGGTGGCGCGGTGGCTGCCATTGGTGGATCGGCTGCCGCCCGCGGAGCTCGTGGACGCCGTGCTGGCCGAATCGGCGTACGCCGCGGAGATCGGGGGGCCGTCGCTGGCCCAGGCGCGCGAGAACCTCAAGAAGATCCGCGGGATCATCCGCCGGCTTCAGAACCGCGGGTACCAGACCCTCGGCCGCATTGTCGACCACTTCGCCGAGCTTGCGGCCGGCGGCGACGAGTCGAACGCCATCGTCGACGCCATCGACGCCGTGAATCTCATGACGGTGCACGCGGCCAAGGGCCTCGAGTTTCCCGTCGTGTTCGTCGCAAACCTGGCGAGGGGCAGCGGCGGGACGCCCGATGCCATCCGGGTGGCGCTGCCGCCGTTCGGCGCGGGCGACGAGGGCGAGGCGTCGGTGTCCGTGGGCCCGTACGAAGGACCCGCCGACCGCGACCTCGAGGCCCGCGACGCCGAGGAGACCAAGCGGCTGCTGTACGTCGCGTTCACGCGCGCGCGCGACCGCCTGTATCTGACCACCGCGGTCGGGTACGATGGCCGGTTCGCGCCGGTGAAGGGGTCGCTTGGCAAGGTGTTGCCCGCATCCCTTGCGGCCGTGCTCGGTGCGGCAGCCGGCGCCGGCGATGGCGCGGTCCTCGCGTGGCAGGGCGCGGGCGCCGATCACGCGCTGCGCGTCATCGCTCCCGCGGAGACGCCGCGCGTGCTCGCGCCGCGCGTGTCCGAGCGCGTGGCCGACGATTTCGCGCCGCTCGAAGCGGTCGAGGCCGTGGCGCGCGTCGCCGCCACCGCGCGGGCCGCGGCCCACGGCGGCGAGTCGGGCGGCGTCGTGCCGCGCGGGGGAGGCGACCTGACCCCGGACGCGCGCGCGCTGACCGGGACGCTCGTTCACCGCGCGATGGCGGCGGGCCTCGATCCGTCCGCCGCCACGCCGTCCGCGCTCGCCGCGCTGGCGCCGGACGAGGCTGGCCTGGCGAGGTCCGATCTCGGAGCCGTCGCCGCGAGGGCAGCCGCCGCGTACGCGGCACTCGCAGCTCGCGCAGATGTCGCCGCGGCACTCGGTGCCGGGCCGCGCGTCCACGAGGTGGCCGTGTCGTTTCGAGCCGAGGACGGGAGCATCGTCCGCGGCGTCATCGACTGCCTGGTGCGGGAGGCGCCCGATCGAATGCTCGTCGTCGAGTTCAAGACGGGCGAGCGGGCGCCCGAGCACGAGGTCCAGCTCGGTCTGTACGTGCGCGCGGTCGAGGCGCTCTACCCGGGCGCCACGGTCACGGGCCGGCTGTTCTACGCGGATCAGGGCGCGGCGGAGGGTTGAGGGCGCGCGACAGGGTTTTCTTCCATTGCGCGGCAGGAGGGCATCTCATACAATGCCGTGCGCGGGCCCTGGAACGACTGGCGCGGTTTTTGCCACTTGCCCGCGGCGAGAGGAGTGCGTGTGGGGCTGACGTGTCCGCACTGCGGAAACACCGGAGACTTTCAGGTCAAGACCCTGCAGATGCAGGTGGTGCATCTCGAGGGGGACCGGGTCGACGTGCGGCAGGAGGACCGGCCGACCGTGCTCGAGGTGCTCTGCGATGAGTGCGAGGCCGCGCTGGACCTCGACACGCTCGAGGACGCGACCCGCCGCGAGATCCTGTTGACGCTCGGCGCCCGCTGACCTGCGCGGCGGCGTCAGTCGTCCGCGCCGCCCTCCTCCGCATCCTCGAAGTAGTCGCACTCCGGACAGACCCACTCGTGGCTCGTCCGCCGCACTTCCTGCGACGAGCCGGGCACGCGCGAGACCGTCTCGCGCGTCACGAGGCGCATGCGTTCGCCGCACTGCGGACATTCCCGAGACATGCGTGGCCGGGCGGGGCCGCCCGCGCCCATACTACGCGCGCCGGCGCGCCTTGACAACGCTGGACCGCGCTCCCATGATGAGGTCTGCGTGCGGCTACCCTGGCGCGTCAACGATTCGTGGATTGCCGTCGAGCGCGCCGTCCGTGACGACGGCGACGTCGGACGTCCGTTCGCCGACGAAGTGGACATCGACTTCCCGTCGGTCGTGCCAGCCGTCGAGCGCATGCGACAGCCCTTTGTCGACCCCGACGTGTCGGTGCCGCTCGTGGCGCGCATCACGCTCTCGCCGCACCAGGCGCATGCCGGGGCGGCCGTGCCTGTGGAAGTGCCGGTCCGCGTCAACTGCCGGTCGTGCGGCGGCCGCGGCGAAGTGTGGAGTGAGCCGTGCCGGCCGTGCGGCGGCTCGGGTCACTCGTGTTCCCGCCACTGGCTCACCGTCTCGGTGCCGGCGGGCGTCGCCGACGGCGACGGCTTCACCTTCTCGGTCACCCCGCCCCGCGGTCCCCGGACCCGCGTGGACGTGCGAGTGGCCGTCACGTGAAGCGGCACGTCGACTTTCTCGCGCTGCTCTACATCGGCTGGGGCGCCATCTTCATGCTGGTGGCGCTCGCGGGTTTCGCGCTCACCGCGGGTGCGGCTGCCATCGCGGTCGGCGCGGGGCCGGTGCGGGTGACGTCCGAGGTCGCCGCCAGCCTCACGGCCATCACCATCGGCACGCTGGCGGCGCTGGCGCTCGCCTGGGGCGGCCTGCACGTGTGGCTCGGCGGCGCGCTCCGTCGTTATCGACCGTGGGCGCGGCTGGGCGTGCTCGGGCTCGCGCTGGTCAACCTCATCTTCCTGCCGTTCGGCACCGGACTCGGCATCTACGCGGGGTGGGTGCTGCTCACCGACGAAGGCCGCCAGCTGTTTCTGGGTTCGCCGGGGGCGGATCCACCGTCCCCGCCGGCGTCCACGGCCCGCACCTGACGACGCGGCGCGCGGCCAGCCATCCGCCACGAACGGCGCCGAAGTCGCGGATCACCGCCTCGCCGTAGTGGCTGCAGGTGGGCATGAAGCGGCACTGCACGCCGATGCGCGCGTACAGCGGCGCGAGCGTCGCCTGGTAGAGGTGAATGCCCGCCACGGCGGCCCGCGCCGCGGCCTGCGATCGGGGCGGCCGGCTCGCGTCCGCGGCCAGCAGCGCCGCGACGGCCGCGGCGATGCACCACACGCGCCATCGACGCACGGCCGGCCCCTCAGAGTTTCTCGGCGTACTGGCTCACGTACGGGATGATGAGGCGCGACCCGTTGATGCCCTTTACGATGGCCACGACGTGCACACCGACGAAGATCAGGAGCGCGATGGGTCCGAACGCCGCGAACAGGCAGCCCATGGCGCCGAGCATGACCGTCACCAGGTTGAAGACGACCCAGAACCCGATCTCGCCCAGCGTGAGCACCAGCCCGTGCTTGGCGTGCCACTGGACTTCGCCGTCCTCCTTCTCGGCGAGCAGCGGGACGAGCGCCAGCAGCCACAGGTACGCGAGCACGATCATGACGTTGCGGTTACCGGAGGGCGCGCTGCTCGACGGCGGGATGGGAGGCGGAACGCCTTCGGCCATGTCCGATACTCCTTCGATGCGGGGAACAGACGCGGCGCGCCAGCGGTGCGGGCGCCGGAACGCGTGCAGTGTACAGGCAAACCCGCGCCCTTGTCACCCTCGCGCCCGAGGCGGTACGCTGGAGTGTCCGAGGTGAACGCGCCGTGGCCAGCAAAGCAGACATCCTGACCGCTCTCAAAGTCGTCATCGACCCCGACCTCCACAAGGACATCGTGTCGCTCGGGTTCGTCACCGACGTGCGGTTCGACGACGGCCGCGTCGCGGTCACGATCGAGCTGACGACGCCGGCCTGCCCGGCCAAAGACCGGCTCGAGGAAGAGGCGCGCGCGGCGCTCGCGGCCCTGCCCGGCGTCACCGAGGCCGCGGTGACGATGACCGCGAAGGTTCGATCGGCCACGGCGCCCGAGCACGGGCGTCCGCCGCTCGAGGGCGTGAAGAACGTCATCGCCGTCGGCGCGGGCAAGGGCGGCGTGGGCAAGACCACGGTGGCGGTGAACCTGGCGGTCGCGCTCGCCAGGGCCGGCACACGCGTGGGCATCCTCGACGCCGACATCTACGGCCCGAACGTGCCCATCATGATCGGGCTGCAGGCACAGCTCGGCACCGACGGCAAGCGCATCGTGCCGGCCGAGAAGTTCGGCATCCAGGTGGTGTCGATGGGCTTCCTCACGCAGGACGAGACGCCGGTCATCTGGCGCGGCCCGATGCTGCACGGGGCCATCCAGCAGTTCTTCCGCGAGGTGGCGTGGCGCGATCTCGACTACCTCGTCGTCGACATGCCGCCCGGCACCGGCGACGTCGCGCTCAGCCTGAGCCAGACGGTGCCCGTGGCCGGCGCCATCGTCGTGACGACGCCGCAGCAGGTGTCGCTCGCCGACAGCCGGCGCGCCGTGCGGATGTACCAGAAGCTCAACATCCCGACGCTCGGCATCGTCGAGAACATGAGCTACTACGCGTGCCCCAACTGCCACCACGAGTCGGACATCTTCGGGCACGGCGGCGGCGAGCAGATCGCGCAGCAGCTCGACGTGCCCTTTCTGGGGCGCCTGCCGGTGTACGCGCCGATCCGCATCGGGAGCGACCAGGGCATTCCCATGGTCATCGCTGAGCCCGACGCGCCAGCCACCCGCGCCTTCATGCAGGTGGCCGAACGGGCGGCGGCGCAGGTGTCGATTGCGGCGCACAAAGCCGCGGTGGCCAACAAAGGCAAGATCCCTCTGATCCCGATTCGGTGAGGTGAGTCATGAGCCAGCCGAGGGAACGAACCCGTCTGCGGCGAGTGGCGCCGGCGCCGATCGCACTCGTCGTGGCGTGTCTCGCGGTTGCGCCGGCGGCCGCGTCGGAACTGCCCGCGCCGTTCGTCGACGCCTACCTGGCGGCGCAGGCATCGCTCGCGGGCGACTCGACCCAGGGGCTCGCCGCCCACGCCAGGGCCATGGCCGCCGCCGCGGCGCCGCTCGGCGAGAAGGCCGCGGCCCTGGCCGCGGCGGCCCGAACGCTTGAAGCCGCGGCCGACATCACGGGCGCCCGCGTGGCGTTCGGCGAGCTCAACGACGCGCTCAACGCCTACATGGACGCGACCGGCACGACGCTCGGTGCCGGCCTTCGCCTGGCGTTCTGCCCGATGGCGAGCAAGACGTGGCTGCAGAAGGAGAAGGAGATCCGCAACCCGTACTACGGGTCGTCGATGCTCACCTGCGGCACGTTCAGGAAGTAGCGCGCCGCGGCTCGACGAGGCCGCGCATGGCGACGATGCCGAGGAGCGGGCCCGGCACGAGCAGCAGGCCCGCCCAGCGCCACCCGGCGGCGTTCGCCAGCTGCGGCAGTGCCTCGATGGTGACCATCGTCAGCAGGAAGCCGAGGCAGGTCTGGAGCGTCAGCGCCGTGCCGACGTGATCGGACGGCGCGTGCTCGCTGACGAGCGCCGAGAACTGCGCCGAGTCGGCCACCACCGCGAACCCCCACACGATCACCAGCAGGAAGAACCACGCCGGATGCGCGCCGAACGCGAGCGGGGTCGCCGCCGCGCAGGCGGCGCTCGTCCAGAGCGCCCAGATGGCGACGCGCGCCTTGCCGACGCGGTCGGCGGCCCAGCCGGCGAGCGCGCAGCCGGCCGTCCCGCTGCCGATGGCGAGGAAGGCCGCGACGGACCCGGCGGTGGCCGCGGCGTCGAGACCGGCGGCCGCGAAGCTGGCCGCCGCCATGACGGCCACCCACGTCCACATGGCGTAGAGCTCCCACATGTGCCCGAGGTAGCCGAGCGTCGCCAGGCGCGCCCCGCGGATGCCCACGAGCCGCCGGATCGCGTGCGGATCGAACGGCGCCGTCTTCGCCAGGTACGGCCCATCGCTGACCTCGCGGACGACGAGCACGCCGCCGAGGACGGCCAGCGCCGAGGCGAGCAGCATGGGCTCGCGCCAGGCGCCGCCGAAGAGCGCCGTCAGCAGGTGGGGCAGCGCCTTGCCGAGGGTGAGCGCCCCGATGAGCAGACCCAGGGCGAAGCCCCGGCGATCGCGAAACCAGCTCGCGGCCAGCTTCATGCCGGGCGGATAGACGCAGGCGAGCGCCGCGCCCGTCGCGAACCGCAGCGCGATGAGCGACACAGGGCCTGGTGCGGCCAGCACGAGGGCATTGGCCGCAGCCCCGGCGAGGCACCCGTACAGGAACAGCCGGCGGGCGTTGATGACGTCGGCGAGCGTGATCGCGGCGCTCACCAGGGTGCCCACGACGAAGCCGGCCTGCACGGCCATCGTGAGCCAGGCGGCTCCGCTCGTGGACAGCTGAAACTCCGCGGCGAGCGAGGGCGTGACCGATGTAGCCGAGAACCAGAGCGTCATGCCGAGGAACTCGCCCACGGAGAGGCACGCCAGCATGCGCCAGGCCCGACGGGCGCCGGCCGGCGGGATGGTAGGATCAGGGACTGGCCCGGACACGGATGGAGATACCGTACACCAAGCACACGCTCGCGAACGGCCTCGACGTCATCGTCCACGAGGACCATCGCCTTCCCATGGTGGCGGTCAACGTGTGGTATCACGTCGGGTCGAAGAACGAGCGGCCCGGCCGGACGGGGTTCGCCCACCTCTTCGAGCACCTGATGTTCGAGGGCTCGGCGCACCACAACCACGGGTTCTTTGCGCCGCTGCAGGAGGCGGGAGCGCTGCTCAACGGGTCGACCAACGCCGACCGGACGAACTACTGGGAGGTCGTCCCTACGGGCGCCCTCGATCTGGCGCTGTGGATGGAATCGGACCGGATGGGCTACCTGCTGCCCGCCGTGACCGAGGCGCGCTTCGAGACGCAGCGCGACGTCGTGCTGAACGAGCGGCGCCAGAACTACGAGAACCGCCCGTACGGCCTCGCGGGCATGGCCATCGCGGCGGCGCTCTATCCGCCAGACCACCCGTATCACTGGCTGACGATTGGCGCCCCCGACGATCTCCGGGCGGCGACGCTCGACGAGGTGCACGCGTTCTTTCGCGCGTACTACCATCCGGCGAACGCGTCACTCTCGCTCGCTGGCGACATCGACGCCGCGCGCGGCGTCGAGCTGGCCGAGCACTACTTCGGGGAGATTCCGGCCGGCCCGGCCGTGAATCAGCCTGCGCCTGACCTGCCGCCGCTCGCCGAGTCGCGGCTCGTCCTCGAGGATCGGGTCGAGCTGCCGCGGCTGTATCTCGTGTGGCGATCGCCGGCGATGTTCGAGCCCGAGGACGCGGAACTCGACCTGGCGGCCGACCTCATCGGCCACGGCAAGTCGTCGCGGCTGTACAAGACGCTGGTGTACGAGCAGCGAATCGCCACCGACGTGAGCGCGTTCCAGAGCTCGCGGGAGATCGGCGGCGCCTTCCAGGTTACCGCGACCGCCGCGCCGGGCGTGTCGCTCGCCGCGCTCGAGTCGGTCATCACGCGCACGCTCGCCGACGTGGCCGACGGTGGACCCACGGCGGCGGAGCTGGCGCGCGCGGCGGCGCAGACCGAGTCGCAGTTCCTCTACCGGCTGCAGACCATCGGCGGCTTCGGCGGGAAGTCCGACCAGCTGAATGCCTACAACGTGTTCCGCGACGATCCGGGCTGGTTCGGCCACGACCGGCAGCGGTACGAGGCCGCCACGCCCGCGGGCATCCAGGCGGCCGTCGGCCGGTGGGTCGTGGGTCAGCCGCGCGTGGCGCTGAGCGTCGTGCCGCGCGCTAGCCGGGCGCTGGCGCTCGAGGGCTCGACCGAGGTCCGGGTCTCGTGAGCGTCGATCGCACGCGGCTGCCGGTGCCCGGCCCGCAGCCGCCCTTTCGTTTCCCGGCTATCGCGCGCCGCGCCTCGGCCAACGGCGTGGACCTGCGTGCCGTGCGGCACGAGGGCGTGTCGCTCACCACGGCGGCGCTCGTCCTGCGCGGAGGCTTCGCCGCCGATCCGGCGGCGCGCGTCGGCATCACGTCGTTCACCGCCGACCTGCTCGACGAGGGCGTCGACGGGCTCGACGCGCTGGGCGTGGCGGACGCGGTGGCGCGCCTGGGCGGCGACCTCGACATCGACGTCGGGCCCGATGCCATCCTGTTGCAGCTCACCACGCTCGAGCGCCACTTCCGCGAGGGCCTGGATCTGCTGCTCGCCCTCGTGACGCGGCCGCGCCTGGCGGAGGCGGACGTCGAGCGGCTTCGACAGCTGCGCCTGGATCGGCTGCGGCAACTCAAGGATCACGCCCCCGCGCTGGCCGAGCGGGCCTTTGCGCGCGCGATCTACCAGGACCACCCGTACGGCCACCTGCCGCTGGGCGTCGAGGCGGCGATCAAGGCCACGACGGCCGCCGACATCCGCGCGCACCACGCCGCGCTGGCGACACCCGGCCGCGCCACGCTCGTGGTGTCGGGCGGACAGGCGGTCGAGGCGCTGCTGGACCAGGCCGCAGCGGCCGTGTCGGCGTGGACGCCGCCCCCCAACGACACGCAGCTCCCCGACGGGCAGGCCCCGCCGCCGGCCGCCCCGCTCGCCAGGCTGGTGGTCGTGCCGCGCGACGGCGCGGCGCAGACGGAGATCCGGATCGGCCACGTGGCGGCCGCCCGCGCGACGCCCGACTACCATGCGCTCGTCCTGCTGAACATGGTGCTGGGCGGCCAGTTCGTCAGCCGGATCAACCTGAACCTGCGCGAGCAGAAGGGCTACACTTACGGCGTTCGGACGGGCTTCGACTTCCGTCGCGGACGGGGACCCTTCGTGCTCCAGACCAGCGTGCAAACCGAGGTGACCGTGCCCGCCGTGCGCGAGGCCATACGGGAGATCGTCGAGATCCGTGGCGCCCGGCCGGTGACCGGCGACGAGCTGGCGCTCGCGCGCGCGTCGCTCACGCTCGGCTACCCGCGCGGCTTCGAGACGCTGCAGCAGGTCGCGCGTGCCGCGGCGCAGCTGGCGCTGCACGATCTCGCGGACGACTACTTCGAGCAGTTCGTGCCCCGGGTCGAGGCGGTGACCGCCGAGGACGTGGCCCGCGTCGCCGAGGCGCATCTCGACCCTGACCGGCTCGCCGTGGTCCTGGTCGGCGACGTGTCGAAGATGGAGGCCGCGCTGCCGGAGCTGGGGCTGGGCGAGCCGCAGGTGGTGGCGCCGTGAAGGCCGTCCGCTTCCACGAGCACGGCGGCCCCGAAGTTCTACGGTACGAGGACGCGCCCGACCCCGTGCCGAAGCCCGGCGAGGCGCTCGTGCGCGTGCGGGCCTGCGCCCTCAACCATCTCGACCTCTGGCAGCGCCGCGGGATCGACCGGGTCCGCCTCCCGATGCCACACATCTCGGGCGCCGACGTCGCCGGCGAGATCGTACACTCCACCGACGGCGAGTGGCCGCCCGGGCGCCGTGTGATGCTCCAGCCGGGGCTCTCGTGCGGGCGCTGCGTGAAGTGTCTCGACGGCCATGACAACGAGTGCGCGAAGTACGACGTGCTCGGCTACCAGAGCGACGGCGGCTACGCGGAGCTGGTGAAGGTCCCCATCCAGAACCTCATCGCCATACCCGATGCCATCGGCTTCGTCGAAGCCGCCGCGTTTCCGCTGACGTTCCTCACGGCCTGGCACATGCTCGTCACCCGCGCGAAGCTCCGCGCCGGTGAGGACGTGCTGGTGCTCGGCGCGGGCAGCGGCGTCGGCCAGGCTGCCATCCAGATTGCGTGGCTCTACGGCGCGCGCGTCTTCGCCACGGCGGGCACCGACGCGAAGCTGGCGCGTGCCCGCGACCTCGGCGCCTTCGAGGTGATCAACCACCGGACCGAAGACATCGCGGGCCGCGTCCGGCACTTCACCAACGGCCGCGGCGTAGACGTCGTCGTCGAGCACGTGGGGCAGGCCACGTGGGAGCAGAGCCTGCGGTCGCTGGCGCGCGGCGGGCGACTGGTCACCTGCGGCGCGACCACCGGCTACGCCGGCGCCATCGACCTGCGGTTCCTTTTCAGCCGACAGTACTCGATCCTCGGTTCCTACATGGGGACCAAGGGCGAGCTGCTCCGCGCCGCCCAGTTCTTCTTCGGCGGCCAGATCACACCCGCCATCGACAGCACATTCCCGTTCGCTGCCGCCGCCGACGCCCATCGCCGGCTGGAGGGAGGCGAGCAGTTCGGGAAGGTTGTGCTCGAATAGGCTCCCGGAGGTTCGGGGCGAACCGAAACCGGGCGCGTTACGTCAAGATGCTAAGATGCGTCTCGAGCCGAGGACATGGCCGGCATTCGCTCCCAGTCAATCGGCAGCCTGAGCTTCAGCCTGTTCGGCATCGTCGGCATTCTCGCGACGATCATGGCGGGCGCCACCATCTGGCTGATGCTGACCGACCCGGTCACCGTCGCGGAGACGGTGGACAGCGGTGAGGTGTCGCCGCTCGTCCGCTCGCTGGCTGGCGTGCTCTACGACGCGCTCCGGGGGCTGCTCAAGTATCTTTGAGTTCTACGGGTATGTCCCCGCGGATCACAACCGCGTCGCCAGGAACTTCCCCAGGTAGTACCCGTCGAGATACTTGAACGGCGCTTCGCCGGTCGAGTAGTGGCCGCAGGGCAGCATGGCGACCTCGACCGGGTATCGGCGCCGACGGAACTCGTCGATGAGCAGCCGCGACAGATCGAGGGGAAACGTGAGGTCGTAGCGCGCGTACACGAGCAGCGTGTGCTTGTCGCGTGCGCGGTCGAGATACGACCATGGGGCGATGGGGCGCCACAGCTCACGCAGGAGGTCGAGCGACACGTGCGGCTCGAGGCCCTTCCGCACGTGTTCGGTGGAGAGCCCGCGCCACACGACGTCGGCGAAGAACGGCGACACGTGATTGAGCGCCATGGCGCGGACGAGCGGCTCGTGGCAGCCGGTGAGCATGGCGAGGCACGAGCCGAGGCTCGTGCCGAGGACGCCCAGCCGCTCGTACCCCTGGTCGCGCAGCCACCACAGCGCCAGCCGGACATCCATCACGGCCTGGCGGCACACCTGCAGCGTGCGGGCGACGTTGCTGCTGACGATGTAGTCGGCCCGGGTCAGCTCGGGCGGCATCCGGACGTCGTGATACGGCAGGCTGATCCGCAGGGCGCTCACGCCGAGCCTGGCGAGCAGGCGGCACAGGCCCACGTGGCCCTCGGCGTCGGAGTTCCATTGCGCGAGGACCACGACCGCGCGCCGCGGGCCGGCGGCCGTGCGGCGCGCGAACGGCTTGAGCGGGTCGGCGGGGAAATAGCGCGCGGAGACCGTGTTGTTGGCCGCATGCGGCGTGGTGAGCCCGCTCGGAAACGTCAGCGTCCCGGCCTCTCCGCGCGCCCGGCGATCGGCCGGCGCCGGCGCGAACCGGTAGTCGCGCGTCGGTGCGGGCGTGAAGAACGCGTCGGTGTCGGCCATGACGTCGGCGACCCACTCGCGGAGTCGATCGAGCGCCGGCGCGCCGGACGCGTGGCCGTTCTCGGGCAGCCAGTCGAGGCCCCACTCGAACGGCCGCACGACACGCTCGTGGCGGCTGACCTCGGCGAGGCGGCGCTCCCAGGCGTGAAAAACAGCGCGCCCGATCATGCGTGCGCGAAGAGCGCTTCCACGCCGTGCGCGATGGCCAGCAGGTCGCGCGTGGGCGGGCCTGCGAGCTGCAGTCCAACCGGCAGGCCCGACGAGGTGGCCCCGCACGGGATCGTGATGGCCGGGTGACTGGTGAGGTTGAAGAGCTGCGTGCAGCGCAGCATGAGGTTGCGCACCGGCTCCGGACCGCCCTCGACGTCGACGGTGGCGGCGCCGAGCGGCGGCGCCGGGATGCCGAGCGCCGGCAGCACCAGCGCATGGCGTCCGTCGAGGGCGCGGTTCACTTCCGCCCGCAGCACGGCCCGACCCCGGAGTGCCCGCACGTAGTCTTCGGCCAGGACGTAGCGGCCGAGCTCGAGGCGGTGCCGCACGTTGGGCGTGTAGTCGCCAGGGCGGCGCTCCAGGGTGTCCGCGTGGTACGCCGCGGCGTCCGACAGCACGAGGTGCAGGTACACCGGCGCGATGTCGCCCGCGGACGGCAGCGGCACGTCGTCGATGGCGACGCCTGCCTTCCGGAGCGTCGCAAGAGCCGCTTCGAGCACCCGGCCGACCTCGGGATCGAGACGCGCCATGTAGTACGTGCGTGGCAGACCCAGTCGCAGCGTCGACGCCGGCGCGGCCTCGAGGCGGGCCCCCGGCGCCTGGTGGCGCCCCAGCATCGACTCGTAGAGCAGCCACGCGTCGGTGACCGAGCGGGCGAGCGGGCCGACGTGATCGAGCTGCGCGCTGAGCGGCACCACGCCATCGTCGGACACCTCGCCCCACGCGGGTTTGAGCCCGACGATGCCGCACGCAGCGGCCGGAATGCGGATGGAGCCGCCCGTGTCGGTGCCGACCGTGCCGATGCACATGCCCGTGCGGACGGCGATGGCCGAGCCGCCGCTGGAACCGCCCGGCGAGCGCGTGTCGTCCAGCGGGTGTCGCGCCGGCCCGAAGGCGGAGTCTTCGGTCGTGGTGCCGAAGGCAAACTCGTGCAGGTTGGTCTTGCCGACGATGACCGCGCCGGCCTCCTTCAGGTGGGCGGTTACCACCGCATCGCGGGTGGCGCGGTGATCCGCTCGGACTCGCGAACCTGCGGTGGTCGCCGTGCCGGCGAGATCGAGAAGGTCCTTCAGCGACAGGGGGATTCCGTGCAGCGCGCCGCGCCGACGCCCTGCCGCAATCTCGTGGTCGGCCTGCCGGGCTGCCGCGAGTGCGGCGTCGGCCAGGACCGTGATGAACGCGTTGAGGCGCGGGTTGAGATCCACGATGCGCTGCAGGCACGCCTCGGTGATCCGCTCCGAGGTGACGCCGGCGCGGCCGATGTCGCCCGCGAGCGCGGCAATGGTGCGATCTGCGAGGGTCATCGGCCGTCTGCCTCCGCATCGGCGGCTGGCGGCCGAGGCGTCGGACCGTCGGCCTTGTCGAGCCACGCCGCCGCGCGGAGGGCGCGGGTCGCGCCCGCCAGCCCGTCGAGGAGCGGCAGCAGCTCGGGACGCCCCCGGCGCTCCGCGTCGGCGCGTGCCGCCTCGAGCCAGCGATCGACGGTCACGAGAGCGCCTCCACTTCGTCGAGCGTCGCCACGGCGCGCCGGAGATGCGGGATGACGATGGAGCCGCCGACGACCAGGCCCACGTTGAAGGCCTCGAAGAACTCCTCGCGGGTCACGCCTTCCTCGCGGCAGCGCACGACGTGATAGGTGATGCAGTCGTCGCAGCGGAGGACGAGCGAGGCTACCAGGCCCATCAGCTCCTTCGTCTTCGTCGGCAGCGCGCCGGCCTCGTAGGCGCGGCTGTCGAGCGCGAAGAAACGCTTGATGTCGAGATTGCCCGACTCGTGGATGCGGGCGTTCATCTTCTCGCGGAACTCGCGGAACTCCTGCAGACGCTCGTGCTCGTGGTTGCTCATGGCCGTTTCACCGAGAGTGTGAGCCCGCCGCCGAGCGGCAGGTGCGCGGCGACGAGGCGCCCGTCGTCGGACGCGTGCGACCCGGCGCCGTGGGTGACCAGCACGCCGCCGGGCCGGACGAGCGCCACCAGGCGATCGTGGAGCGCCGCTCCGACCTCCGGCCCCGCATCTTCGAACACGAGGTCGAACGGGCCGGCGATCTTGTGGAGGTAGCGGCCCGCCTCGCCGATCATCACCGTGACCAGGGCGCCGACGCCGGCGTCGTCTGCCCGCTGCCGCGCGCGCTCGGCGCGTGGACGGTCCTTCTCCAGCGTGATGAGCATGCCCTCGCCCGGGAGCGCCGTGGCGAGATAGAGCGTCGACGCCCCGATGCCGGTGCCAATCTCGAGGATGCGGCGGGCGCCCAGGGCCCGCGCGAGCACGTGCAGGAACCGGCCGGTGGCGTCGTCGACCGGCGGCGCGCCGGCGGCGGCCGCCCCGGCTGCGACGTCGCCGAGCCGCGCGTGGTGGCTCATTCGGACAACCGATTGTAAGCTGGGCTCGTGCGCCACACCAAGATCATCGCCACGCTGGGACCGGCGACGAGCTCACCGGCCGCCGTCGACGCCCTGGTGGCGGCCGGCGTCGATCTCGTCCGGCTCAACTTCTCTCACGGGAGCCACGAGGCCCACGCGGCGCGCGTGCGCCTGGTGCGCGAGGCCGCCGCGGCGCACGGGCGCCAGGTGGCCATCCTGCAGGATCTGAGCGGGCCGAAGATCCGCACCGGCCCGCTCGAGGGCGGCCGCCCCCTCCATCTCGCGGACGGCGACCGCCTCGTCATCGCCGTCGGGGACTTCGCCGGCGGCCCGGGGCGCGTCTCGACGACGTACGCGCCGCTCGCAGAGGCCGTGTCGCCGGGCGACCGGCTGCTGCTCGATGACGGGCGCATCGAGCTCAGCGTGGAGTCGAGCGACGGCCGCGAGATCGTCACCCGGGTCGTGGATGGCGGGCTGCTCGGCGAGCACAAGGGGATCAATGCGCCGGCGGTGCCGCTGCCGGCGGTGGGCGTGACGGACAAGGACGCGCGCGACCTCGCCTTCGGGCTCGGGCAGGGCGTGGATCTCGTGGCGCTCTCGTTCGTGCAGTCCGCCGGCGATTTGTGGCGCGCGCGCGAGCTGGCCACCGAGGCCGGACGTCCCGACGTGCCTCTCATCGCGAAGCTGGAGCGGCCGGAGGCGATTCAGCAGCTCGACGAAGTGATGGCGGCGGCAGACGCGGTGATGGTCGCGCGCGGCGACCTGGCGCTCGAGCTTCCGATGGAGCAGGTGCCGCGGGTGCAGAAAGAAGTGCTGCGGCTGGCCCGCCTTCGCGGCGTGCCCGTGATTGTCGCGACGCAGGTGCTGGAGTCGATGCGCACCGAGCCGCGGCCGACGCGGGCGGAGGTGAGCGACGCGGCAGGCGCGGTGGACGGCGGCGCCGACGCCATCATGCTGTCGGGTGAGACCGCCATCGGTGAGCATCCCGTCCGAGCGGTGCAGGTGCTCGATGCCATCATCCGGGCGTCCGAGTCCGTGCCCGTGGATCTGCCGCCGCCGGCCGCCACCGCGCAGGACCACGTGCCGGCCTTGTGCGACGCGGCCGTGACGCTGGCGTCGCAGGCGGGAGCGAAGGCGATTGTGGCGGTGACGCGGAAGGGGCGCACCGCGCGGCTGCTGTCGTCGCGTCGGCCGCGGGCACCCATCTACGCCGCGACGGGCCGCGAGGATGTCGGACGGCGGCTGGCGCTGTGGTGGGGCGTTGTGCCGCTCATCTGTCCGCTCGAAGGCGGGGTCGATGCCGTCGCGGCTGACGTCCTCGCCCGACTCCGGCGCGACCAGCTGTTGGCGGCCGGCGACAGCGTGGTCCTCGTCAACGCCAGCCCCGACCTCGCCCGCGGCGCCTCCAATTTCGTCCGCGTCGTCGCCGTCGATTAGGTCGATTAGGTGCCTGGCACCTTTTCGTAGA
>JBFMCA010000031.1:0-41946 GCA_040754955.1 Acidobacteriota bacterium | reverse complement strand
TATCGTTCAACCCCAGCAAAGGAGCGCCGACATGCTGCCGTCCGCCGTCCCACCGAGATCTCTCGCGCCCTTCATCCACCTCGCCGCTGCGCTCTCGATCGCGGCTGGCGGCTACGCCGCCGGCCAGCAGGCGGCGGCGCCGCCGCTGCCCGTCAAGCGCGTGATTCAGCCCGCGGGCTACAAGCCGTCGGCCGCGCCGCTCGTGCCGGCCATCCTCGTCGGCGACACGCTGTACCTGTCGGGCAGCACCGGCGGCGACCCCGCCACGACCCAGCTCGTCACCGGCGGGTTCGAGGCCGAGATGAAGCAGATCATGTCGAACGTCCAGCGCGTGCTCGGCGAGGCGGGCATGTCGCTGACGGATGTCGTCACCGTCACGGCGTACCTGGCCGACATGGGCGACTACGCGACGTTCAACGATCTCTACCGCTCGTACTTCCCGGACGGGCGGTACCCGGCGCGGTCCACCGTCGCGGTGCGCGATCTCGCGCGCGGCGCGCGCCTCGAGCTGACGATGACGGCGGTGCGGAGCCGGTAGGCGCCGCGGAGGAGACAACGCCATGAGAACGATACGGACGCTCATCATCGCCGCGGCGCTCGTCGTCGCCGGCGCGACGCAGGCCGCCGCGCAGGCGCCGGCCAACCCGCTGTGGCACGAGCAGAAGGTGAAGAACTACCTGCCGCACATGACGTGGCCCGAGGTGCAGGACCTGCTGACGCGCACCGACATGGTGATCCTGCCGGTGGCCTCGCTCGAGCAGCACGGCCCGCAGGGCCCCATCGGCACCGACTTTCTCAACGGGCTCGAGCGCGCCAAGCTCATCGCGCAGCGCACCGACGTCCTCGTCGCGCCCATCCTCTTCCCCGGCAACTCTCCGTACCACATGGCGTTTCCCGGCACGATCACGCTCCCGGCCGAGACGATTCAGCTCGTCTTCTTCCAGGCGGCCCAGAGCCTGATCCGCCACGGCTTCAAGCGCTTCCTCATCCTCAACAGCCACGGCGGCAACCAGATCATCTCGCGCTACATCGCCGACAGAATCAACCAGGAGACCGCCGGCATCGCGGTAGAGCTCGGCGAGGCGGCGGGGCCCTTCGAGCAGCGGACGCCGCGCGAGGGTCCGCCGATGTTCGATCGGCACGGCGGCGTCGGCGAGACGTCCTCGTCGCTCTACCTCACGCCGAACCTGGTGAACCTCGGCGCCGCGCGCGCCGCGCCGCTCACGCACCTGCCGCACCTTCAGGCCATGCTGCCCGCGGTGGTGGCCGGCGACGCGACGGCGACGCGCGTCTTCCTGGCCGAGGCGCTCAAGGCCGAAGAGACAGGCAAGCGCACCTCGACGAAGGACATGACCGAGACTGGCGTATGGAGCGTGGGCGATCCGAAGACGGCGTCGGCCGAACGCGGCCGCGACGACACCGAGCGCTTCGTTGCCGCGGCGGTGGCGTTCATCGAACGGTGGAAGGCGCTCCGGCCGCTCGGGCGGTAGACCGGCGCCCAGCCAGCCGGTCACGGCGCGCGATAGCGCCAGATGCGGCTGCGGGCGAAGACCCGGAACCCGCGCCCATCGCCGTCGCGCTCGAGGGCAAACGCCTGCTCACGGGCGATGAGCTGGTAGACGAGAGCGGACGGCGGATCGATGGCGAAAACCATGTGGTACGGCATGTAGCCCCCTCCTGAGGCGACGAAGACGACCATGCCGGACGCGAGGGTTGCCGCATACAGGCTCTGAAACACGACCCCGCTCGGCACCGCGATGCGGGCCAACTCGTCTCCGTGGGCCGAACGGACCACCAGATCGTCGCGCTGCAGATAGAAGACCGCGACGGCCTCCCCCCAGCGCCCCACGGCGGGGTGGCTGGGCGGCGGCTGCTCGCGCCAGCGCGCCTGTTCGACGCCGTCGGGCGTGACGACCGCGAACGTTCCGCCGCCGCTGTCGTTCGGATAGGTGTAGACGACGACGTCGCGTTTGGGCGCCCGGGTGGCCTCAACGAGGTCGAACGCAGTGAGGTACTCCGAGGTGCGAATGCGGCTGACCACGTGTCCCGACCCATCGAGCACGTCGAGGCCGGCGCCCCCACCGACCTCCACGACCCGCTCAGCCCCCTCATCGCCGAGAACATCGCCCTCGACGACGCGGCGGAACGTGCCGTCGTCGAGCATGCCGCGGGAAGACACCCTGGCCGGCGCAGGGCCGGCATCGGTCCTGCTGAGCGGCGCCAGATCCACCAGCGTTCCCAAACGCGCGGGGCGGTCGCTGCACCCGCTGGCGACGGCGACGAGCGCCAGCAGCAAGGCCAGCCAGCTACGGGGTGAGGTGGTAGGGTCCGTCACCGATCGTGTTGAAGCAATACACCGCACTGATGTTGCACGACGTGCACTGCCAGGCGTAGCCAAACGGCCAGAACCACGAATACCGGTCACACCCGTACCTGTTGAAGCACAGGTCGTGGCGATCGCAACACTGCCGGAGGATTGTGCCGTCGAGCCAGTGGAGGCCCGTGCAGCCGTCCTGAGCATAGAGAGTCGGCACCACGGCAGACCACAGGCGGTCGAGCGGACCGTCGCGCGGACGTTGCGCAGCGGCGGATGGAGCGGACGCCGACAGCTGATGGAATGCGAGAGCCTGCACGTTGGCCCACGCCATGTCGACCGCAAAGGGCCACCCCCCAATCTCGGCGAGCCGTTGGTCATCGACAAAGCTCGGAGCGCCCACGCCAAAGGCCCAGGACAGGACCCGGCTTGACGCGTTCCATCGGAGCCAGCCAAGCGACTGCGCACCGTCGACCAGAAACGTCGTGAACTCCGCTGTCGGAACCGCCGACGCTTCGAAAGCGCGGCCGCCCCTCCGCCAGCGGGTCGTCGAGGTCAGTCCATCGCGCCATTCCGTGGTGACCTCGACCCACGGTTCGGACGCCGCCCGCGAGTCGCCCGGCCCGACCCGCAGCAGATCGCGCTCCCAGCGCGTCGGTCCGCCACGGCGTCCCTCACCCGCGAGCGACTGCAGCTGCCGTGCCGCCCAGTCGAGCGTCGGTTCCAACTCTACCCGAACGCGGGAGACCAACGCAGGCGTGTCCGCGAACTCTGCGCGCAGCACGCCACCGACCTCGACGTTCCGGGCGACGCTCAGACGGGCGATCGGACCACGGTGGTCGTCGATGAGGCGCGCACTCAGGTCACCGGCATCGCTGCGTTCGGCGATGACGCGCGCGGTGGCGGTCACGACGATGACCCGCCTCGCCTGCGACTCGATCCGGTGGTACGTCTCGCCCTTCCGGGAGCGCGGTGCTCACCGGACGGCCAGGCTCGAGCCGAATCGCGGTGACCGCCGACGCCGGATTCGGGGGCGTCTGGACACCTTGCATGGCCAGGTCAGACCCGCCCAGCCCGATGGCACACATCGCGGTCACGAGCAGGCGGCGCGGGTTGCGAGAGCTCATGACGGTCTCCCTTCTCCGTCCCCTCGGCGCTGCAACACTGGGTCCGACGCGGGATCGGGTGCAAACAGCCCGCGTTCGGGCTGCCGCCTACCGGGGCGAGTCGATGCGCGGGGAGCGGTTACCCGGCACCTGCGGCCACGCTCACGGAGCGACGGGGATCGCTGCGGTCGTCGCGCGCGGGTAGGACCTCGCCGAGTGGGAACCCGGTTCCCGCGCCGCGAGGACAATCGCATTGAGCTGTCCCTTCGAACGCGGTACGATGGGCGCCCGCCCGTGAAGTTCCCGCAGTCTTTCATCGACGACGTCCGCGCGGCGGCCGATATCGTGACCGTCGTCTCGGACTACGTGTCGCTGCGCAAGGCCGGCACGAGCTACAAGGGGCTCTGCCCCTTTCACGGCGAGAAGACGCCCTCGTTCCACGTCCACCGCGACCGCGGCTTCTTCCACTGCTTCGGCTGCGGCGTCGGCGGCGACGTGTTCAAGTTCCTCGAGCTGCAGGAGAAGGTCGGCTTCACCGACGCGCTCCGCCAGCTCGCCCAGCGCTTCGGCATCCCCATCCCCGAGCTCGAGCAGGGCGAGGGCGTCAGGGAGACGGCCGCCGAGCGCGAGGCCCTGCTCACCATCCACGAGGTCGCGGCGGCGTGGTTCCGCGAGCAGCTGGCCTCGCCCGCCGGCGCGCGCGTGCTGGAATACCTGCGCCGCGAGCGCGGGCTCACCGACGCCACCATCGCGGCGCTCGGCCTGGGCTGGGCGCCGCCCGGGCGCGACCTGCTGCGCCAGCGGCTCGTCGCGCAGGGCTTCACGCCGGCCATGATCGTGCGGAGCGGCCTGGTCACGCGCCGCGACGATGGGAGCGAGGTGGACCGGTTCCGCAACCGGCTGATGGTGCCCATCGCGCGCGACAGCGGATCGGTCATCGCCTTCGGCGGACGCGCGCTCGAGAAGGACCAGGTCCCGAAGTACCTCAACTCGCCCGAGACGCCCATTTACACCAAGAGCCGGACGCTCTACGGCCTGAACCTGACCAAGGCCGACCTCCGCAAGGCCGGCTTCGCCCTCATCGTCGAGGGCTACTTCGACTTCGCCCAGGTGTTCCAGGCCGGCGGGTTCCCGGTGGTCGCCACCTGCGGCACCGCGCTCACGCCGCAGCAGGCGCAGCTCCTCCGCCGGTTCGCGCCAAAGGCGGTCATCTCGTTCGACCCGGATGCCGCCGGCCAGGGGGCGGCGGAGCGGAGCTCGGAGCTGCTCGTCACCGAGGGCTTCGACGTGAACGTGGCGCTCGTGCCCGACGGCCTGGACCCCGATACCTTCATCCAGCGTCACGGGCGCGAGGCGTACCAGAGGCTGCTCCGCCAGTCGCGGCCCTACCTGGAGTTCCTGCTCGACCGGGCGGCGGCGGCCCATGACCTGTCGCGGGACGACCAGCGCCGCGAGTTCCTGCGCCGGATGCTGACGGTCGCGGCCCGGATACCGGACCCGGCCGTTCGGGACCAGTTCGCCGACCGGATTTCGCACAAGGCCCGGGTGACGGAAGACGTGGTTCGGGCCGAAATCAGGAAAGCGGCGGCGGCGCGGCGGACGGAGCTGCCCGTCCAGCGCGCGGCGCAGTTGACGACGACGCTTCGGGCCTCGGAGAAGGAGCTGCTCTGGAGCCTGGTGCACGAGCCGGAGACGCTGAGCGGGGCCCTGTCCGAACTTGAAGCTGTTGATTTGGAAGGACTTAGAAGCAGGGATATCCTGCTGGCTCTGGGCGAGGTGCTCGAGGAAGGGGCCGCCGACATACCACGTGCGGTTCTTGGGCGTCTAACGGATCAGGACGCCCAATTCCTGACGGCTGTGGCGGCCCAGGCCCCTCCCCCGACCCGAGGCCCTCACTACTGCGTGACGGACCTGCGCATCCAGCGGCTGAAACGCGAGCGGAGCCGGCTGCAGGACGAAATCGCGCGGCGGCAAGGGGTTGGGGGCGAGGAGGAGGCGCTGACCGGCCTGCTCGTGCGGAAGCATGAGCTGTCGAGGCGAATTGCCGAGCTCGAAGCGTCGCTGGTCGGGCTAAAATAGGAAGCTTGCCCTGTGAGCGTGACGCCAACATCCCGGTTCTACCCTCTGTAGGAGGTTCTGGTCTTGTCAATCGAAGATCGCTTCGATGAAGTCCGCCAGCTGATCATGGTCGGCAAGGAGAAGGGCTACCTGCTCTACGACGAGGTCAGCGACCTCCTCCCGGCGGATCTCACCGCCTCGCCCGAGGACCTCGAGGAGCTCTTCGCCGCGTTCGGCAACGCCGGCATCGATCTGGTCGATTCCGAGAAGGCGTATCGCGAGCGCGAGGGGATGGAGCGCGAGGGAGGCGAGGAGGGCGTCGAGCTCGACCTGACGCCCGGCGCGCTGGACAAGACGAACGACCCGGTCCGCATGTATCTGCGGGAGATGGGCACGGTGCCGCTGCTCACGCGCGAAGGCGAGGTGTCCATCGCCAAGCGCATCGAGCAGGGCAAGCTTTCGGTCATCAAGTCGATCTCGCGCATGCCCGCCATCACGAAGGCCGTCATCCGCATGGGCGAGCAGCTCAAGGCCGGCGAGCGGACCATTCGCGAGCTCGTCATCTTCAACGACGAGGAGATCACGGACGACCGCATCGAGGAGCGGGCGCAGCAGTTCCTGCGGCAGACCGAGGCGGTGCGCAAGGCGCGCCTGGCGGTCGAGAAGCTGGCCGAGAAGCTCGAGACGGTGCCGAAGAAGGACAAGCGCAAGTACCGGCGCGCGAAATGGAGGATGATGCGCGCGCAGGTGGAGCTGTCGCGCCTCATCCGGAAGATCGAGTTCACCGAGTTCGTCAAGCGCCGCCTCATCGACGAGGTGAAGGATGCGGTCGATGCGGTGCTGCGCGTGCAGCGTGAGCTCGAGCGCGTCAACCGCGAGCTCAACGCGAAGAACCGGCGGCCGAAGCTGAAGGAAGAGGAGCGCAAGGCGCTGCTGAAGCGGCAGAAGGACCTGCGCGCCGAGGTCAAGCGCATGGCCGACGAGCTCGAGGAGAGCCCCGATCGGCTGCGCCGCACGCTCGAAACCATCTTCCGCGGCGAGGCGCAGGCCGAGCAGGCCAAGAAGGAGCTCGTCGAGGCCAACCTCCGCCTCGTCGTCTCCATCGCGAAGAAGTACACCAACCGCGGCCTGCAGTTCCTGGATCTCATCCAGGAGGGCAACATCGGCCTCATGAAGGCGGTGGACAAGTTCGAGTACCGGCGCGGCTACAAGTTCTCCACCTACGCCACGTGGTGGATCCGCCAGGCCATCACGCGGGCCATTGCCGACCAGGCGCGGACCATCCGCATCCCGGTCCACATGATCGAGACCATCAACAAGCTCATTCGCACGTCGCGCGCGCTCGTGCAGGAGCTGGGCCGCGAGCCGACCTCCGAGGAGATCGCGCGGCGGATGGACATCCCGGTGGCGAAGGTCCGCAAGGTCCTCAAGATCGCCCAGGAGCCCATCTCGCTCGAGACGCCCATCGGCGAGGAGGAAGATTCGCATCTCGGCGATTTCATCGAGGACCGCTCGGCGGTGTCGCCGTCCGAGTCGGTCATCAACCTCGACCTGAAGGAGCAGACCGAGTCGGTTCTCAAGACGCTGACGCCGCGCGAGGAGAAGGTCATCAAGATGCGCTTCGGCGTCGGCGACGGCAGCGAGCACACGCTGGAGGAGGTGGGCCAGAGCTTCGCCGTCACGCGCGAGCGCATCCGCCAGATCGAGGCCAAGGCGCTGCGCAAGCTCCGCCACCCCTCGCGGTCGCGCAAGCTCCGGGCGTTCCTGGAAGGGAGATCGTGAATCTCCGATCTCGAACCGCCGATCGCAGATCAGAGCATCGCCGGTCGCAGATCAGAAACGGGAGATGGTGGGCCCACCTGGATTCGAACCAGGGACCAACCGGTTATGAGCCAGCTGCTCTGACCGCTGAGCTATGGGCCCTTCACGACATTGTAGATGTGAGATGTGGAATTTGAGATCTCCATTCTCTGCTGTGAGATCTCACGATCTGAGATCTCCGCTATCATGTGGCGCGCATGTCGCCCGAGCTTGAACGGCTGATTCGGCTGCAGGACATCGAAACCCGCGCGGCGGAGGCCAGCCGGACGGTCGCCGAGGCGCCCGGCCGCATCGCCGCCCTCGACGACAAGCTGACCGCCGCCCGCCAGGCCGTGGCCGACGCCAGGCAGGCCGTCGCCGACAACCAGGCCGAGAAGCGCACCATCGACAAGGACCTCCTCGCCGCCCAGCAGCGCCTGAGCAAGTACAAGGAGCAGCTCATGGCGGTCAAGACCAACGAGGAGTACCACGCCATGCAGCACCAGATTGCCGCCGCCACCCAGGAGGTGAGTCGCATCGAGGAGCAGGCGCTGGTCAACATGCTGGCCGCCGACGAGGTGAGCGCGCGGCTCAAGGCCGCCGAGGCCGCGCTGAAGAAGGCGGAGGCGGCCATCGCCGCCGAGCGCACGGCCATCGAGAGCGAAGCTGCCGAGATGACCGCGCTCGCCGCCAGGCTCGCCGCCGACCGCGCGGCGCTCACCGCGCAGATGGACCGCGCGAACGTCGAGCTGTTCGAGCGAATCGCGAAGGCCCGCCACGGCCTGGCCGTCGCCCGCGCCGCCGACGAACGGTGCACCGTGTGCCAGGTCCGCCTGCGCCCGCAGGTCTTCAACCAGATACGCCACAACGAGACGATTCACCAGTGCGACAGCTGCCAGCGGGTGCTGTACTACGTGCCGGTTCCCGCCGCAGCCGAGCCGAAGTCGCCCCCCGCCGGCAGCGCGCCTTCGCCCTCGTGATCACCGCCTACATCGATGGCGGCGCCCGCGGCAATCCCGGGCCCGCCGGCTACGGCTGCTTCATCGTCGACGCGCAGGGGCTGCCCCTCGCGAAGCTGCACGGCCCGCTTGGCACGACCACCAACAACGTGGCGGAGTACAGCGGCCTCATCGCCGCCCTCGAGTGGGCGCTCGAGCGCGGCCACGGCCGCCTCCACATCAAGGCCGACTCACTCCTCATCGTCGAGCAGATGAAGGGGAACTACCGGGTCAAGAACGAGGGGCTGCAGCCGCTCTGGCGCAGGGCCCAGGAGCTGGCCGGGCGCATCGGCCAGGTCACCTACGAGCACATCCCGCGCGAGCAGAACGCCGAGGCCGACAAGCTCTCGAACATGGGGATGGACGAGAACTAGCCGCGGCCTGGGACGTGCGGCTCGAGGCTTGGGGGCTTCGGGCTTCGGCAGTCGCGCCGCCGCAACAGACAACTGACTACTGACTACTGACTCTACCGACTACCGCCGGCGTGACGATCACCGCCGCCATCCGGCCGGCGGCAGGGCCGTCGGCGCGGTAGGAGTCAAAGACGTCGCGGTGAGTCCGGGTGCACAGGCCGGCGACGTGCACGCGGGCCGGGCGCAGGCCGGCGGCGATGAGCTGCTCGCGGACGGCGCGCGGCACGTCGAGGCGGAGCGAGCCTCGCCCGCCGTCAACGCGCACCCACGAGAACCAGCGATCCAGATTGCGTGCGGGCGTGTCGGCCGCGCGGAAGGCGTCGAGCAGATCCTCGCCCACTTCGTAGCAGCACGGCCCGATGGCCGGGCCGACAGCCGCCACCAGGTCCTCCGGGTCGACGCCAAACTCCCGCTGAAGCGCCTCGACCGCCGCCCAGGTGATACGGGCCGCCACGCCGCGCCAGCCGGCGTGCACGGCCGCCACCGCGCCGGTGCGCGGGTCCGCCAGCAGAATCGGCGCGCAGTCGGCCATTTGCACGGCCAGAGCCAGCCCCGGCTCGTTCGTCGCCAGGGCGTCGGCCTCGGGCCGCGCGGCGTCCACGCCGCCCGCCTCGCCCCGCCGGATCGCGCGCACGGCCGCGCCATGCACCTGCGTCACGCGCGCGATGCGCTCCGGCACGACACCCACCGCCGCGGCAACGTCCCGCCAGGCGTCGGGCGAGGTTCGCAGGGGCAGATGGCGCGTCGTGAAGACGTGGCGCGCGATCGCATCGAGCGGCGCGCAGGTGAGCACGGGGCCCCACGCCGCCGCGGTCCAGCGGAACGCCGGATCAGGATCCGGCAGCGGCCGCGCCATCAGGGCGTAGACCCGCGCCAGTTGGCAAGGAGGTCCGAGAGCGGCTGAACCATGTACCGGAGCGTCAGGTGCCCGTCGGGAATGACGGCCAAGGCCCGTTCGAGCGTGCGCACGGCCTCGTCCCGCCGGCCGACCGCGTGCTGCGCCAGCGCGAGCGCATGCAGCACTTCCACGCTCTCGGGGTTCTCCGCAGCGATCCCGGCGAGGCGCTCGAGCGCCGGCTCGGGGCGGCCCGCAGCCACCAGGTACCGCAGCACGTAGACGGCCACCCACGGGTCGCGGTCGGGCAGGCGCGTGAGGACGTCCACCTCGCCCGCAGCCTCGTCGAGCCGCCCCAGCGCGAGGAAGCAGATGAGGCGCCAGAGGTGCGCGCGCTGGTGCGGCGGCGCATCGGGAAAGGCCGCGCGCCACTTCGCCGCCGCGTCGGCGAGGATCGGCAGCGCCTCGGTGAACCGGCGCTGCTGGGCGATGGCGATGCCGTGGTTGAGCGAGGCCTGCCACATGACCGGGTCGGCTTCGCGGGCGCGGCGGTAGTACTCCTCCGCCTTCACGGGGTCCTGCGTGTGCCGGCCCTTCTCGAACCAGCGGTTCGTCCGCATCCGGATGGGCCCGATCGGCCCGATGATCTCGCCGGTCGGCCCATACTCGGTGCCGGCCCTCGCCTCGTACACACCGCGGTCGAGGTCGATCTCGTCAATCTGCGTCAGGTACCGGGCGCGGCGCTCCTCGCGCGTCTCCACCTCGAGGAGCCGCATATACGCGGCGCGGGCCTCGTCGAGGCGCTCCGATCGCACGGTGGCGACGGCGAGCTGCTCCAGCGCCGTCCGGCCCCACGCCGTCGCGAGGGACGGGTCGAGCGCCACGGCCGCCGCGAACGCGTCGGCCGCACGCGTGGCCGACAGGGGATGGGAGCGGTCGTCGGCCCAGTACGCCTGGCCGAGCAGCAGGTGCGCCTCGCCGTGGCGCGGGTCGAGGCGCGTGGCCTCCGTGAGCAGCCGGACCGCCTCCAGGTACCGGCGCCCCTCGAGCGCGCGACGCCCCTCCTCGACGACGGCCGCGATGCGTGGCGGCGGCGCCGGGGCCGCGGCGGGTTCCTGGGCGCTGCCCTCGGACACGCCCATGAGCGACGCCGCCGCCATCCATGCGCACATCATCTCTGCCGCGCGGCGGCGGCTGGTTCTCATCACACCCATCATTGTATCGGCCGCGCAACTCGAGGAGCACGGCGGCAACCGGGGTTGCACGCGCTGGCCGGCGCTGGCCACGCGGTCGGGCAACCGCGGTGGCCGCGACCGCGCCCTGCCGCCGCGGAACCGCCGCCGAGGGCCGCCGCGTGCCTGGCAGGATCCTTGAAGGCAGCGGTCGGCAGCGCCGGCCACTTCGATCTCGCGGAGACGCGCACATGGTGATCAGGTTCACGCCGAACGACAGGGGCACGCCGGCAGGCAAGCTGGCGGATGCCGACCTGCACTTCACCGACGGCGAGCTCGCCGGCCTCAAGCTGGTCGGGTTCTCCGTCTGGGAGCGCAAGCAAGGACCGGGCAGGAACGTCACGTTTCCGTCGCGGTCGTACGCCGTCAACGGCGAGCGGCGCAGCTTCGCGCTGCTCCGCCCGCTCGACGACGCGTCGGGGCAGGAGCGGCTGCGGGACCATATCCTGCAGGCGTATGCGGAGTTCGAGGCGCAGGCGCTGGTGAGCGGCTGACTGCGGGGGCGGCGGCGGGCGCTCGCTACCCGTTGAGCACCGTCAGCAGGCGCGCGTTCTCCTGCGCGCGCTTGGGCGGGAGCGTCCACTCGCCGCGGACGCTCTTGGCCAGCTCTGCGCGGAAGAAGCCGTCCTTCATGCCGCCGTCGATGATGTCCCACGGCAGCACGGCGTCGCGGCTGCGGTCGCGGAAGATGTAGAAGTCGCCGTCCAGGCCGGCATTGGCCACCGCTCGCCGCCAGTTGCCGCCGTTGGCCTCGGCGGCCTCGACGGCGGCGGCGACGCGCCGGTCGCCGAGCGAGAGCAGCGCCTGGTAGTACGAGTGGCGCTCGCTCTTGATGTTGAAGTAGGCGTTGTCGATGCCCGACACCAGGCTGCGGAGCCGCTTCATCTTCAGCTCCACGGCGCGGGTGTCCTCCATCGGCGCCCACTGGTAGGTGGTGCCCGGCTTCGGCACGAGCGGGTTCACGCTCGCCACGATGCGGCCGATACGGCCGCGCGCGCGGGCGTGCCGGAGCATCACGTCGCGGATGGCCAGCGTCAGATCGCGGATGGCCACCAGATCCTCGTCCTGCTCGGTGGGGAGGCCGATCATGAAGTAGAGCTTCAGATTCTCGATGCCGCTCGCGAAGATCAGCTCGGCGCGGTCGAGGATCTCCTCGTTGGTCACCGTCTTGTTGATCACGCGGCGCAGGCGGTCGGACCCGGTTTCGGGCGCGATGGTCAGCGTCCGCTCGCCGCTCTCCTTGAGCAGCCGCACGATGGTGGGCGTGAGGTCGTCGAGGCGGAGCGACGCGGGGCTGATGCCGTAGCCCATGTCCTTCAGCCGGCCGAGGATGTCCTCGATGTCCGGGTGATCGCAGAGCGCGATGGACACGAGCCCGGCGCGCGAGGCGTGGGCGCGAGCCGCCTGGGCCAGCTCGAGAATCCGCGCCGTCGGAAACGCGCGGACGGGCAGGTAGTTGTAGCCCGCCCAGCAGAAGCGGCACAGGTTGGCGCAGCCGCGCACGACTTCCACCAGGAAGCGCGATCCGAACTCGGTGTCGGGCGTGAAGATGCTGGTCGCCGGCGGATCCACCGCGTCGGTGGTCTTGAGCGCGGCCTTGCGCACCGTCTGCGGGGCGCCAGTGCCCTCGCGCGGCACGTAGGCCTCGAGGGTGCCGTCGGCGGCGTGCCGCACGTCGTAGAACGAGGGCACGTAGAAGCCGCGTCGCGGGGCCAGCGCGCGCAGCAGGGCCGCGCGCGACGACGCCGCGAGCGCCGAGGTGACCAGGTCCGGAATGAGCGCCTCGCCCTCGCCGGCCGCGATGACGTCGGCAAACGGCGCCAGCGGCTCGGGATTGACGAACGTCACCGCGCCGCCGATGACGACCAGCGGGTGGCGGCCCGTCCGTTCTGCCGCGCGGCGCGGCAGGCCCGCGAGGCGCAGCATGGTGAGCACGTTGGTGTAGTCCCACTCGAAGGACACGGAGAAGGCGAACACGTCGAAGTCGCCCACGGGCGTCTGCGACTCGATCGTCACGAGCCGCGCGCCGCTGTCGAGGAGCGCCTTCAGCGCCTGTCTGGGCGGCAGGAACACCCGCTCGCAGACGACGTCGGGATGGTCGTTGAAGAGCCGGTACACCGTCTGGATTCCCAGGTTGGACATCCCGACGAAGTAGGTGTTGGGAAACGCGAGGGCCACGCGCAGCCGCCCGCCATGCGGCTTGCGGACGTAGCCCACCTCACGGGAGAGGGTGTCTCGTGCGAGATCGCGCTGCTGCCGGTGGTTCATGGGGAGCAGGCCCTGGCGTCCGCGAGCTGGCGCTCTACAGGCGGCGCTCGCGGAGGCCCGGGATCTTCCTACTCTACCACCGCCGCCGGGCTACCCTTCGCTGCGGCGCAGGAACGCGGGCACGTCGAGCGACAGGTCGAGCGCCAGGTCCCCATCGGCCGCCTCGCCCCCGCCCGCGGCGCCCGCCGCCTGACGCGGCGGCGTGAGCGGGAGGTCCAGAGTCGGCCGGCGCGCGATGCTCAACCGGGGCTGCAGGACCGGCTCGACCGGTGCCGGCCCGGCCGCGGGCCGGCCGCCCTGCTGCTGGAGGTGCGCCGTGTAGCTCTTCAGGTCGTGCGGCGTGTTCTTGTCGTCGGCAGCCGGCGCGCGGCTGGCGGCCACCCGGTCGAAGCCGGTGGCGATGACGGTGATCTTGACGCGCCCCTTCAGCGCCGGGTCGACCACTGCGCCGAAGATGATGTTGGCGTCGTCGTGCGCCGCCTCCTGGATGATGGTGAGCGCCTCGTTCACCTCCATCAGCGACATGTCGGGGCCGCCGGTCACGTTGATGATGACGCCCTGGGCGCCGTTCACCGACGCGTCCTCGAGCAGCGGGCTCGAGATGGCGCGGTTGGCGGCGCTCATGGCCCGCATCTCGCCCTCGGCGATGGCCGTGCCCATCATGGCCACGCCCATCCCCGACATGATCGTCTTGACGTCCGCGAAGTCGAGGTTGATGAGGCCGGGCACCAGGATGAGGTCCGAAATGCCCTGGATGGCCTGCTTGAGCACGTCGTCGGCGGTCGCGAACGCCTCGACCATCGACGTCTCGCGCGCGATGACGGAGAGCAGCCGCTCGTTTGGAATCGTGATGACCGTATCGACGGCCGAGCGGAGGGACTCGAGCCCCAGCTCGGCTTGCCGCAGGCGCTTCTTGCCCTCGAAGCGGAAGGGCTTGGTCACCACCGCGATGGTCAGGGCGCCGAGCTCGGAGGCCAGGCTGGCGATGACGGGCGCCGCCCCGGTGCCGGTGCCACCGCCGAGGCCAGTGGTGACGAAGACCAGGTCGGCCCCGGACAGCGCCTGGATGAGCGAGTCGGTGTCCTCGAGCGCGGCCTGGCGGCCCACGGTGGGGTCGGCGCCTGCGCCGAGCCCCTTGGTGAGCTTGCTGCCGATCTGGATCTTGATCGGCGCCGGGTTGTTGGCCAGGGCCTGGGCGTCGGTGTTGGCGACCATGAACTCGACGCCGGCCAGGCCGGCGCCGACCATGCGTGTGACGGCGTTGCCGCCGCCGCCGCCTACGCCGATCACCTTGATGCGCGCGCCAGTGCGGGCGTCTTCGTCGAGCGTCAGGCGGAGCCGTTCGCGCGCCGTCGCGCCGGGGCCGGTGGTGTTGTCGTCCAGGTCCTGCATCGAGCCTCCTCGTCAGTGACGATCAGAAGAATTCCTTGAACACCGTGCGCAGCCGCCCGAACAGCCCCGTGAGCGCGCCCCCTCCGGTCCGGGCCGGGTCCAGCAAGCGATGCCGCTCGGCGTACGCCACGAGCCCGACGGCGGTGGCGTATGCCGGATTGGCCACGTGATCGGCCAGCCCGCCGACGCCGGTGGGCACGCCGCGCCGGATCGGCAGATCGAAGATCTGCTCCGCGATCTCCGACATGCCGTCGAGCATCCCGCCGCCGCCGGTGAGGACGAGCCCCGAGTTGAGCGACTTCTCGTAGCCGGCCTTGCTGATCTCGTCCCACACGAGGTGGAAGATCTCCTCGGCGCGGGGCTGGAGGATGTCCGAGAGAATCCGCCGGGCCATGACGCGCGGCCGGCGGCCGCCGACGCTGGCGACCTCGATGGTCTCGTCCTCGTCGACCATCGACGAAAGCGCGCAACCCGAGCGGCGCTTGATCTTCTCGGCATCGGGAATCGGCGTGCGGAGGCCGACGGCGATGTCGTTGGTGAAGTGGTCGCCGCCGACGGCCACGACCGCGGTGTGCCAGAGGCTTCCGCGCTCGAAGATGGCGAGGTCGGCCGTGCCGCCGCCGATGTCGAGCAGGGCCACGCCGAGTTCCTTCTCGTCGGGCGTCAGCACGCTCTCGGCCGCGGCGAGCTGCCCGATGACGGTGTCGACCACCTCGACGCCCGCGCGATTGACGCAGGCGATGAGGTTCTGCGTCGCGGTCGCGCCGCCGGTGACGATGTGCACGTTCACCTCGAGCCGGGCCCCGGTGAGCCCGACTGGCGCGCCGATGCCCTCCTGCTCGTCGACGACGAAGTCCTGCGGCAGCACATGGAGGATCTCGCGTCCGGCCGGCAGCGACACGGCGCGCGCCGCGTCGATGGCGCGCCGTACGTCGTCGCGGCTCACCTCGCGGTTCTTGCCGGCAACGGCCACCACCCCCCGGCTGTTGAAGCCCTTGATGTGGGGACCGCTGATGCCGAGGTGCACCGATCCCACCTCGACGCCGGCCATGAGCTCGGCCTCCTCGATCGACTTCTTGATCGAGTCGACGGCCGCCTCGAGGTTGACCACGACGCCCCGCTTGAGCCCCCTCGACTCGGCGACGCCAATGCCGATGACGTCAAGGCCGCCCTCGTCGAGCATCTCGCCCACGACGGTGCACACCTTCGACGTGCCGATGTCCAGCCCCACCACGTATCGCTCGCGACGTGCCACGGTCTCTCCTTAGGCCTCTCGCCGTTCCCTGTTCGCCCTTCGTCCTTCGCCCTTCGCCCTTCGCCATTCGTCATTCGTCATTCGTCATTCGTCATTCGTCATTTGTCATTTGTCTGCTTTCCCCCTCGGCCGCACGTACAGCCGCTCGTCGAAGCGGAGGTCGACGTAGTCGATGTCGGCCACGCGCTCGCGGAGGGCGGGCGCGAGCGCCAGGTAGCCCTCGAGCCGGTCGACGAAGTCCGCGTCCCCCAGCCGGAGCCGGGCGCCGTCGCCCTCGAGGATGACTACCGCGTCGCGCGCCTCGGACACGTCGATCTGCGACACCCGATCGGCCAGCGCGGGCTTGGTCTCCAGCGAGGCCAGCAGCCGCGCGGCGAGCGCGGCGCGATGCTCGTCTACTCGCGTCTGGCCCGCCGAGGGTCTCGCGTCGAGGCCGTCGATGATGGGCAGGTCGAGGTCGGCGTAGTTGGGACCGTACTCGTCCACGATGACCCCCGCCGCGTCGACCAGGTACAGCCGGTCGCCCAGCCGCCCGATGCCGAGCGGCGTGCGCTCGCGAATGACCACTTCCACCGTGGCCGGCAGCACGCGGCGCAGCGTCGCGTCGGCGACCCACGCGGACGCGAGCACCCGCTCGCGCCACTCGTCGAGCCGGACGGTCAGGATGTTGCGGCCCTGCAGGCCATCGACGAGCGCGAGCACCTCCCCGCGCGAGAGCCGCTCGTGGCCCGACACCACGACCCGGCTCACCGTCAGGGCTGGCGCCTCGAGCACGAGGGCGGCCCCCCGCCACGCGCCGTAGGCGCAGAGCGCGAGCAGCGCCGCCGCGCGAACGCCGACCCATACCGGCCGCCAGGCGAGCTTGCGGCGCCGGGCCGGCTTGACGTGCGCCCGGCGAAAGCGCTTGTCGGAGGGAGCTGCGACGGCGCCCATGCCTACCGGCCTCCTCCATGCCGGCGCTCGAGCTCGGCCACGAGCGCCGACGCCAGCCCGCCGATGGAACCGGCGCCGAGCGTGATGACGAGGTCCCCGGCGCGCGCCAGATCGGCCACCGCCGCTACCACCGCCTCGAGCGGCCGGACGATCCGCACCGGCGACGTGCGGCCCGCGTCGACGGCCGCGGCCAGCGCCTCGACGGTGACGCCCGGGATGGGCTCCTCGCCGGCGGCGTAGATGTCGGTCAGCACCACCTCGTCGGCCGCCGCGAGGGCGCGGCCGAACTCGTGCACGAGGTCGCGCGTCCGCGTGTAGCGGTGCGGCTGGAACGCGACGACGACGCGCGCCGGGCGGGCCGCGCGGGCCGCCGCGACGACGGCTGCAATCTCGGTCGGGTGATGCCCGTAGTCGTCCACCACGGTGATGCCGGCAACCTCGCCGCGGCGCTGGAAGCGCCGCTCCGCGCCCGGGAAGTCGGCGAGCGCGGCGCGGATGCGGTCGAACGGCACCCCGAGCTCGAGGGCCACGGCCACGGCCGCGAGGGCGTTCTGCACGGAGTGGCGTCCCGGCACCTGCAGCGTCAACGGCCCCAGCTCCTCCTCGCCACCATCGCCATGGACGGCCCGGCGGTACACCGTCGCGCGCGACCCGAAGCCTTCGAGCACGAGATCCGCGGCCGTGACCTCGGCGGCGGGCGCGTCGATGCCGTAGGTGATCACGCGGCGCTCGAACCGCGGCAGGACGGCCGCCAGCTCGACGTCGTCGGCGCACGCCACGACGGCGCCGTAGAACGGCACCTTGTTCGCGAAGTCGACGAAGGCCTGCTGCAGGTCGGCGAAGCTGCCGTACGCCTCCATGTGCTCGCGGTCGATGTTGGTGATGACCGCGATGGCCGGCGAGAGCTTCAGGAACGACCGATCGCTTTCGTCCGCTTCCGCCACCATGTACTCCCCACGCCCCAGGCGCGCGTTGGACCCGAACGCGCTCACACGGCCCCCGATGACCGCCGTCGGATCCAGTCCCGCCCGTTCGAGCACGAGCGCCACCATCGAGGTGGTGCTCGTCTTGCCGTGCGCGCCGGCGACCGCAATGCCGAAGCGCAGACGCATGAGCTCCGCGAGCATCTCGGCCCTCGGGATGACCGGAATGCGGCGCGCCCTCGCCGCGGCGACCTCCGGGTTGTCCGACCCGACGGCCGAGGACACCACGACGACGTCGGCCTCGCCGACGTTGCCCGCGGCGTGCCCGATGGCGACGTCGACCCCGAGCGTCTGCAGCCGGTCGGTGACGTCCGACCGGCGCGCGTCCGAGCCGCTCACGGCGTAGCCGAGGTTCGCCAGCAGCTCGGCGATGCCGCTCATCCCGATGCCGCCGATGCCGACGAAGTGCACCCGCCGTGTCTTGCCCAGCATCACCGGCCCGCCAGCGCCCACACCCGGTCGGCGATGCGCGCCGCCGCGTCCGGCCTCGCCATCGCCCCGATGGCCTCGCCCATCCGCCGCCGCGCGTCGTCGTCACCGACGAGGCGGAGGATCTCGCCAGCCAGTACCGCGCCGTCGAGCGTCCGCTCGTCGAGGACCACCGCCGCGCCGCGGCTCGCCAGGACCTCGGCGTTCCGGCGCTGGTGGTCGTCGGTGGCCGTCGGCAGCGGCACGAGCACGGCCGGCGTGCGCGACGCCGCGAGCTCGGCCAGCGTGGTGGCGCCGGCGCGCGCAACGACGAGATCGGCGCGGGTCATCTCGCGGTCGATCTCGAAGAGAAAGGCCTCGACGCGTGCCTCGATGCCGGCCCGGCGGTACGCGTCGCGCACCAGGCCCAGATCGCGCTCGCCGGTTTGATGGACCACCTCGCACCGGACTCCGGCGGCAGCCAGCCTTTCCGCTGCCGCCACCATGGCCACGTTGATCGCGTGCGCGCCCTGAGAGCCGCCAACGATCAGGACCCGTGCCGCTCTGCGCGGCGAGCTGGATTCGTCATTCGCCTCCCGTCGCGGGCTGTCGAAGAACTCCGGGCGCACCGGGTTGCCCGCCACGAACCCGGTCCGCGGAAAGAAGCGCAGCGACTCCTCGAAGGTCACCGCCGCCGCGTCCACCAGCCGCGCCAGCAGGCGGTTGGTCAGGCCCGGCAGCGCGTTCTGCTCGAGGAGCAGCGTCGGCCGTCCGCGCAGCGCGGCCAGGGCCAGCACCGGCCCCGACGCGAAGCCGCCGACGCCCACCACCACGTCGGGCCGGTGTGCCGACAGCACCCGCCACGCGTCGATCGCCGCGAGCGGCAGCAGCGCCAGGCCCCGCAGCAGCGCGAGACGCGACTGCCCCTTGAGACCCGCCACACGCAGCAGCTCCAGCGGAAAGCCCTCGCGCGGCACCACGCGCGCCTCGAGGCCGCGTGCCGTGCCCGCGAACACGACCACGGCCTCCGGATCGCGCCGCCGGATCTCCCGCGCCAGCGCGATCCCCGGGTACAGATGGCCGCCCGTGCCTCCCCCCGCGATGACGACGCGCACTCACGGCGCTCCTGACTCCGCGGCAGCGTGCTGCGAGATGTTGAGCAGCACGCCGAGGCCCAGAAGGTTCATGAGCAGCGACGAGCCGCCGAAGCTCACGAGGGGCAGCGGGATGCCCTTGGTGGGCAGCAGCCCCAGCACCACGCTGATGTTCACGAAGGCCTGCAGCACGATCATCATCGTCAGGCCGAGCGCCAGGTACGCGCCGAAGCCATCGGGCGCGCGCATCGACGCGCGCAGGCCGCGCCACGCGATGACCGAGAAGGCGAGCAGCACGACGGTGGCGCCGATGAGACCCATCTCCTCGGCGATGACCGCGTAGATGAAGTCGGTGAAGGGCTCCGGCAGGTAGAACAGCTTCTGGACGCCGCCCATGAGCCCTCGGCCCGACACCCCGCCGGTGCCCACGGCGATCAGCGACTGGATGACTTGGAAACCGTCGCCGAGCGGATCGGCCCACGGGTCGAGAAACGACAGCAGCCGGCGCCGCCGGTACTCGGCCGACATGAAGATGACGTACAGGGCAGGCAGAGCCAGCAGGACCGCGCCGCCAATGTAGCGATAGCTGAGGCCCGCCGCGAACACCATGGCCCCGACGGCGGCAAGAAGCGTCACCGCCGTGCCCATGTCTGGCTGCAGCATGATGAGCCCGACGAGGAGCCCGACGACGATCGCGATCGGCGTCAGCGAATAGCCGAGATCGTTGACGCGCCGGGCGCGGCGCTCCAGCACGCTCGCAGTGAAGATGATGGCGGCCAGCTTGGCCAGCTCCGACGGCTGGATGCCGAAGCCGGCTATGCCGAACCAGCGGCGTGCGCCGTTGACCTTCGGCGAGAACAGCACCGCCACGAGCAGCACGAGCACCACGGCGAGCAGACCCCAGACCACCGGATCGGTCCGGTAGACGCGGTAGTCGACGCGCATGACGATGGTCATGAGCGCCACGCCGAGCAGCGCCCACATCACCTGTTTGGTGATGAACAGGTAGGGCTGCTCGAAGCGTTCGAGCGCGACAATGGCCGACGCGCTGTAGACCATGACGACGCTGGCGCAGACGAGCGTCACCGTCGCCAGGAACAGCCACTTGTCGGAATGTAGCTTTCGTGCCATAACGTAGGGCCCTAAAGTCCGGCGCGCTCGACCCGAAACATTGCTCGGCCCGGAAAAGGTGCCTGGCACCTTTTCTGGAAGGTTCCAGAAAAGGTGCCAGGCACCTTTTCCCCGCGCGAACCGTCAGCAGTCGTCAGTCGGCCGGGGGACTGGGACACCAGCCTCGCAGACCGGGGCAGCCTGCGCTCCCAGCGACCGGCTCCCAATCGCCACCTTCCGGCTGACGACTGCTCACGGCTCACACGCCCGTCACGCGCCCGCAACCAGCTTCCGCACCTCCTCCTTGAACACGCGCCCGCGGTCGGCGTAGTCGACGAACATGTCGAAGCTCGCGCAGGCGGGCGCGAGCAGCACGACGCCGTCTGCGCCCGCGAGCCTGAAGGCGCGGCGGACCGCGTCGGCCATCGAGCCCGCGCGCTCGACCGGCACGACTGCGCCGAGGGCGGCTTCGACGAGCGGCGCGGCCTCGCCGATGGCCACGACGCCGCGGCCGCGCGCCGCGAGCGGTCCCCGCAGGTCCTCGAAGCGGCCGCCCTTGAAGCGTCCGCCCAGCACCGCGACGACCTTGTCGAAGCTCTCGATGGATCGGGCCGCCGCCTCGATGTTCGTGGCCTTCGAGTCGTTCACGAACCGCACGCCGCCGACGGTGGCGACCGGCTCCATGACGTGCTCGATGCCCGTGAAGCCCTCCAGCGCGCGCACCAGGGCCGCGCCTTCGGCGCCCGCCAGACGGCAGATGGCCGTGGCCGCCACGACGTTGCTCAGCATGTGGCGCCCGGCCAGCGCCACGACCGACAGGGGCACGAGCGGCACCACGCCCTCGGAGGTGCGATGACAGACGGCGCCCTGATCGACGAACACCGCGGCCGCCGGCGTCGGCGCCACCGAGTACGGCACGATCCGCGCGCGGGTTCGCGACGCCAGCCGCATCGCGGGCGCGCTCTCGGCGTTCACCACCGCCCAGTCGCCGGCATCCTGGTTGGCGAAGATCCGCGCCTTGGCCTCGGCGTACGCCCGCTCGTCCGGGTGCCGGTCGAGGTGATCGGGCGAGACGTTCAGCAGGGCGGCGATCCAGGGATGGAACGTCGCGGTCGCCTCGAGCTGGAAGCTGCTGGCCTCGACGACGTGGAAGGTGTCGGCCGTGGACGCGTCGACCTGCGAGCTGAGCGGGACGCCGATGTTGCCGCCGACGAGCACCCGGCGGCCCGCGGCCTCCAGCATCCGGCCGACGAGCGTCGTCGTCGTCGACTTGCCCTTCGTGCCGGTAATGGCGAGGATCGGACCCCGCAGCCAGCGCGAGGCGAGCTCGAGCTCGCCGATGACGGGTACGCCGCGCGCCCGCGCGCGCGCCAGCGGCCCGAGCTCCGGCGGCACGCCGGGGCTGGTGACAACGAGGTCGGCCGTGTCGAACGTGGCGTCGCGGTGCCCGCCCAGCTCGAGCGCGATGCCGGCGGCGCGGAGGCGATCGGCGCCGGGCAGGTCGGCCTTCATGTCGGTGAGCGTCACGCGCGCGCCCCGGCGGGCGAGCAGCTCCGCGGCGGCGAGGCCGCTGCGCGCCGCGCCCACGACCACCACCCGCTGTCCGTCCACGCTGAAGGCTGGCGTCGTCATGAGATCACCGGAGCTTCAGCGTCGTCAGGCTGAAGAGCGCGAAGACGATCGCCACGATGAGAAAACGCGCGTACACCTTGGGCTCCTGCCAGCCCGCGAGTTCGAAGTGGTGGTGCAGGGGCGCCATCCGGAAGACGCGCTTGCCGCGCAGCTTGAAGGAGGCCACCTGGATGACCACCGACGCTGCCTCCAGGACGAAGATGCCGCCGACGATGACGAGGAGCAGCTCCTGCTTGATGAGAATGGCGACGGTCGCCAGCGCGCCGCCGAGCGCGAGCGAGCCGACGTCGCCCATGAAGATCTCGGCCGGGTGGGCGTTGTACCAGAGGAACGCGAGGCTCGCGCCGACCAGCGCGCCGCAGAAGATGGTCAGCTCGCCGGCTGGCGGGAAGCGCACGATGAGCAGGTACTCCGCGAACTCGCGGTGCCCGGTCACGTACGCCAGCGCGGTCAGCGCGGCGGCCGCCACCGCGAAGGTGCTGATGGCGAGCCCGTCGAGCCCGTCGGTGAGGTTCACGGCGTTGCTCCACGCGACGAGGACGAACACCGCGAAGGGCACGTAGAACCAGCCCAGGTCGGGAATGAGCTGCTTGAAGAACGGGAAGATGAGCCGCGTGTTGTAGAGATTGTTGTCCGCGAGCACCATCAGCACGACGCCGACGGCGAGCGCGACGACAATCTGGAGCCCCATCTTGTAGCGGGGCGCCAGGCCGCCGGACGAGCGCCGCGTGATCTTGAGGTAGTCGTCGAGCAGCCCGATGGCGCCGAAGGCGGTCGTCGTCAGCACGGCGATCCAGATGTAGACGTTCGTCAGGTCCGCCCAGAGCAGGGTGGGCACGAGAGCGGCCACGAGAATGAGGAGCCCGCCCATGGTCGGCGTGCCGGCCTTGACGCGGTGCGTCTGCGGCCCCTCCTGCCGGATCACCTGGCCGATCTGGAACTCGCGCAGCCGCCGGATGAGCCACGGGCCCACCACGAGACCGATCACGAAGGCCGTCATGCTGGCGGCCGCCGTGCGAAAGGTGATGTAGCGGACGACGTTCAGCACCGAGATCTCGGGGTAGAACGAGATGAGGAGGTGAAAGAGCATCAGGCCCCCTCCCCCGCCAGGCGGTCGACGACCACGTCGGTGCGGATACCGCGGGAACCCTTCACCAGCACCAGGTCACCGGGCTGCACCCAGTCCGCGGCCAGCCGCGCGGCCTCGTCGCTCGTGGCCGCGTGCGCCACGGCGCTGGGCGGCAGCCCCGCGGCCTTCGCGGCCTCGCCCAGCGCCCGCGCCGGATGCCCGCCCACCGTGATGAGCCGCGCGAGCCCGGCGCCCGCGGCGAGCCGGCCGGCGGCCTCATGGAGGCGCACGCTGTGGTCGCCGAGCTCGAGCATCTCGCCCAGCACGGCCACACGCCGCGCGGCCCGCGGGTCGCGCGCCAGCACGTCGAGCGCGGACGCCAGGGCGCTCGGGCTCGAGTTGTAGCTGTCGTCGATGAGCGTGACGCCCCGCGGCAGGCGACGCACCTGACCGCGCCGCGGCGCCGGCTGCAGCCGGCCGATGCGGGCGGCGAGGTCGGCGAGCGGGACGCCCAGCTCGAGCGCCACGGCCGTGGCGCACAGCACGTTGGCGAGGTTGCCCCGGCCGATGAGGGGCACCTCGAGCCGCGCGTCGCCGGCGGGCGTCCGGACGGTGGCGCGCATGCCGTCGACGCCGCGGTCCTCCACATCGACGGCCCGCACGTCGGCAGCGGGGCCGAAACCGAAGGTGCGCGTGCGCCCGGCAAACGCGCGCGCGCGGGCCATCACGCGGGCGTCGTCGGCGTTGCAGACGAGCAGGTGGTCCGGCAGCGCCCGCTCCAGGATCTCCGCCTTGGCGTCGGCGATGCCGTCGGCGGAGTCGAAGTGGCCGATGTGCGCGTCGCCGACGTTGGTCCAGACGCGGATTTCGGGCTCGGCGATGCCGACGAGCACGCGGATCTCGCCCGCGTGGTTCATGCCCAGCTCCATCACCGCGACATCCGCTCCATGACGGAGCTCCAGCAGCGACAGCGGCAGCCCGAGATGGTTGTTGAGATTGCCGCGATTCCGCACGACCCGGTACTTCGCGGACAGGAGCTCCGCAATGGCCTCCTTGGTGGTGGTCTTGCCCGCGCTGCCGGTGATGGCGACCACCACCGCGCCCGACGCGCGCCGCACGGTGCGGGCCAGCGCCTGGAGCGCGGCTGTCGTGTCCACGACCTCGATGACCGCCGCGGGCGCGCCGCCGACGCTGACGGGCCGGCTGACCACCAGGCCGGCGGCGCCGCGGGCGAGCGCGTCGGGCACGAACGCATGTCCGTCCCGCGCGGCGACGACGGCGAAGAAGAGGTCGCCGGGGCGCAGCGTCCGCGAGTCGATCGAGAAGCCGTCGAACACCCGGCCGGAATCGCCGGCGACGAGACGCCCGCCTGCGGCCGACGCGACCATCGTGGCGGTCACCGCCACCCCGCCACTCACGTCCGGCTCCTTCCGGCGCGCCGGCGCGCCAGCGCCTCGCGCGCGACTTCGGCATCGTCGAACGGGAGGACACGGTCGCCGATCTGCTGGTATTTCTCGTGACCCTTCCCCGCGACGAGCACGAGATCGCCGGCGTCGGCGATGGCAACGGCGCGCGCGATGGCCTCGGCGCGATCCACGATGGCGAGCACGTCGGGCTCGGGTGCGCCCGGCTGGCGGGCCGCCGGGATGCCGCGCTTGATCTCCTCGATGATTCGCGCCGGGTCCTCGCTGCGCGGGTTATCCGACGTGATGATCACCACGTCGCTCAGACGCGCCGCGACCACGCCCATCAGCGGGCGCTTGGTGCGATCGCGGTCGCCGCCGCACCCGAATACCGTCACCAAACGCGTCGGCGCGAGCGGCCGCGCCGTCTCGAGCAGGTTGCGCAGCGCATCGTCGGTGTGCGCGTAGTCGACGACGACGGTCACGTCGTCGTCCGCGGCGGAGACGACCTCGAACCGCCCGGGCACGCCGGGGAGCGCCGCCACGCCGCGCGCGATGGCGTCGAGCGGCAGGTCGAGCGCGGCCGCCGCGGCCGCGGCGGCGACGATGTTGTACGCGTTCGGGCGCCCGACAAGGCGCGAGGCGACCTCGACGGACCCGCGCGGCGTCGCGATCTCGAGCCGGAGGCCGTCGAGCGTCATGTCCATCCGCGCCGCCGTGACGTCGGCAGGCTTCTGCAGCGCGTAGGTCACGGGCCGGCGGCTGGCCTCGACCAGCGCCGCGCCGCGCGGGTCGTCCGCGTTGATGACGGCCGGCGCCTCGGGCGGCAGCAGCTCGAAGAGCCGGCGCTTGGCGGCGAAGTACGCCTCCATGTCGCCGTGAAAGTCGAGGTGGTCCCGGGTGAGGTTGGTGAAGATGCCGGCGGCGAAGCGCATCCCGTCAACCCGCTTCAGCGCGAGCGCGTGCGACGACACCTCCATCACGGCCGATCGGCAGCCGCGGTCGAGCATCTCGCGCAGGAGCTGCTGCACGTCAGGCGCCTCGGGCGTGGTCCGCGAGGCTTCGCGCTCCTCGCGGCCGACGCGGTAGGTGACCGTGCCGAGCAGCCCCGCCGGGAGCCCGGCCGCGTCGAGGATCGACGACAGCAGGTACGCCGTCGTCGTCTTGCCGTTGGTGCCGGTGACGCCGACGACCGCCATCTGACGGCTGGGCGAGTCGAAGAAGCGGTCGGCGAGCAGCGCGAGCGCGAGCCGGGCGTCCGACACGACCAGCCACGGCGCGGCGGTCCCCGGAGGGGGCGGCGCCTCGGCCACCACCAGCGAGGCGCCGCGATCGAGCGCCTGGGGCACGAACGCGAGGCCGTCGGCCTTCTGGCCGCGGAGCGCGACGAAGATCGACCCCGGCACGGCACGGCGCGAGTCGTACACGATGGCCGACACTGCCGCCTCTCGCGGCGCGGCACCGAAGGCCGCGGCGTCGGTGACGAGGGCGCGCAGGGTGTCGTACGCGTCGGCGGCCGTCACGGGTGGGCTCCGGCAGGTCCTGCAGCCGGTCTGGGCAGCTCGCGTCCGAGGATGAGCGTGCACGTGGTGCCCGGCTCGAGCGGCACGCCCGGGTCGGGATCTTGATCGATGACGACGCCGTCGCCCTCGAGCCGCGCCGTCAGACCCAGACGGGCCGTCGCGCGGAGCGCGTCGCGCGCGCTCAGGCCGCGGAAGTCCGGGAGGAGCGACGCATTGGTGGCGGACGCCACGAGCGTCACGACAGCCGGCGCCGCCACCGCGGCGGCGGCGGTCACGGGGCCGCGATCGTTGCGCGCGACCACGACCGGCGGCTCGCGATTGATCGACGGCGGGATACCCAGATGGCGCATCGCGGCGGCCGCGATGCGGGCGAAGACCGGCGCCGCGGCCACGCCGCCCGTGTTGCCCTGCCCGCGGGGCGTGTCGATGACGACGATGATCGTCAGCGCGGGGTCCCTCGACGGCAGGAACCCCACGAACGACGCCTGATGATCGGTGGACGAGTAGCGGCCGTTGACGAGCTTCTCCGCCGTGCCGGTCTTGCCGGCCACCGTGTAGCCCGGCACCTTGGCGCGCGTCGCCGTGCCGCGCTCGACCACCATCTCCATGATGGCGGTGAGCTCGGCCACCGTCGCGGGCGCGATCGTCCGGCGGATCACCCTCGGCGCCACCGGGGCCCGCTGGCCGTCGCGGATGACGGCGCGGACCACCCGCGGCTCGATGAGGCGGCCGCCGTTGGCTACCGAGCTCACCGCCGCCGCCATCTGGAGCGGCGTCACGCCGACCTGGTAGCCCATCGACACCGACCCGAGCGCGCGGTCGTTGAGCCGCGCCGGATTCCAGACGATGCCGGGGTTCTCGCCGGGGAAGTCGGGCGAGATCGCGCGGCCGAACCCGAAGCGGGACACGTAGAGGCCGAGCCGCTCGGCACCGAGGTCGAGGCCCACCTTGATGGCGCCGACGTTGCTCGACTTGACGATGACGTCGGTGAACGACAGCACGCCGTAGCGGTGCATGTCGCGCACGGTGCTCGACCCGAGGCGGATCGCGCCCGCGCTGACGTCGATGGGATCGTCGGGGCGCACCACGCCCTCCTCGAGCGCCGCCGAGGCGGTCACGACCTTGAAGGTGGAGCCCGGTTCGTAGAGATCCTGCACGGCGCGGTTTCGCCGCTCGGCCGCGGAGGAGACGTTGTAGGCGTTCGGGTTGAACGTCGGCCAGTTGGCCATCGCCAGGATCTCGCCGGTGTGCGGGTTCATGACGACCACCGACCCGCCGTCGGCCCGCATCTCCTCGACGCCGCGGCGCAGCTCCCGCTCGGCCAGGTACTGCAGCGGCTCGTCGATCGTCAGCTCGAGCGAGCCGCCGGTGGTGGGCGTCCGCTCGACGCGGCTGAAGGCATGCCGGCGCGCGTCGGTCTGGATGAGGACCGTGCCCGCGCGGCCGCGGATGACCTTGTCGTAGGCGGCCTCGAGGCCGCCGAGCCCGACGTTGTCGACGCCGACGTAGCCGAGCACGTGCGAGCCCAGCTCGCGGTTCGGGTAGAAGCGCCGGCTTTCCTTGAGGAAGCCGACGCCCTCCAGATCGAGCGCCGCGACGCGCCGGGCCTCGGCGGGCGACACGCGGCGACGGATGTACGCGAAGGCGCGGCGCTGCGACAGCCGCTCGACGAGGGTCGCGCGCTCGCGGTCGGTGCAGCGATCGAGCGCCTCGCAGAGCGCGCCGGCCGTCCGGGCGGCGTCGTGCACCTCGGTGGGCACCGCGTAAATGGTGTCCGCGTCGACGCTGTAGGCGAGCAGCCGCCCGTGGCGGTCGCGGATCTCTCCGCGCTTGGCCGGCGCCTCGACGGTGCGCATCTGCTGGCGCGCTGCCCGTGCGACGAGATCCTCGTGATCGAGGACCTGCAGCTTCACCAGCCGCGCTTCGATGCCGAGCGCCCACACGCCGAACACGGCGGCGGCCACGGTGACCCGCCTGCGGAGCGTCGGACGCCAGTCGAAGGGCTGATCGGCCACGGACGACCTCGGGACCTAGCGGACGGCGACCAGCGACTTGGCGGGCGGCGTGGGCGGCGTCACCCGCTCCAGCACGACCGCCTCGCCCGGGCCGGGCTCGACCATCCCGAGCCGCTCGGTGGCCAGCTTCTCGATGCGCTGCGGGGCGCGCAGCGTCTCGATCTCGAGGCGCAGGTGCCGGTTGATCTCCTGCTCCGCCGCGCGCTCGCGCTGCATCTGCTCGAGGCGGTAGCCGTGGCGCAGCAGCTCGAAGTGCTGCCACGCCGAGAACAGCAGGACCAGCACCAGCAGCACGCCGATGCCCAGCGAGTGCCACAGCTCGCGCTGCCGCCGCTCGTCAAACTCCCGGACGATGGGGTTGTTCCGGACGTCCTTGCGGATGGCGTATTCGAACGCGTCGAGCTTCTGCATTAGGCGTCCCCTCACCCGAGCCGCTCCGCGACCCGCAGCCTGGCGCTGCGGGCACGCGGGTTGGCGGCCGTCTCCCCGTCGCCCGGCACAATGGGGCGCTTCGTGATGAGCCGCACGGCCGGCGCGTCGCCGGCCGCCAGGCCCCGCAGCGTGTGCTTCACCACCCGATCCTCGAGCGAGTGGAACGCGATCACCGCCAGCCGGCCGCCGGCGGCGAGCCGGCCCACCGCCGCCGTCACGAACCCCTCGAGCCCGTCCAGCTCCGCGTTCACCCAGATGCGCAGCGCCTGGAAGGTGCGCGTCGCCGGGTCAATCCGCTGCCAGCCCGAGCGGACCGCCCGGCGGACGATGTCGGCCACGCGCCCCGTCGTGTCCAGCGGCGCCACCGCCCTCGCCCGCACCAGCGCCCGCGCAATCCGCCGCGCGTGCCGCTCCTCGCCGAACCGGTAGATGACGTCCGCCAGCTCGGCCTCGTCCACCGCCGCCAGCCGCTCTGCGGCGGTGACCCCCTGCGTCGGGTCCATCCGCATGTCGAGCGGCTCGTCCCGCCGGAAGCTGAAGCCCCGGCCGGGGGCGTCGAGCTGCAGCGACGAGACGCCGAGATCCGCCAGCACACCGTCCACGCGATCGATGCCGCGCGCGTCGAGGACGGCATCGAGATCGCGGTAGTCGGCGTGCACGAGATCCACACGATCGGCCCACGCCGCGAGCGCTTCCCGCGCCAGCGCCAGCGCCGCCGGATCGCGATCGAATCCGATGAGCCGGCCCGCGCCGCCCGCCACGAGCGCGCGCGCGTGGCCGCCGAGGCCCACCGTGCAGTCGACCAGGCAGCCGCCCCGCTCCGGCCGGAGCGCCGCGACCACCTCGTCGACAAGGACGGGAACGTGCATCCCGCCCTAGATGCCGAAATCCGAGAGCGCCCGCGCATCCTCGTCGGTGAACGGGTCGCTCAGCAGCCGGGCGCGGAACCGATCGTGGTTCCACACCTCGAGAAAGTTCTGCTGCCCGAGCACGTCAACTTCCCCCTGCATCTGGGCGCTCTCCCGCAGCCGCGGCTGGATGAGCACGCGGCCCTGCGGATCGAGCTCGGCCACCTGGCCATAGAAGTTCACGCGGTCGAGGTACCGCTGCCGCGCCGGGTGCGTGGAGGGCATCTGCGCGAGCCGGCGCTCGATCTCGAGCCAGACCGGCATCGGGTAGATGCGGACCGACTCCCCCGACAGGCTCGTGACGAACAGCGCCCGGCCGTGCTCCTCCTGGATCACGGCACGAAAGGCGTTCGGCACCTTGAGCCGGCCTTTGTCATCGATCTTCGCCGGTGCGTTGCCCCGAAGCACTCGGTTACTCCACTTAACTCCAAAAAAGTCCACCCGGATGGTAGAGGAGGGCCGCAGGGATGTCAACCGCTAAACGTCACGATGTCAGGACTTTACGCCTTAGTTTCGCCTGGACGGCGAAGAACCGTCACAATCTTGACGCGACACTGACGGTCTCAAACGCCGGCCGGTGTCTCCGGCTGGACCTGAGGGGCACTCTCGGACAAAAATGGTGAGTTTTTCATGCTGCACGCCGCCCTCATCGGCCTGCCCTCGACGGGCAAGTCCACCCTGTTCCAGCTCATGACCAGCGCCCGCGAGGCGCCGCGCGGCCACGGCAAGGCCGAGACCGCGGTCGGCATCTCGAAGGTACCCGACGCGCGGCTCGACCGGCTGACCGCGATGTACAAGCCGAAGAAGCGCGTCCCCGCGACGATCGAGTTCACCGACATCGTGGCCACGGGCCGCAGCGGCGCCGCCGCGCTCGTCGACGTGGCGGGCTACAAGAACGCCGACGCGCTCGTGCACGTCGTGCGCGCCTTCCGCGACGAGGCGGTGCCCCATCCGCGAGGGTCGATTGATCCGGCGCGCGACGCGCAGGCGATGGAGGACGAGCTCATCCTCGCGGACCTGGGCGTGGTCGAACGCCGGCTCGAGCGTCTGGACAAGGACCTGAAGAGAGGCCGGAGCGCGGAGGCGGAACAGGAGCGCGACCTGCTCGCGCGGTGCCAGGCGGCGCTCGAGCGCGGGGAGCCGCTCCGCGCGCTGGGTCTGGCGGGCGACGACCTGCGGCGGCTGCGGGGGTTCCAGCTCCTGTCGGCCAAGCCGCTCCTGGTCGTGATCAACCTCGACGAGGCCGACGCGGGCGCGGCGGCGACCCTCGACCGGGCGGCGGCGCTGACGGGGCTCACGCCGTTCCTGTCGCGCGCGGCGACTCGGGCGGTGCCCGTCTGCGCGACGATCGAGCTGGAGATTGCGGCGCTCGAGCCGGCGGACGCGGAGGCGTTTCTGGCCGATCTCGGACTGGAGGAATCGGGGCTGGCGCGCGTCATCCGCGCTACGTACGATCTGCTGGGCTACCTCTCGTTCTTCACGGTGGGCGACGACGAGTGCCGCGCGTGGTCGATTGCGCGGGGGACCCGGGCGCAGGACGCCGCGGCGGAGATCCACACCGACATCGCGCGGGGCTTCATCCGCGCGGAGGTCGTGGCGTACGACGCGCTCGTCGGCCGGGGCTCGATGCACGCGTGCCGGGAGCACGGCGAGGTCCGGCTCGAGGGCAAGGACTACATTGTCGCGGACGGCGACGTCATCACCTTCCGCCACGCGACCTAGACTAGCGCGCCGCATGCCGGTTCAGACCGTTCTCGTCTGCGAAACCCAGGTGCCGCTCGTGAGGGGTGGCGCGGAGCTGCTGGTGCGGCAGCTCGTGCACGAGCTGCGCGCGCGGGGCTTTGCGACCGATCGCGTCTCGGTGCCGTTCAAGTGGTACCCGAAGGACGAGATCCTGGCGCACGCCGCGGCGTGGCGGCTGCTCGACCTGTCGGAGAGCAACGGGCGTCCCATCGATCTCGTGATCGCGACGAAGTTCCCCACCTACTTCGCGCGACACCCGCGAAAGGTCTGCTGGCTCGTGCACCAGCACCGGGCCGTGTACGAGCTCTGCGGCACCGAGTTCAGCGATTTCGGACACGAGGAGGGCGACGTCGCGCTGCGCGAGCGCATCATGGCGCTCGACGAGGAGATGCTCGGCGAGTGCCGGGGCCTGTTCACGATCTCCGAGACGGTGAGCGCGCGGCTGCAGCGCTACAACGGGCTGGCGTCGACGCCGCTGTACCACCCGCCGCTCATCGCGCCGCGGCTTGCGCCCACGCCGCCGGGCGATTACCTCCTGTCGGTGGCGCGTCTCGAGTCGAACAAGCGCGTGGATCTGGCCATCAAGGCCATGGCGCAGCTGCCCTCGTCCATGCGGCTCATGGTCGTCGGCGACGGCAGCCAGCGGCCGCGGCTGGAGCGGATGGCCGCCGAGACGGGCGCCGGCGATCGCATCCACTTCCTGGGCGCGGTCGACGACGATCGGCTGGTCGAGCTGTACCGGGACGCGCTCGCGCTCGTGTACGCGCCGTACGACGAGGACTACGGGCTCGCCACGCTCGAGGCGTTTCTGGCCGGGAAGCCCGTCATCACCGCGGAGGATTCGGGCGGCACGCTCGAGTTCGTCCAGCACGGGCTCACCGGGGTTATCGTCCCGCCGACGCCGGCGGGCATTGCCGCCGCCGCCGCGGCGCTCGACGCGGATCGGGCGTCGGCGAAGGAGCTGGGCGCCTCCGGCCGCGAGCTGGCGGCCCGCATCACGTGGGACGCGGTCATCGAGCGTCTGGTGCGGGCGCCGGACGAGAACGCCCCGGGGCCGTCGTGACGGCGCTGGTCCTGGTGCCGACCTACAACGAGCGCGACAACCTGCCCGAGCTGGTGCGGCAGATTCTCTCGCACGCCGGCACGCGCGTGCTCGTCATCGACGATGCCTCGCCGGACGGCACGGGCGCGGTGGCCGACGCGATCGCGGCCGAGTCGGGCGGCCGGGTCGAGGTGCTGCACCGCGAGGGCCGCCGCGGGCTGGGCGTGTCCTACCTGGACGGATTCCGCCGCGCGATCGCGAGCGACGCCGACGTGGTGGTGCAGATGGACGCCGACCTCTCGCACGACCCCGCGCACCTGCCGGCGCTCGTGGCGGCGACCGCGTCCTACGACCTGGTCGTCGGCTCGCGCTACGGGCGGTCCGGCGGCCGCATCGAGAACTGGCCGCTCCACCGCGTGCTGCTCAGCGCGTTTGCGAACGGGTACATCCGGCGCGTCACCGGGCTGGACGTCCACGACTGCACGAGCGGCTACCGCTGCTGGCGCCGTGAGGCGCTGGCCCGCCTGCCGCTCGAGGACATCCGGGCCGAAGGCTACTCGTTTCTCGTCGAGGTGATCTTCTTCGCCGCGCGCGCGGGCGTGCGGCTGGGCGAGGTCCCCATCGTCTTCGTGGAGCGGCGCGCGGGCGCCTCGAAGCTCACGGCGCGAATTCTCACCGAATCGCTGCTCACGCCGTGGCGTCTGGCCTGGCGGTACGGGCGCCTCCGGCGCCGGGAGGGCGCGCGATGAGCGCGGATCCTGGGGGTACAATGCGCGTGGCTCGACCGATGACCGCCCCCGCCCCCGGCCTCACCATGTTCTTCCCCGCCTACAACGACGCGGGCACGATCGCGAGCCTCGTGATCCGCTCGGTGCAGGTGGCGGCGACGCTGACCGACGACTTCGAGGTCATCGTCGTCAACGACGGGAGCCAGGACGATACGCCCCAGATTCTGGACGAGCTGGCGCGCCAGTATCCCTACCACGTCAAGGTGGTCCACCACGCCCGCAACCGCGGGTACGGCGGCGCGCTCCGGAGCGGATTCCAGGCGGCCAGCAAGGAGCTGGTGTTCTACACCGACGGCGACGCCCAGTACGATCCGACCGAAGTGCGCGAGCTCTGGGCGAAGATGTCCCCGGAGGTGGACTGGGTCAACGGCTACAAGATCAGCCGCTCCGATCCGTTCCATCGCATCGTCATCGGGCGCGTCTACCATCACACCGTGCGGCTGCTGTTCGGCCTGAAAGTGCGCGACGTCGACTGCGACTTCCGCCTCATGCGCCGGCGCATATTCGAGAAGGTGCGCCTCGAGAAGGACAGCGGGGTCATCTGCCTCGAGATGATGAAGAAGTTCAAGGACGCGGGCTTCCGCGTGGCGGAGGTTCCCGTGCACCACTACCACCGCACGTACGGCAAGTCGCAGTTCTTCAACGTCCGCCGCGTCGTCCGCACCGGGATCGACGTGCTCAAGCTCTGGTGGCAGCTCGTGGTCCGCCGGGAGCACCTGAAGGCCGGCGAGGAGAGGGTCGCCGCATGAGCCACCTCGATCACTACCGCGGGCGCCGCGTGATGATCACGGGGGGGCTCGGCTTCATCGGCAGCAACCTCGCCCGGCGCCTCGTCGATCTCGGCGCCGACGTCCTGCTGGTCGACTCGCTCATCCCCGACTACGGGGGCAACCTGTTCAACATCGCCGGCATCGAGTCGCGCGTCCGCACCAACATCGCCGACGTGCGGCAGGCGAGCACCATGAACTACCTGGTGCGCGACCGCGAGGTGATCTTCAACCTCGCGGGACAGGTGAGCCACATCGACAGCATGCGCGACCCGCACACCGACCTCGACATCAACTGCCGCAGCCAGCTGACGCTGCTCGAGGCCTGCCGCCGCCATAATCCGGGCGTCAAGGTCGTCTACGCCTCGACGCGGCAGATCTACGGCCGCCCCGACAGCCTGCCCGTCACCGAGCGTCACCTCGTCCGGCCCACCGACGTCAACGGCATCAACAAGGCCGCCGGCGAGTACTACCATCTCGTCTACAACAACGTCTTCGGCGTGCGGGCGACGGCGCTGCGGCTCACCAACATCTACGGTCCCCGCCAGCTCCTCAAACACAACCGGCAGGGCTTCATCGCCTGGTTCATCCGGCTGGCGCTCGAGGACCAGGAGATCCAGATCTTCGGCGACGGCAGCCAGGTCCGCGATTTCGTCTATGTGGACGACGCGGTCGACGCGTTTCTCCGAGCGGGCGCGGACGACGGCGTCAACGGCGAGGCCTTCAACGTCGGCGGCAGCGAGCACGTCTCGCATCGCGAGCTGGTGGAACGGCTGATCCGCGCGGCGGGCAGCGGCCGCTACCGCTTCGTCGAGTGGCCGTCCGAGAAGAAGGCCATCGACATCGGCAGTTTCTACGCCGACTCCACCAGGTTCCAGCGCGCCACCGGGTGGGCGCCGCAGGTCGGGCTCGACGAGGGCCTCCGCCGCACGCTCGCCTTCTACCGCGAGCACCTCGCGCGGTATCTGGAGGAGCCGGCCGCGCCGGGAGGCGCCGCGTGAGCACCGCCGTCCGGCGCATCCCGTTCAACGCGCTCGCGCCGGGCGAGGACGCCGCCGCCGTGGAGGCCGCGATCCGCCGCGTGGTCGCGAGCGGCTGGTTCGTCCTCGGGCCCGAGGTGGAGGCGTTCGAGCAGGAGTTCGCGGCCGCGAGCGGCGCCGCCCATGCGGTGGGCGTCGGCACGGGCACCGACGCCATCACGCTGATTCTCCGCGCGCTCGACATCGGCCCGGGCGACGAGGTCATCACGACGCCGCTCTCCGCGGCCTACTCGGCGCTCGCCGTGCTGATGGCCGGCGCCCGGCCGGTGTTCGTGGACCTCGATCCCGAGCGCCTCACGCTCGACCCCGCACGGGTCGAGGCCGCAATCACGCCGCGCACGCGCGCGCTGCTGCCCGTGCATCTCTACGGCCAGGCCGCCGACATGGCGCCGCTCGAGACCCTGGCCGCCCGCCACGGCCTGGCGCTCGTCGAGGACGCCTGCCAGGCGCATCTCGCCACCGCGGCGGGACGACCCGTGGGCACCATTGGCGTGGCCGGCGCGTTCAGCTTCTATCCAACGAAGAACCTGGGCGCGATGGGCGACGGCGGCGCAGTGATCACCGGCGACGCGGCGCTCGCCGCGCGCATCCGGCGGCTCCGCAACGGCGGCCAGACGTCGCGGTACCACCACCTCGAGGCCGGCGCCAACAGCCGCCTCGACGAGATGCAGGCGGCCATCCTGCGGGCGCGCCTGCCGTTCCTGCGCGGGTGGACCGAACGCCGGCGCGCGCTCGCCGCGGCCTACCGTCGAACGCTCGCCGGGGCACCCGTCCGCGTACCGCCTGAGCTCGACCACGGGCACGTCTACCACCTGTTCCCCGTGCTCACCTCGTCGCGGGACGCCCTGCAGGCGCACCTTGCGGCCGCCGGTATCGAGACGCTCATTCACTACCCGGTGCCCATCCCGGCCCAGCCGGCGCTGGCCGCCTCCGACCCGGCATCCTGTCCCATCGCCAACCGGGTCTGCGGCGAGGTGCTCTCGCTGCCCCTCTACCCGGCTCTGCCGGAGGCCGACGTCCTCCGGGCCGCGGCCGCCGTCCAGGCGTTCCAGCCCGTCGTCTGAACAGGCGTATACTGGCCTCGTCCCCCGGAGATTGCCCGATGTCGCGCCTGATCCGGCTGCTCGCCGCCCTGCTCCTCGCCGCGACGCCGGCTGCCGCCCAGCAGCTCACGCTGGAGATCCACGACGGGCGGGTGAGCCTCGATGCCAGGGCGGTGCCCGTGCGCCAGATCCTGGCGGAATGGGCCAAGGTCGGCGGCACGACGGTGGTCAACGGCGAGCGTGTCGCCGGCGCGCCATTGACGATCACGCTCGTGGACGTGCCGGAACGGCAGGCGCTGGAGATTGTGCTGCGCAACGTGGCGGGGTACATGGCGGCGCCGCGCCGGGCGAACGCCACACCCGGGGCCTCTGTCTACGACCGCATCATGGTGCTGCCCACGAGCGCGACGCCGCCGGCCAGCGCCGCGGCGGCGCGCCCGGCCGCGCCCCGGCCCGATCCGCGAGCGGGCCTCCAGCGCTTCGTCCCGCCACGACCGCCGATCGTCCGCGCGCCCGGCGATCCTGGGGAAGAGCCGACCGAGGAGATGGACGAGACCGATCAGTTCGACGAGGAGCCCGTCCAGCCGGGGCAGCCGGTGTTCGCGTTCCCGGGCGGGGATCCGCAGGAGCAGCCGCCCGGGACGGTTTTCGCGCCGGTGCAGCCGGGCGCCTTTGGTGCGCCTGCAGCGGTCCCGGCCGGCGGGTATCCCGCGATGCCGCCGCAGGAAGGCCTCACGGTGTCGCCCGGCGGCGCGGTCGTCCCCGGCGCGCCGACGGCGCCGCTCGGATCGCCGGTGCCAGGCGTGATTACGAATCCAGCGCCCGCCCAGGGCGGTCAGGTACCGCCGCGCCCCACGCGCCCGCCGGGTCAGCCGTAATCCGGGCGCGACAGCCGTCGTACAATTGAACCTGTTTCCAGCCAGACGACCGACGCGGTCGAGGTGCGGTCTGGCGTGTGTACGGATGGCCGACATCGAACGCTTCCGGCCCGACGATCGTCGCGGCGTCGAACAGCTCTACCGTCGAACCCTCGGCAACGAGGCCGCCGAAGCGGCACGGCTGCGCTGGGACTGGGCGCGGCGCAATCCCGCCTCGCGCGAGGGCGACCCCGTGCTCTGGCTGGCGCGCGAGGGCCCCACCATCGTCGCGGCCTGTCCGCTCGTGGCGGCGCGCGTCGGCATCCGCGGGCTCGAGGCCCACGGCGCGTGGGCCGTCAATCCGCTCGTGCTCGCCGAGCGGCAGCGGCAGGGGCTGGGCGAGTCGCTCCTGCGCGCGTGGGAACGGCACGTCGGCGTCGGGCTGGGCACGGGGCTGTCCGAGGGCACGGCGTATCTGCTGCGCGAGCGCATGCGGTGGCCGAAGGCGCAGGCGCTGCCGTGCCTGGTGAAGCCGCTCAGCCGCCGCGCGCTTCGGCGGCCGACCTGGCCCGTCGCGGTCAACCGGCTTGTCTCGGCGGTGACGCTGCCGTTCGTGCGCGCGGTGTCGAGCGCGCGGCCCCTGCGCGAGACGGTGGAAGTGGTGCGCCGCTTCGACATGCGCGCCGATCGGCTGTGGGAGCGGGTCGCGTCTCGCCTGGACCTGGCCGTGCGACGCGATGCGGCGTACCTGAACTGGAAGTTCGCCGAGCCGCCGCACGTCCGCTACGCCATCGCCGTGCTGGTCCGCGACGGCGAGATGGACGGCTACGCCGTCTATCGACACCTCCGGGAGCCGCAGGCCCGCGTCACGCACATCGTGGACTTCCTGGCGGACCCCGACGACGAGCGCGGGTTCAAGACGCTGCTCCGGTGGATCGATCGCGAAGCGCGCGCGGAGGATTCGGACAAGATCCGCTGCTACGCGCAGCACGCGCACTTCCGTCGAATCCTGCGGCGCTCGGGCTACTTCGCCGTCAAGTCGGCCGTGGACCTGGCCGTGAAGATCACGGCGGTGGACGTGCCGCCGACCTTCTATACCGAGCGCGACCGATGGCACTTCACGCTGGGGGACGGGGAGTTGGATCATTAGCAATGACGAATGACGAATGGCGAATGGCGAATCGCGAAAGGATTGAGCAGTGGGGCTCGAGGAGCAGGTAACGGCTGACATCGCGGCGGCGATGAAGGCGAAGGACACGGCGCGGCTCGTGGCGCTGCGGATGCTCAAGACGGCGCTGATGAACCGGAGCATCGAGAAGGGACGGGCGCTCGAGGCGGGGGAGGAGGCGCAGGTGGTGTCGAGCCTGGTCAAGCAGCGGCGCGATTCCATCGAGCAGTTCACGGCGGGCGGACGTGCGGAGCTCGCGGCGAAGGAGGCGGCCGAGATTGCGATTCTCGAGACCTACCTGCCGCCGGCGGTCAGCGCCGAGGAGCTCGACGCGATTGTGACCGCCGCCATCGCGGAGACCGGCGCGGCTGGGCCGAAAGACATGGGTAAGGTCATGAAGGCGGTGATGGCGGCGCTCGCGGGCAAGACGGCCGACGGCAAGCAGGTCAGCACGCTCGTGAAGGCACGGCTGGGCTGACGCCCGCCGGTGCGCGCGTCCCGCGAGTGAACACCGTGTTTGCACGGCCGACCGTGGAACCCGCAAACTTTTTCCCGCCGCGGCCGTCTATACCTGTGAAAGGCCTAGTCAGCCTCTCACCATCCTCCTTGGGCTTCGGCTTCACCAGCCGAAGCCCGTTTTGTTTCAGGCACTTCCCGCCACGGCCGCCCGGCCGTCCGCCAGCGGACACCGTGCGGGCCCGGACGGCGAATCGCCGTGCTACGCTCAATCGCGATTGATGTCCGCTGACGAGCCGCGCCTGGCGCGCTCAGCCGGTGTGTTCGGCCTCGCCACCATGGCGAGCCGCATGCTGGGGCTGATTCGCGACCAGGTGCTCGCGTACTACTTCGGCGCCGGTGACGCGATGGATGCCTTCCGCGTCGCGTTCCGTGTGCCGAACATGGTCCGCGATCTCTTCGCCGAAGGGGCGATGAGCGCCGCCTTCGTGCCGACCTTCACCGCCGAGCTGACGCACCACGGCCGCGAACGCGCGTGGCGGCTGGCCAACTCCGTCATCAACGCCCTCATCGTCGCCACGCTGGCGCTGGTCGTGGCGGGCGTCGTGTTCGCGGAGCCGCTGGTGCGGCTCTTCGCGAGCGACTTCGCGGAAGTGCCCGGGAAGCTCGAACTGACGGTGTACCTGGCGCGCATCATGGCGCCGTTCCTGACGCTCGTGGCCGTGGCCGCGGCGATGATGGGCATGCTGAACGCGCTCGGCCACTTCTTCGTGCCGGCGCTCTCCCCCGCCATGTTCAACGTGGCGACCATCGTGATGGCACTGGGGCTCGTCCCGGTGGCACCCTCGCTGGGCGTCGATCCGATCGTCATCGTCGCCGCGGCCACGCTCGTCGGCGGGTTCGGGCAGCTGGCCATCCAGTGGCCGCCGCTCCGTGGCGAGGGCTTCCGCTACCGGCCGGCGCTCGATCCGGGCGACCCCGGGCTGCGCCGCGTGCTCCTGCTGATGGGTCCGGGCACCGTCGGCCTGGCGGCGACGCAGATCAACGTGCTCGTCAACACGATTCTGGCCACCGGCGAGGGTACCGGCGCGGTGTCGTGGCTGGACTACGCGTTCCGCATCATGTACCTGCCCATCGGACTCTTCGGCGTCTCGATTGCCGCGGCGTCCACGCCCGCCTTCTCGCGCCTCGTCGCCGAGAACGCGCGCGACCGGATGCGGACCACCGTGGGCGCGGCCGTGAGCCTCATGCTGACGTTGAACGTCCCCGCGACGGTCGGGCTCCTCGTGCTGGCCGATCCCATCGTGGCGCTGATCTTCGAGCACGGGACGTTCACCGCCGCCGACACGGCGGCCACGGCGGCGGCGCTCCGCTTCTACGCCCTCGGCCTCCTCGGCTACTCGGTCGTGCGCATCGTGTCGCCCACCTTCTACGCGCTGCACCGCAGCCGCATTCCGGTCGCCGCGAGCGTGGCCTCGGTCGTGCTCAACATCGTGCTCAACGTCACGCTCGTGCAGGTCATGGGCTACAGCGGTCTGGCGCTCGGCACGTCGCTCACGGCGCTGCTGAACGCCGCGGTCCAGACCGCGCTCCTGCGCCGGCTCATCGGCGGCGTCGACGGGACGCGGATTGCCGTGACGCTGGGGAAGATTTCGGCGGCAGCGCTCGCCATGGGCGTCGCGGCGTGGAGCGTGGAGCGGGGTGTGGCCGCGGCCCTGCCCGGCGACGCCGTCCTGCTGCAGCTCGCGCGGGTGGCCGCCGCCATCGCGGCGGGCCTGGCCGTCCTGGCGGGCGCCGCGCACCTCGTCCGGCTGCCCGAGCTGGCCGAGGCGCGCGGGCTCGTCGTCGGCCGTTTCCGGAGGCTGGCGCGATGAACCGTGTCCTCGCCCGCCTGGGCCTGCCCCCGGCGATTGTCGCCACGGCGTCGACGCACTTCGTCGTCGACGCGTATACCAACATCTACTCGCCCCTGCTGCCGCTGCTCATCCCCAAGCTCGGGCTCTCGCTCACCATGGTGGGCACGCTTGCGATGTTCAGCCAGATGGCGAGCTCGGTGTCGCAGCTCGGCTTCGGCGCGCTGGCGGACCGCTGGCGGCCGCGCGTGCTGCTGATGGGCGGGCCGCTCCTCACGGTGCTGGTGCTGAGCACGATCGGCTGGGCCTGGTCGCCCCTCACGCTCGGCATCATCCTCGTCATCGGCGGGCTTGGAGGCGCGGCCTTCCACCCGCCCGCGGCGGCGCTCGTCTACGCGCTCAGCGACATCCGGCGCAAGGGCTTTGCGATGTCGGTGCACATCACCGGCGGGTCGCTGGGCATGGCGCTCGCGCCGCTCGTTTTTGCGCCCACCATTGCGGCGCTCGGGCTCGGCTGGTCGTGGGTCATCGCCGTGCCGGGCCTCGCGGCCCTCTGGTTCACGCTGCGACTGGTGCGCGCGACGCCGCGGCTGCCGTCGCGCGGGCCGCAGAGCTGGTCGGCGCTCCGCCCGTACGCGCGGCCGCTCACGCTCCTCTACTTCGCGGTAGTGCTGCGCACGGTCACGGCGATGAGCTACTCGGTCTTCCTCCCGGTGCTGCTGACGAGCCAGGGCATGAGCGTGGCCCAGGCCGGCGTCGCCGTGTCGGTGTACCTCATCGTCAGCAGCATCGGCGGCTTCGCGGGCGGCCCGATGGCCGACGCCTACGGCCCCAGGCGCGTCATCCTCATCTCGCTCGTGAGCTCGGTGCCGTTCCTCGTGGCGGCGCCGTTCGCGAGCGGCTGGACGCTGACACTGCTGGTGGCCGTCGGCGGCCTGCTGCTGCAGAGCACGCTGCCGGTCAACGTCACCTACGGCCAGCAGCTCGCGCCGGTGAGCGCGGCCACGGTGTCGTCGCTGATGATGGGCTTTGCGTGGGGCATGGGCGCCGTGATGGCGCCAGGCGTGGGCGCCCTGGCGGACGCCATCGGCCTGCAGAACGCGCTCCTCGCGCTGGCGGCGGGACCCCTGCTGGCCGCCGCCTGCGCCTGGCCCCTGCCCGAGGTGCGGACGGCCTACGGGACCGAGCCGGTCTCGTCGGAAGCGTAGTACCATCGACGGCCATGGCGCGCTATCCCGCCTCCGGCATGTCGTACGCCTTCGGCCCGGGGCCGCTGTCGCCCGCCATCCGCCTGCTCATCGTCGCGAACATCGGCATGTTCCTGCTGTCGATGCTCGTGCCCGAGATCGTGCTGCGCCTCGGGCTCTCGCCGTCGGCCGTCTTCGGCAGACTCGCGATCTGGCAGCCGGTGACCTACCTGTTCCTGCACGGCGGCATCGGGCACATCCTCTTCAACATGCTCGCGCTCTGGATGTTCGGCACCGAGCTCGAGCGCATGTGGGGCACGCGGTTCTTCACGAAGTTCTACTTCGTGAGCGGCGTCGGCGCCGCGGCGACCACGCTGCTCTGGTCGCTCAGCCCGCTGCCGTACGCCGACATGCTCTACTACACGTCCACGATCGGCGCGTCGGGCGCCATCTACGGCGTGCTGCTGGCCTACGCGGTCTCGTTCCCGAACCGGCTCATCTACCTGTATTTCGTCTTCCCGATCCCGGCGAAGTACTTCGTCATGATCATCGGCGCCATCGCGTTCCTGTCGTCGATGGGGAGCGGCGGGGGCGGCGTGGCGCACACGGCTCACCTCGGCGGCATGGTTGTCGCCTACTTCTACCTGAAGGGGCCGCGCGCCCGGCCGCTCGACGAGCTGCGCTATCGCTGGTACCGCTGGCGCATGAACCGCGCCCGGGGCAAGTTCGACGTCTACTCCGGCGGCCGGCGGCGCGACGACGACTGGAAGAGCGACTGGAAGAAGCACATTCACTAATCTTAGGGGGGCTTGGGGGCTTGG
>JBFMCA010000030.1:0-43387 GCA_040754955.1 Acidobacteriota bacterium | reverse complement strand
ACATGTCGTGGGTCTGTTCGTCGGGTCCGCGCACTCGCAGGCTCCTTTCAGAGTTGGTGCGAGCATGGTAGTACGGCGGAATCGATCTGTCGATCCCCCGCGAGTCACTTTTTCAGCACCCTGCTAGTAGGCTCCTGATACGGCAGGTGCAATGTAGCGCGTGCCCTCCCCCGTCTCCCACGGCCGGTATTCCAGCGCGAAGCGGAGGCGCTCTTTCACCGGCGGGTGCGTGTAGACCCAGAACACGTACAGCGGGTTGGGGTCGGGGTACGACAGTCCCTTCTCGCCCAGCTTCTGGAACGCGTGCGCGGCGGCCTGTGACGAGTCGGGCACGAGGCCGTGGAGGGCTTCGAGCCCGTAGATGTCGGCCTGGTGTTCCAGCGCGCGCGTGAAGTTGGCCATGATCGGCTGTGCGCCGAGCGAGAAGACGCTGAGCAGCAGCATGATTGCAGGGAGCGACGCCCAGTCGTCGAGTGCGCGGATGCCCCAGCGCGCGCCGTACTTCGCCAGCACGCCGCCGATGAGGCGGTACGCCAGATAGAGCAGCCCCAGCAGCAGCGAGGTGATGGCGGCGAGCGACCACCACACGTGGTTCAGCACGTAGTGCGCCTGCTCGTGTGCGAAGACGAACATCGTCTCCGGCACGGAGAGGTCGCGCGCCGTGTTGTCCCACACCACCACGCGCTTGCTGGCGCCGATGCCGGTGACGTAGGCGTTGTAGGTGGTCACCTTGTCGCTGGCCTGCATCTCGAACATGCGCGCGCGTTCGATGGACACGCCGCCGCGCGCCATCACCTGCTCGATGGGCGACACGAGCTGCGGCTGCCGTTCTTCGAGCGGCGCGTAGGTGTTGAAGATCGGGTCGATGAAGACGGGCCCGATGAGCACCAGGAGCAGCACCACCGGGATGGACGCGAGCCAGCCGTAGAGCCACCAGCGCGTGGGGCTCCGGCGCAGGAACGCGTAGAGCCCCCAGAAGAGGGGCGTGGCGATGACGAGGCCCACCATCTCGCCTTTCGTCCAGTCCCAGAACCACGAGCCCCAGCCCTGCACCGAGAGGCCGTAGCTCAGTTGCAGGTAGTGGCCGTAGAGGCTGAGCGGCAGGCTCAGGACGTCGAGCGTCAGCGTGAGGAGCGGGACGAAGACCAGCGCCTGCACGAAGCGGCGGCGGCTGGCGCGTTCGGCGAGGTCGCGGAGGCGCGGCGCCACGCGTCCGGCGAGGATGGCGACGAGCAGCACGAGGCCGTAGACGTTGCCGACGACGAACATGGCCATGCCCGTGTAGTAGAGGGCTTCGGCCTTCTCGAGCGTGTCGGGCGGCAGGGTGTATTCGGCAATGGGGCGCGCGTCCGCCGGCTGTCCCGCGGTGGAGGAGGCGGTGGCCACGAGGAGGAGGCCGAGGGCGACGGCAAGGGAGAGGTAGCGGATGCGCATGGGAGTAGGCGGGACGATACCACGCGCGGGCGTTGCAGGAACTTCCACATCCGGGCAGCCTGCGGATGGCAGTTCTCGCGAGGGCGGTCCCAGCTCGGCGTGCAAGGCATTGCTCAATCCGAGCGGCAGTTGCGTTGGCCCTTGGTACGCGAGGCCGTGCGCAGGTGGCCGCTTGCACGATCCGACCGCGCGAGAAGCCTGGGGGGACCAGCGAGCTTTGAAGGGGCCCCAAGAACTCTCGAGCGCGTTCTTGGGGGCTCGCGTCACCCGGCCGCTGCGGGCATCGCAGCGCGGTCCGGCCACCGGAGCCCGGCCGCCGCGGACCGAGGGTCAACGCAACTGCCGCTCAGGGATGGGCGGTGGCACGCAGCGTGCGCGGGACTCGTCCACCGCGTCACGACGACGCGGGGAGGACGATGGTAGGATGGCCGACGACGTGATGGCGGTGGCTGAACGGCTGGCGCGGCTCGAGACGACCGTGGCGACGGGGTTCTTCGAGCTCCGCGGTGAGATCGGGGCTGTCGACGGGCGCCTCCGCGGTGACATTGGAGGTGTCGAGGGGCGCCTCCGTGGTGAGATCGGGGCTGTCGAGGGGCGCCTTCTGGGTGAGATCGGCGCGGTCGAGATTCGGCTCCGGTCTGAGATTGCGGGGTGTGAAGGCCGCCTGCGGGCGCTGATCGATGCGGGCCGGGACGAGTCTCGGGCGGCGTTCGAGGGCGTCGGGGTCGCGCTGCAGCGCATCGAGGCGCGGCTGGACGAGATGCACCGGGAGCACGTGCAGGATCGGGCCGACCGGTCGTTGCGGCACTGAGGCTCCGCGTCAACGCACTTCGCGGAGGTGTGGGAGATCGCGGAGCGGCTTGGCAGGAGGTGACGCTAGGCCGACGGACGATCGCCACTTCGGGCGTCGCTGACGCACCACAGCACGTGCTTTGCCCGCGACGCGGCCACGTACACCCAGCGCGGAGCGGTGGACGACCCGATCTCGCACAGGATTACGGCGTCCGCCTCGAGGCCCTTGAAGCCCTGCAGCGTGCTGAAGCGGATGACGTTGGCGGCCTGCGCGGCGCCACCGGCAGCAGGAGGCGCCTTCACTTGCGCGGCAGCCGCGTCAGCGCCATCGGCAAACTGCTCGAGCGTGAACCGACCGAACCGGCGGTGGGCCCAGACGGCGCTTTTCTTCGCGCTTTTCGGTGAGAGCACGACGATTCTCTCCGGAGCGAGGCGGCCGGCGCCAGTCAGCGCGTCAATGGCCTGCTGCACGCCCGCCAGCAGCTCAGGCTCGGTCGCATACGGCACCGTTGTCACTTCCGGCGAAGCTGGCGCGTCCGGGCGCAGGCGCGGCTCGACGCCGACCTTGCCGTACGCAAATCGGGCAATGGGCTGGCTATTCCGGCAGTTCACTCGCAGGTTGAACGGCTGCATGTTGAGGTCCGAGGGGAACTCGCCGCCGTAGATGTTCTGTTCGGGGTCGAAGCACGCCCACAGGTACGAGCGCTCCCGGTCGGCAAGCAGCGCGGTCACCGCGGCCCACATACCCGGCGAGAAGTCCTGGCCTTCGTCCACCAGCACGGCGTCGAAGCGCCTGTCCGTCAGCCGCGCCAGGGCCTCGACCATACGCCCGGGTGCCTCCTCGCGATAGAAGCGCTGCAGTGCGCCCGGGTCGGGCAGCTCGGCGAGGGTGCCACCGGCTTTGCACAGCTCGTGGCAGAGGCCATGAAAGTGCACCACGCGGAAGCCGCGCGCGGACGGCTGCAGGCGCGCCGCGAGCAGCTTGTTGTAGCACACCACCAGCACGCGCGCGCCGTCGCGGGCCAGCCGCCGCGCGCGCTCCATGACAATCATCGTCTTGCCCGTGCCCGCCGGGCCTTGCAGCACGACGCGGCGCTGCTCGTCGAGGCCGTCGACGACGTCGAGCTGCTCGTCGGTGAGCCGCACGAGCAGGCGCTCGTGCGCGTCCACGTCCGCGCTCAGCGCGGCGACAAGGCGGAACTGCGGCGCGACCGCGTCCAGCACCGCTCGCGCATCGTCAGCGCCGAACCTTCGCCTCGCCGGCACCGTTTGAAACAGGCGCTCGAACGCGGTCCGAGGATCCGCGAGGTCTCGCCGATCCAGCACCAGCGAGCGTGGCAGGGCGGGCCCGACGTCGCGGTCGACCTCCACTCCTGGAAGCACGACTCCCCACACGAAGGGCGGCACTCCGTTCGGAAGGGACGGCGCAGGCAGGGCGCGCAGGTAGTCCACAAGCTGATGCACCGACTGCTGCGCCTGCCTGCCAGGGTCCTTGATGTCGTGCCGCGCGCCGCGCTCGTCCACCGAGTACCAGCCGCCGCCGTCGCATCCCACCTCGCGTCCGCCCTTTATTTCAAGGCACGCCATGCCCAGCCCCGGCGCCAGGACGAGCACATCGATCTCGGCTTCGCGAAGGTGGGTGCCGCCCCGTCGCGAGGTGGCCAGGCGCTGGCCGTGGACGACAACCCAGTCCGCCGGCAGCTGGTCGCGGAGGGCTTCGGCTACTCGCCGTTCGGCTGCGGGAGTGGAGGCGTCGAGCAGGACGGGGATCAGCGTGGCCATGAATCTCAAGGTTCAGCGTCGTCGTGGTGTTCGTCCGGTGCTGAGAGGGGCCTTCGAGCAAGGGTTTCTTCGTGGGTCCTCACGGCCGGGGCGCCACCCGCGACAGCTCTTTGATCATCCACTCGTAAGCCGCCAAGAACTGCTCCAACGCTCCCGGTGCCGAGAACTGCGCGAATGGGATGTTCGGCCGGCGCTCGATCGCATCCGCGGGCAGGCTAATTCCCGCAATCGTGTTGAGGCGGCGGGCCAGCTCCTCCCGGGCCTCCGCGGAATCGAACGGCGGCTGCTGATAGTAGACGAACCCCACTTCGACGTGGCCGGTGCTGTAGATCGTGAACAGCGGCGTCCCCCCTCTGCGGCGATCCCTCGGATACAAGAACGAAATCGAGCCAGTGGACACTCCACGACCCGTGATCACTTCGACCGAGTGTTGTCGAGCCCACTCCAATGCTGCCCGTGGAATGCCACGCTCCGGACCGGGAAAGCGACGGTCTACGTCTTCGAGTACCTGCTCAACGGTCCACGTGCGCGACTGTCGAGCGCCCTGGCCCTTCGCCCCAGAGGCCTGCTCAGTCTGGCCGTACACGCGCGGCACTAGTGTCTTGAGGTCACTCCCGCCGCCGAACTGCTTGATCTCGACCGCCAGGAACTCAGCCGCATTCATCTGGCCGTTCAGGAACTCGACGATGCGGCGGACCTCGGTGGGCACCTCATCTGCGACGAGAATCAGTCGGACCTTGCCCGCCCGCAGGTTGGTACGCACCGTCGCCCAGAACTCATCTGGCGCCTCCACACCCAGTCGGTCGGCCAGCACTCGCACAGGGTCGTCCCCCTGCTGAGCGCACAGCGCCTCGAAGTCGGCTCGGAGCTTATCCACCGGCCAGTAAGCCACCCCGTTGGCCGCGTACTCGAGGATCTGTCCGATCACCTCGCGCCGGATGCGTGTATCAGTGCTGCGCTTCACTTCGACGATGGTCGGAATAGCGTCCTGATCGACGAACAGGTGGTCCACGGCCCAGCGGCCGACCACGTCGTCCCCGTCGCCAAGGGGCGCCTCTCGCGCAACCAGCAGCCAGCGGCGCGGCGCCTCTGGGTCCACCAGCTCACCCGCAAGCAGTTCCGGATAGTCCGCCAGCAGGCGCTGGAGCACCGATTCGGTGTCGTAGGGCTGTGTGTTCAGCGGATGAAGCTTGCCCGCACTGTCGATGACGAAGACTTGGGCCATAGGTATCAGTCGGTTTCTGTAGTCGAGCGCCGCTCTTTCACGCGACCGCTACCGCAGGCTTGCCAACGCCGCGGCGCCCCGGAGCGTGTCGAACCTTCGGTCTTTCGTCAGGGTGATCCACGAACGCTGCGCGCACTTGCTCGACAAGTGACGGAGCGTCCAGAGCTCGCCCGTGCTGAACAGCGACCGGTCGGCAACGAGACAGTCGTGAATCCAGGTCCGCGCCGCCGAGAGGACTGGCCCGTGATGCCGCTTCTGGACAAGACGTGCCATCTCGAGAGACTCCTTCGACGTTTACATCACCCAAGAACCAGGTGCTCGTCGTGCCACGCGAGCAGATTGGCATCCGGGCCCCTGGTGAAGGTATTCGAACGAGCGCCAGTCCGTGCTCGCAACCGAGCCCTTCACCACGCCCCTCAGAACCCCGGCAGGCGCATGACCTGCCTTGCCTGTACCAGTCCGTCGAACTGCGCCAGCAACTGGCCGGTGAAATGCGCGTCGCGAATGACGACGCCGGCCTCGACGTTTCGCGTCTGCGCCCACTCGGTGAAATTTGCCGACGTGACAAGTGAGACTTCGTCGTCCACTATGACGCACTTCGCGTGCCACGTGGCGCGGTCGTCGCCGCCCATGGCGAGCGCGCGGGGATCGTAGTAGACCTGCGGCGGCCGATCGCCGGGCCAGTTGGTTTTGAACTCGGCGGCGAACTCGCGCAGCAGCTCGGAGTCGTGCCGGGCATCGCGATAGTCGCGCCCCACATGCAGGAAGATGCGCACGCGGAGGTCAGGGACATCCGTCATTCGCCGCGCGAGGGGCTCGAAGACGGCCTTCCCCTGCCGGATGACGAAGGTACTGACGACGACACTGCGCTGTGCGGATTCGAACAGCTCGCGCACGACGACGCCGGTGTCGCGGCTGTAGGAGACGGAGGTCTCCGGTCCTGTCCAGACGAGTTCGACGGGATGGGCGCCGCCATTCCTGGCGTCGATGCCGTCGGCGTGAGCGTCGAGGAGCAGCGCCAGGTGGGCCGGCGCCAGGCCTTCGCCGAGCAGTCGCGTGATGTCGGCGACGACGGCGTCAGGGCACGCGCAGACGCGGCCGATGGTGAGGCGCGAGGCGGAGGCGCCGAGGCGGCCGGCGCGGAAGGCGTCCGCGAGCGCGCGCAGGACGCCCGCGGAGGCCCCAGCGAACGGAGCTGTCATGCTGCCGCCCCCGGCCCGGCGGGTGGGGCTCCCGCAGTCCCGCTCGGTCGGCCGGTCACACTCGCGCTCGGCTGCACAAGCACCTGGGCAACTCGCCTGTCTTCGCCCGGCTCAAACATGCCCAGTGGTTCCCGATCGCTCGTGTGTCGGCGCCTTGAGCGACCGACCTCGAGGGACCGCGGAATCCCCACCCACTGCGCCGCTGATCTCAAGTGGAACGTCGCCGGCGTGGCGGACGGCTGCATCACTCGCCCTCGAAGAACGCCGCGCCGTCGCCGTCCACGGTCGGCACGACAAGCGCGCGATCCAGGTAGTCGTTCCGCCGCTCGCACGAGCTTTCCGGCAGCAGCACGCAGCCGTGGCAGGCGGCGCCGAGGAGATAGCGATCCTCCTCCGGGCTGTCGGCACGGTGCTGGGCGCACACGGGGTCGTTCGAGCACAGCTCCCCCAGTGCCAGCGCGCGCTCGAGATAGACATCCATGCGGTCCGCGGACTCGACGAGGCCGCCGAGCGTGCCCTCAGCATCCGGGCTGGAGGTGTAGAGCAGAATCCCCAGGCCCGCCGGCACGGCGTAGATGCGCTCGCGGATGGAGCTGGCGGCGTAGCCGCAGTCCAGCGACACGGCCGTGATGAGCAGGTGCGCCAGGGTGTGGAGCATCACGTAAGTGGGACCGATGAACGTGGCTCCGGGGCCTGCCGAGTGCGCCGTCTTCCACGCCTCGAAGCCGCGTTCGAGCTGCTCCGTCCGGCGCTTGACGGCGTCGCGTGCGCGCCAGGCGTCTACCGCCTCGCGGCGGATGCCGATGAACACGCCCTCGCCACGATTTTCCACCGCGGGCAGCCAGCTCTCGTTCAGCGACAGGGCGGCGCGCTCGACGCCCAGCTCCAGCTCGCCGTTCACGTCCGGCACGGCCGCTTCGAAGCGCGTGAAGCCCACCTGTGCGATGACCTCGCGCAACCGGTGAATCTTCACCACGCGCGACACCTGGCGCATGGGCCCCGAATCGGGAATGCGCACGACGCGTGCGTAGAAGTTGGAGCCGGGCCGGTCCTTGCCAATCTCGTCGGCGGAGAGCAGCGTCTCGACCTCGGCATCGCGCATGCCGCCAGCCGCGGGCGTGGCGCCGCCAAGACGCCGCTGGACCTCCTTCCACACGTCCGCGTCGCTCAGCCCCTCGAGCGCAGCGGAGACCTTCTGCTTCCGACGCTCCTTCCGGATGTCGTCCTCGGATTCTGCGTACTGCAGGAAGTCCTGCCACACAAGGTCTACCGCCGGCGCGACCTCGCTGTTCGCGGGCGGGATGGAAATGGCCGACATGGTCTGGGCGAAGTAGGCGTTGGAGGCGGACCGGATGAGCAGCCGGTTGATCTGACGCTTCTCATCCTCTCTGCCGCACGGTTCCCCCGAGTAGTTTCCCAGCCACGGCCGCGGGCCGTTGCAGAAGCCCAACGGCACATCGTCCAGCTTCGTGGCGGCGGACAACTCCTTGATCTTTCCGCACTCGCAGCGCACGACGATGTCCGTCAGCTCACCGCTGGTGCCGCGCTCGTCCAGCCAGAGGTTGCGGCGGCAGGGGTCGTCCTTGCCGTGCACGAACACGTGCCAGTTGATGTCGCTGACGTGCCCGCGCGTGCAGGCCTGGACGAAGCGTATGGGGACGACCTTGTACTTCTTGCGGTCCAGCTCGTAGCGGCCCTTCACCAGGTCGCCGCGATGGACCAGCGGGCGCGAGCGGACCGACGACCCTGATTCGTGGAACTCCACCTGCGCGACGAACCACTCCGGGAACAGCCACGCGGTGATGCCGGTAATGGGCGCGCTGGGGTCGTCCAGGTCGGCCGGCGGCGCGAAGAACTCCACGGACGGCACGCGCAGGAGTTTCGCCACCTTGGCGGCGAGCCGCTCCTCGAAGATGGGCCGGTCGCGGTAGCCGCTCCAGTTGTCCAGGCCGCCGATGAGGACGGAATGGTCCGGCAGGTCCACCATGGCGCCGGGACCGAAGGTGGTGACCACCTGGCTCTGGCGAAGCTGGCCGTGCGGGTGGAAGTCGCCGCGCCGTTTCGGGGCACCCCGCGGCATGGGCTACGCGTCCTCCTCGACGGCTGGCAGCTCGATCTCGGTGCCGTCCAGGCGCTTGACGATGAGATTCACGGAGGGCTCCACGTCGCGCAGCGAGCGCGGCGCCTTGAACTTGCGCTCGTCCTGGTTCAGGGTGTCCAGCTCGGGGTCCAACGGCATGCGCAGCAGCGGCGGGCCGTCGGCATCCTCATGCTTCTGGTACACGAGTCGAGCGCCCGTGTCCTGCTTCGCGCGCGCGATCTTGGCCCAGGAATCCAGCAGGTCGTTCACGCGGCCGCGCACCTGGGCCACCAGCCGTTTTTCTTCATCGGCGGACAAGGACCTGTGGGCGGTGGCGCGCGCCACGAGCGCCGCGGCCACGGCGTCCACGCCGGCGCGCTCCGCCGCCATGTTCACCGCCCCTTTCGGCGGCGTCAGCGCCGGGCGCAGGTGGCGGGCCAGCGCCACCACCACCGCCGGCAGCGCGCGGTCCAGCACCGGCGCCGCGAAGGGGGTGACGCTTGTAGCCTCCACCGAGCGGTAGAAGGTCTGGTGGAACGCCTCGAAGCGTTCGTAGTGAGACCGATCGCGCGGGCGGTGGACGTTGAGCAGCGTCACCACCAGGCCCGGTTTGTTCCTGTCGCGGCCGACGCGGCTGGTGGCCTGGATGTACTCCGCTGTGGCCTTCGGCTGGCCCAGCACCACCATCAGGCCCAGGCGCGTGATGTCCAGGCCCACCGAGATCATGTTGGTGGCCAGGGCCACGTCCACGCGGTCCTTGGTGTCGCTGAAGCTCACCGCCAGGCGCCGCTTGGTCTCCGACACGTTGGCCGTGGACGCCCTCGAGGTCAGCTCGCACACCTCGCGGCTCATCTTCCGGCTGGCAAAGCTCCCCTCCTTCTCGTTCACGCGCTTGCGCTCGCCGTAACCGCCAACGCGCGAGGCCACCTCGTCCTCGACGATGCGGCGGCTGCCGCCGAGCTCGCGGAGGCTGTTGAAGTAGCCGAGGAGCGTCATGTAGGGATCGGCCGGGTTGTCCGGGTTCTTGGCGCCGCCGGCTTCCACCCAGGCCTTCTCCGCCGCCGCGAGGAGGGCCAGGTATGTGCGCAGCAGCACTACCTTCAGGCTGCGGCCCTGCGCGGCCACACCCAGGTAGAGGCGGCCGGGACTGGTGGCCAGGTCCATGGTCTTCGCGAAGAACGAGTCGCGGCGGTCCGGCCCGGGCGGCGGGAACACCTCCACCTGCGCGCGGCCAAACAGCGCGCGGATCTGGTCTGTGGCCTTCCGCACCGTGGCCGTGGACGCCACCACCTTGGGGCGGATGCGCTCCCGTCCCTCTCCCCTCGTGCACAGGTGGTCCACCGCCGCCTCGTACAACCCCGCCATCGTCCCCAGCGGTCCCGAGATGAGGTGCAGCTCGTCCTGGATGATCAGGTCCGGCGGGGCGAGCGGCCTGGACAGTTTCTGTCCCACACCCGGCTGCCACGGCCCGTAGAAGCCTGCCTTGTCGTGGCGGTCCGCGCCGCCCAGCAGGGCGCCGCTGGCGCCCACCCACGGAAGGCTGGCGAACTTGTCCACCGTGGCGATGACGAAGCACGGGACGCGCCGGTAGAGGGGGTCGTCCACGGCGACGATGGGCAGGGCGCGGTTGCCGCGGAAGGCGCATCCGCGCGCCACGCACACCACGCGCAGGTCGGTCGGAGTGATTGAATCCGGATAGAGGGTGAACGAGTCCGGGACGAGGCGACTCCCGCACCATGGGCAGACTTCGATGGGGATGGGGATGGGCTTCTTGCTGTTGTTCTTGTAGGCTCGGGTCTTCGCGAGGGCGCTCGTGCGATCGTTGTCACCGTGACGCCCCATCCGGTTCGGCGTGGCGGCCTTGCCCACCCACAGGCCAATCTCGAACGGCCACGTCCCCAGCCGATCGGCCATCCCAGGCTCCTGCCGCATCAGCTCGAGCGCGCACACCAGGGTGGCGGCGCGGCTGAGCTGATCCAGCGTCAGCAGGCGGAGCGTGTAGCGCATGAGCACGGTAACGCCGGCGGAGGTGAGGTCCGGGTTGCGGAGGCGGCGGATGAGGATGGCGAACGCTGCGAGGCCCAGGTAGGCTTCGGTCTTGCCGCCGCCCGTGGGGAAGAACAACAGGTCCACAATCTCGCGGTCGTCGTGGGTGGGCTCCGCGAAGGCGCGGAGGTTCATCAGCAGGAACGCGAGCTGAAAGGGGCGCCACTCCGGCGGCTCAACCTGGTCCGGGGTGATGCCGCGCTCCTGCGCGCGGCGCTGGCGGGCGGCCATGGCCATGGCGCGGTTGGCCAGGCGGAACGCGTCGAAGGCGACGGGCTGCTCGAGCAGCGCGATGCCGGCCTCGATACGCCCGGCCGCACGCTCGGCGCTTTCGAGAAGCATCGCGGACACCTCGCCCTGCTCGCCGTCCTTCGGCGCAGCCCTCCGCTGATCGCCAATCCACGCACGATAGCGCTCCGCCAGCGGCATCAGCGCCTGGCGTGCCGCAGCGGCACCCGGTAGATCGGCCAGCGCCTGCATACCGAGCGTGACGTCGTCGATGCGGGCCGGCTCCACGCGCTCGACCTCATACTCGGGAATCCATGTGGTCTCCACGCGCCGGCACGCGCCGTCCGAGATGACACTGCGGGTGGCGACACCATGGCCAACGGCGTACTCGCGGGCGTCGCGAAACTGGAGGTCGGCGATCCGCTCGTCCTCGTCGTCCGTCGCGCCGCCGCGCGGGTTGGGGCGCGGCACGAACGGCTGGTCGCACTCCACGACCAGGCCAGCCTGGAACACGAACGCCTTGTCCTTGAGGTCGCCCTGCCCTTCGATGGGCGCGCGGCGATTGACGAGGAAGACCGAGACGGCGCGGGTGTCCTTCGGCAGCCCGCGCAGGTCGGTCGGCCGTCGGATCTGGCGGACGGTGGCGACAACCTGAAGCCCGCCGGATTCGGCGAGGTCGACCTCGGCCCGATCGCGATTCAGCGCCACCGTTACGGCCTGTTGGCGCTGCCGGCGTTGCCAACGTCCGGTGTAGGCACCGGCCCGATCAGTGGCCGGCTCGTAGTCGCCCCACTGGGCGGTCACGCTCAGCGTCGTGGCTGTCTCGGGGACGAGGACGCTGAGGCCCATCGATGACGGGAACCGCCCGCGACGAGCGGCTTGCCCCTCGCGCGTCTCCTGGTCGTCGTCGCCTGGCCCGTCACCCGGGGCCAACCCATCGAGTTCCTCCTGGCCTTCCTCGTCTTCCTTCTGAGCGCTCGGCGCGTTCCACGGCGCGAGGAAGCCGGAGAGGTACCAGCGGGTGGGCGCGCGGTCCAAGACCTCGGCGTCGGCGCCGGCCTCGGGCGCGGGGCCAATCAAGTCCAGGCGGACCGCGCCGGTGAGGCGACGGCGAACGTCAGCGGCGGTCATGGGCTCGGGTGCGCTCAATCGTCTGCGGCGCGTGCGGTACGCGACCGCCGCATTCTACGCCGGCTCTGTGCCAGATCAGGTCACACTTGCCGAGGTTGATGCGCGCGGAATCAGCCTGCCTCGGACGTAGAATGAGGTCATGAAGCCCGGGAGGCACGCCGCCATCGATGCTCGCGAACAGCCCGCGTATCCCCTGAGCGAGGCGGCCCGGTATCTGAAGCTGCCGGCCGCCACGCTGCGCTCGTGGACGCTGGGTCGCCCGTATCCGACCGCACGGGGTCGGGGTGAATTCCGGCCGATCATCCGACCCGCACAGTCGAAGCCGCCCGTGCTGTCGTTCTGGAACCTGGTTGAGGCTCATGTCCTGCGTGCGCTGCGGTCGGAGCATGGCGTTTCCGTGGAGGACGTGCGAAAGGCCGTGGCCTATGCCGAGCGGACGCTGAAGATCCAGCGTCTGCTGCTCAGGCCGGAGCTGTGCTCCGACGCGGGCCGTCTGTTCCTGGAGCGATACGGCGAGCTCATCAATCTCTCCGCGTCAGGCCAGCTCGCGATGCACCGGTTGCTCGCGGAGCATCTCAAGCGGGTCACGTGGGACGCTGCGCGGCTGCCGATTCGGCTGCACCCCTTCGTCGTGGCAGACGCCCCGGATGGTGACATGCCTATCGCCATCGACCCGCGCATCGCCTTTGGGCGGCCGGTCGTCATGAGGCAAGGCATCTCCACCGCAGCCATCGCGGGGCGAATCGATGCCGGCGAGTCGCCTGCGGACGTGGCGGCCGACTACGAGCTGACGACGGAGGACGTGGAACGGGCCGTGGTGTACGAGCGGGCGGCTTGAAGGTCGTCTTCTTCACCGACCGTTTCACCGACCGTGATCTCGGCAAGACGTTCCCGCGCATTCTGCGTGACGCCGGCCTCTCGGTGGAGTGCCATGCCGACCACTTCGCCCCGGATACCCCGCACGAAGAGTGGCTTGCCGAAACCGCCCGACAGGGCTGGGTGTCCATCACTCACGACTCGCGCATTCGCTACAAGCCCAACGAACTCGACGCCGTCGTGCGCCACAAAGCCGCTCTGCTGGTGGTGATCGGCAAGGCGCCCTATCCCGATCTCGCCAGGTCGTTCGTGGCCACCGCGCCGAAGATCCTGGCTTTCGTCGAAGCGCAGCCGCGCCCGTTCATCGCGAAGGTCTACCGTGCGACGGCTTCGAAGGCGTCAATGGAGCCAGCCCCCGGCCACGTCCAGCTCTGGTATCCGGACCCGCGGTCCTGAGGCTGCCCCGAGGGCGATGGCTCACGCGGCCTGAACCCTCGCGCCGCGGTTCCATCGTCGGCGATTGCCTTTCCGGGCGTTGCAGCTTCGACAGAGCAACGCAGCATTCCTCAGCGACGTTCTTCCGCCCTTCGAATGGGGCCGGATGTGGTCCACGGTGAAATTCGCCCACGTGAGCTTCCTGCCACACCCCCGACACTTCTTCTCCTGGTCGGAATTCCACATCAGGCGGCGCTGCTCGAGTGTGAAGCCACGCTTGTCGTCCTTCCGAACGAAGATGCCGCCGAGCAGCTGTTCCAGGACCTGCTCGCGGCGCTTCCGCGTGGCGAAGCTGTCGGTGTCGCCCTGTACGGTCAACAGGTAGTCGGCGAACATCCGCTGATTGGGTCTCGCGCCTTCGGCCTTTCGCTGCAGAGCCCGGACTTCGTCGACGCCGTTCGAGAGCCACACCAGGAGGTCCTGGGCCTGGCGGTTGCGCCGGCGGTCGGTCAGGATCGCCTTCTGCTGCTCGAGCTTCCACACGAACATGAACAGGCTGTAGAAGTCCACGGAGTTCCGGAAGCGCGTCTCTCGGAGCTTCGGGAACATGCGGATGACTCGGTTCAGCGTTGTCACCACCTGAGCGAGTGCTGACTTCAGTTGTCTGGCGTTTGTCTTGTCGCCCCCGATGGTGGCGTCCAGCGACTTCTTCTTGTTCTGCAGGCCACCGTTGACGACCGACGACAGCAGCTCGGCGATGAGCTCCACGTGCTTCATGCGCCTGATCTGTCCTGCGGACAGGATGCGGTGATGGAGGATGTAGCCCTTGCGCTTCTCGGCGAGACGGCTGGCTTGGCGCAGGAACTCGCTGTGGTAGTACTTCGCGTGCCGCTTCTCGGCCCCCGTCAGGCGTTTGCCGGTCGAGTTGATTCGAACGAACAGCTCGATGATGTCCGACAGGTCGCCCGAGACTTCGACCGTCTGGATCTTGTAGCCCATGAGCAGGGCCTCTTTGCCGCGGTGACGCAGGCGGCGCCAGTCGAGCGTCTCGACGGAGTCCGCGCCACGAAGCTGCATCGACACCTGAAACTTCTCGCCGCGGAAGCCCGGCAGCGACTGGAAGCTCAGGATCGACTCGAGGCGCTGCTTGCCGTCGATGACATCGTACTTGAGGCGGCCGCGGCCGTCCTGCGACTTGTAGAGAAACACAGAGGGAATCGGGCAGCTCTGGCAGATCGACTCGATGAGCTTCTGGCGGTCGCGGACCGACCATACCGACTGCCGCTGGAACCCCGGCTCCAGGTTGAGTTGATCGTGTTGGTACAGATGCACGAACTCCTGGACCGTCTTGTCCCCGTACTCGAAGGTGAGTGCCATGCCGTCAGTTCTCCGTGTCAGCAGATATCAGCACGTCCAGTGGCTTCGCCGAGCCTGTCCCCTGTCTGTCCTGTCGTGCCGGTACTGAGCGCTGCGGGGCAGCACCGGCACGAGCTCGATTGAGCGCAAGCAGTCGGCCCAGGACCTCGTCACGAACGTCGTCCGGCCAGCGGTACCGCCAGGGCTTCTTGCGCTTGCTCACCTTACCTGACTCTTCGTCCTCATCGTCCTCGTAGTCGAGGATGAACTCGCAGGTGGGCTGGATGTCGGTCCAGCCGTAGGCGTCGAGGACGGCGCGGTCCATCGCGGCGTGCAGCTCGCGGAGCCGCTCGATGTCAGCGTCGCGCTCCTCGGGGTCGTGGAAGCGGTTGTAGGTTTTCGTGAGGCCCTCGCCAATCTGAACCATCAATCCCGCACGGAACTCGTAGTAGTCGTGGCCCGCCATTTCAAGAATCTGGTTGGCTTCCCAATTCGGTGGAAACGGAAATGTCTCGAAGCAGGTAGAGGCAGTGTAGCGGCCCCGCTCCTCCAGGGACGAGGCCATGAACTGTGCCCATCCTTCGTGAACCCGTGACTGGAGCACAGCCGCGAACTGGAATCGAGTGTCGGCGTAGACGTACAGGGTGTGGCCGAAGACCATGCTGGCGGGCAGAAACGCGAATCCATAGAACTTGCTCACTTGCGAGTTCACCAGGACGCGGTCGAGGCCGCGAATCGCCTCGGTCATGTCGAGGCGCTTCTCGGCGAACTGCCACCAGTACCGGCGATAGCTCTCGCGGTTGTCCGTCAATCGCTTCGGCTTGACCTTCGCCTCCACAATCGCCATCAGGTCCGGCCACCGGCGCGCCTCCTCCTCCGACATCTGCCCGAAGTTGATCACGTACCGATGGTGCGCGTGGGTGGGGCTGTCGTTCACTTCCTCCCCGCCGATGTAGGGGAAGATACGCTCGGCGTTCCGCGGGTCCTTGCGGATCAGCTCGTGCATCAGTGAAAGGGGGTTGGCGACGCCGCTCTTGTCGGTATCGTCGAAGGTGAAACCCATTCCGAGGACGTAGCTCCCGATGAAGCTCTTGCCGGCATTCTCGGGCAAGGGCTTCGGGTCGTCGTCGCTGCCCGAGTGGAACAGGAAGGCGGTGATCAGGTCCACGGAACGGCCATCGAGATCGAAGGGACCCTGCAGCGCGCCCCTGTGCACGTGCACGACCGACACGACCACTGCTGCCTGGCCGGGCCACTTGATGCGCTTTCGGGCCGCGAAGATCGTCCCGTCGTGATGCCGGATCCAGCGGAGGCCCGTCCCCCGGGTGTCACCCTGCGCGATGGTGTTGGTAGCAATCAGCCCGAACGCACCGCCCTGGCGCAGCAGGTTGAACGCCCGGCGGTAGAAGTGCGCCACCAGGTCGGCATTGCCATGGCTGTCCTCATGCAGCTCCAGCAACCACTGCAGGTAGTTGGCGCCGTTCGACGCCGTAATGGTGTTCTTGCCCGCGAACGGCGGGTTCCCGACGAAGGCATCGAAGCCGGGGTTCTCGCGCGTGAAAACCTCCGGGAACTCGATCTCCCAGTGGAAGGTTTCCCGGTCGGACGGGTTGGGACCAATGTCGATTGGCCGCTCGGGGTGCACCAGCCACCGCTCCACCTGCGCCAGCCCGGCAACGCGTGCCGTCTTTCGATCGCGAGGCTTCTCGTGGGCGAAGAAGGCCGCCACGGCCAGGTCCGCCACGCGCCGCACGTCGTCCAGCGCCTCGTTGGCTTCCCGCAGCAGCCTCGCCTTCTCGGGCACGTCGTCCGAGTCACCCATCCCCTGGATCTGCTCGCGCAGGCGCTGGGCCCGCTCCACGCGCTCGTTCAGGAGGCTCCGAAGCAGCGGCAGCTGCTTGTCCGCCTCCCAGTTGAAGCACGCAATCTGCTCGCGCGACAGGCCCACCAGCGAATCCCCATGCCGCAGCGCGTGGTCCAGGAAGGTGAAGGGATGCTCCTTCGCCAGCGTGGCCAGCCACAGCGACAGCTTGGCCAGGTCCACGGCGAAGACGTTCCTGTCCACGCCGTAGAGGCACCGCTCCGCCACCAGCCGCCGCGCGTAGGTGAGCACGTCCTCGTCGTCCGGCACCTTCGGCGTGGCCTGGTGCACCTCCCACGCGCGGACCAGGCGCTCGGCCAGCAGGCGGCACGCCTCCACCAGGAACGCGCCGGAACCCATGGCCGGGTCGCACACCTTGAGGTCCAGGATCTGGTCCGGCGTGGCCCGCTCGCCCAGCCGCTCGAAGATGGGCCGGAAGGTGGTGGCCACGATGGGCTGGGTGAGCGAGCGCGGGGTGTAGTGGGAGCCCGAGCGGCGGCGCTCCTCGGTTGGCTGCAGGAACATGGCGCCCGGCGGGAGCGGCGCAGGCGTGTACTCGCGCGACACCTTCTTGCCAATGGCGGCGAGCAACTCGTCGGTGGTGACGGCCCTCGCAAGCGCGTCGCCGGTCTTGCCTGCCCTGAGCTCCGTCGAAGGGAGCTCCGCCGTCTTCGCCAGCCACGCCGCCCGGTCCTTCGGCTTCTGCTCCAGCAGCTCCGCCAGGTTCACCACGATGTGCTTGGGGCGGACGGCAATGGCGGGCCCGGCGGCCTGCTGGAGGGCAAAGCCCATCATGGCCTCGTAGACCGAGCCAATCTGCTCCACGTCCAGCGCTCGGTAGGACAGGCGCTCGCCGTCCAGGACAAGAAGGTTTTGCAAGACGCGGAAGACGGTGCCGTCCGGCACGCGAGGCGGGTCCACCAGCGCGCCCTGGACGCGCGTGGAGCCGTGAGGACGGCCCTCGAGGAAGGGATAGGCGTCGGGGTCGAACAGGCGGCCGTGGCGCGGCGGGAAGCGGAGGTCGCCGTGGCCGCCGCCGTCGTGAATGAGGCGGAACAGCGCCAGGAGCTGCGCCCACGCGCCGAAGCGCGCGTCCATGGTGTCGGGATAGCGCGCCGCGTCCTCGCGCAGCCGCTCGAAGAGGCCGGAGACGGCGTAGTGCTTCTGGTAGACGTCGCTCCCCGGCATCAGGCCGCGATCCTCGGCGTAGAGGATGAAGACCAGGCGCATCAGCGTGGAGAGCAGGCCCCCGTACACCTCCTGCGGGCTCTCGCGAAGGACCTCGGCCAGGAGCTGCCCCTTCGTCTCGTCGTTGGCGCGCTGGAAGCCGCGGAGCAGCTCCCACAGCGCCTCGAGCACCTGCTCCGCCAGCTTCGTCGAGACGACGTTCTGATACTTGCGGCTTTCGTGGAGCAGCGCAGGCAGACGCTCGGCATCTGGCAGCGCGTCGGTGACGCGGCGCCCACCCAGCAGCGCGTAGAGCGCGCCGGCCATGGGCCGGCCCTGTGTTTCGAGCAGGTGCTGGAACCGGAACGTGAGATGGCCAGAGGACTCGCCGCGTGGTGCGTAGACGAGGCGCAGATGGGTGTGGTTGAAGAGGAGGCCGATGGAGACGCCGGACTCGCGCAGCAGGCGCTCCAAACGTGCGTGCGGCGAGGCGCGCCAGCCGTCTCTCTGCTCGGGATGTGGCTTGTCCAGGTCGACGCCGACCGAGGCGTTGCTGATGAGTGCCAGGTACTGCGCCGATGCCTCTGACACCTCGGCCGCGACCGGCGCGAGAAGCGCGTAGTCGGGCGCGAGCCGGTCGTCGTACTCCGGCAGGGCCACCGTCAGGCTGTCGGGCAACGCCGGGCCGCCGGGCGCGCCGGCGATGAGATCCGCGGGCCATTCCAGCACCTGCGTCGCGAGGTCCAGGAACGCTTTCACGCGCGGTTCGTCGGCTTCCTCGGGCCCGAGGGCGCGGAGCCGCGTCTGGACGTCGAGCGCCTTCTGCCGGTCGATGCCCACGTTCTGCTTCACCAGCACGTGCGGGGACACGACCAGGCCGACCTGCTGGATCTGGCCCAGCCATTCCTTGTGGATCGTCAGCTCGGGGGCTTCGCGGCTCATCGACCGGCTCCGGGCATAGGCGAACTGGTCGCCGGGCCTCGTGCTGTCGATGCATCGGCAGGCAGGCCTTTCAGGTCGGCCGACTCTTCAAAGGCCGACAACCGCACCGCAGGCTGGGACAGGGCGATGTTTGAGCCAGACAAGGCAGGCGAGTTTGCCCAAGCGCTTGAACGGGCCGGAGGTGCGGTTGACCGGCCGACCGAACGGCCGGCCGGCCGATGCATCGACAGCACGAGGCCCTCAGCAAGTTGGACCGGCCGGCCGAACCGGATTGGTGGGCGACGCATCGCCCCCACAAGTCTCTGCGTCATCCCGTCACCGGCCACAAATACACGAGGCCCACCGGCTCGAACCGGGTCGCCCTCACCTCGTAGCTCTTCCTGATGCGCTCCGGCTCCGTCGTCAGTTCGTCTTCCAGCGACGCCAGCCGGCGGTGCCAGTAGCGCTTGTCGGCCTCCAGCTGCTTCAGCTCGTCGGCCGCGAACAGCGTGAGCTGCGCGGCTTCTCTCTCCTTCTTCTTCTGCGTGTCCAGGATGCGCTTTCGCTGGCTCTCCAGAATGGCGCGCATCTCCGCCGCTTCCTTGTCGCCGCGCTTCCTGAGAATGGCGGTCGCATCCTTCGCGAGCTGCGCCTGGCGCTGCTCCAGGTGCTCCCGCAGCTCCTCAAGGTCCTTTGCCGCGCTGGCCGCCAGACGCGCGCGGACCTGCGGCGCCGCCGGCGCGCCGTTTCCGCTCTTGAAGGCGCGCTCGAGAAGGTCCAGCGCCTCGGCGGTGGTCCGATCGTCGGTGGCAAGCGGCCCCTTGCGCGCCGCGGCGTCCACCCACGGCGCCGCCACGGCCATCACCTGGTCGTGCAGGCGGGCGGCCCGATCGCCGTAGAGCGACAGCCGACCGAGCAGCAGCACGCGCGCGACAGGGTCGTCGGTGAGCACCACGCACACGCGCTGCAGATCCGTGTGCACGAAGCCTTGGGAGCGGAAGCGTCCAAGCAGCCGCTGCACGAACCGGTGCTCGAGGTGGAGGTGCACCGCCTGCGCGTCGAGCGCGCCCTCGTCCTTGAACACCACGGGGCGGATGGCCTTCTCGCGCCGCCAGGCGTTCAGGTCCTGGTTCCGCCCGCGCGGCGCGCGCAGCGTGTCGAGCGTGTGCATCCAGGACGGGTCGCCCTTGAAGCGATCCGACAGCGCCGGCAGCGTGAACGTGCCTGGCGCGTCGGCCGCCGCGAGCCCTGGCTCGCCCAGCAGCTCGAGGCCGCACGAGATGGCCTGCTGCAGGTCGTGCTCGTCGAGCTTCAGCCATGCCTTCGACTTCCCCTTGAGCCGCTGCAGCGCGGCAAGCTCGACCGCGAGCTCATGGTCACGCACGCGAGTGGCTTCCAGCTCCTCGCGCGCCGCGGACTCCCTGGACGGGTCGATCTGCTCGCCCTCGATGGCCTCGGCCAGCTTGTCCACGTCGCGCCGCGCGAAGCCACGAGCCAGCCGCTCTTCCAGCCGACGCTCCAGGACCGGCGCGAGGCTCCCGAGCTGCTTGCGGATGACTCTGGTTTTCTCCACCAGCGCCCGGAGCACGCGGTCTTCGTCGCGCTGCGCGTAGTAGAAGTAGTGGCAGCGGACCTCGTCCGCGCGCTGGAGCTTGCGGTCGATGCGGCCGTTGCGCTGCTCCAGCCGGCTCGGATTCCACGGCACGTCGACGTGGAAGAGGTCCGCGCAGTGGTTCTGGAGGTTCACGCCCTCGCGGGCGGCGTCGGTGGCAATCAGCACGCGCAGCGGGTGCCTGGCGGGATCGCTGTTGAACGCCCGCTTCACCTCTTCCCGGGCCTCGTCCGGCATGCCGCCGTGGAAAGTGGCAATCAACGGGTCCGACTCCCGGCCGGGCGTGAGCCGCGCGCGGAGCTGCTTCTCCAGGTAGCGCTTGGTGTCCCCGTACTCGGTGAACACCAGCACCCGCTGGTCGGGGTGCGCGCGCACCCACTCCACCAGGTGGCTGACGCGCGCGTCAGGCAACCCGCGGGCGGCGTCGGCCACGTCGGTCATCCGGGCCAGCAGCTCGCGCTCGCGGGCAAACGCGTCCGCGACGCGTCCGCTCATGGTGCCGGCGGTGGCCGCCTCCATGGCCGCGGCCTGCTGCTCCGCCACCTCGTCCTCGGCCGCGTCCGCGCGGTCATCGTCTGCATCCGGCGCTTCGAGCAGTCCACGAAGCGCGGGCGCCGACAGCTTCGCCGCGGGAGACGCGGCATCCGCACTCGCGGCCTTCGCCGCGGCGGCCTCGAAGGCCCTGCGATGCACCTTCAGCGTCATCGCGAAAGCTTCGATAGACGAGAGCAGCCGCTTCTGCAGGCTGCACAGCACAAGGGACGAGGCGTTCTGAACGGCCTTCGGGGCGTCCTTCAGCCGCTCTTCGCGGGCGGTCTTGTAGTCGTCGAGCAGCTTGGGCAGCAGCAGCTCCGGCGCGTCGGGCGGCAGGCCGTCGATGGCCACCTCCACGACCTTGCGCTCGGGAAAGCCGCCTTCGAGCCGCCGCAGGTCTTCCTTGAGCCGACGCACCATCACGGGCTCGAGCTGCTTCGCGGTGTCCACCGGCACGCCGCGGCAGAAGCGCTGGGGGTCCAGAATCTCCAGCAGCGACGAGAAGCTGTTGGAGTGCCCGTTGTGCGGCGTGGCCGACAGGAACAGCCGGTGCTCGAAGCGCGGCGCCAGCTCGCGGATTGACCGGGTGAACTGCGAATCGATGGCGTATCGCGCGCCGCTGGCCGGGGCCGCGTTGTGCGCCTCGTCGAGAATCAGCAAACTGCCGGCCACCTCGTCGCCCAGCCAGTCGCGCAGCGGCGACGCGTAGTCTTCGTCGCGCAGCAGGTGGTGCGACACGATGAACCGCGAGTGCGTCCCCCACGGATTCACCGCGAAGCCGCGCTCCTGACGCATCCGCCGGACGTACTCGCGGTCGAACACCACGAAGGTGAGCCCGAAGCGCTGGTCCAGCTCCTCTTTCCACTGCAGCGTCACCGACGGCGGCGCCGCCACGACGATGCGGCGGACGCGCTGGCGCATGAGGAGCTCGCGCACGATGAGCCCGGCCTCGATGGTCTTGCCGAGGCCCACATCGTCTGCGATCAAGAGGTTCACGCGCGGCAGCAGCAGCGCCTTTCGAAGCGGCTCGAGCTGATAGGCGTCCACGCGGATGCCCGCCCTGTAAGGCGCCTGGAACAGCTCGGGGTCGGTGGACGTGACGGCGTTCCAGCGGAGCGTGTGGTAGTAGGCGCCGAAGTGCCGCGGGTCGTCGAAGTGGCCCTGCGCCAGCTTCGTCCAGTCGGCGGCGTTGAAGCGCTGGGCGTCCAGTTCCTTCTCCCAGAGCACCTCCAGCTCCTCCCCTTCCGCATCGTCTTCGAGGCAGGACAGGCGGACGAGCGTCTGGTCCTCGGGCTGAGGGGCCGGAGCGACGGACTCGACGAGGTAGCGGCGCTGGCGAACGCGCACGAGCTCGCCAGGGGCCGGAGGTGTGTCCAAGGCGACGGTCATGAACGGTGACGGGGCTCCGACCGGGGGGTCAGTCTCGCGCGATCCTGCCGTGAGGGGGCGAACGTGTCAACAACAGACGGCCGCGATTCACACATCGTCTGCGTTCTGCGGATGGTGCGTCACCGTAGGTCACAGATCGGAGGGCAGCGAGAACCGCGCGGCCGCGAGACGGCGCCAGCTCGACGGTCTTAGCGCAATGCGCCGCGCGGCCGTCAGGCCGAGAGCAGCGGCAGGTCGAGCGCGATCGCCAGCGCCTTGTCGATCCGCAACATCTCCTCCGCGGTGAGGTGGTCCGCGCCGGCCGCACGGTGGTGGCCATCGAGGTGAAGAGCGGCCGGGCGCCCGACGGCTTCCCGGGACTCGCCGCGTTTGCCGAGGCCCACCGCACCACGCGCACGCTCATCGTCGGCGGCGACGGCATCCCCCTCGACGAGTTCCTCTCCCGCCCGGTGAGCTACTGGCTGCAGGCGTAACACCGTCACAACAGGTAACATCTGAGCATGGCGACGGAGCCATCCGCGCTGGCGTCGTGGACGCCCGGCGAGATCGAGGAGGGCCGCCGCTGGGTCCGCACGTGGCAGCAGGCCGGACCGGCGCTGGAGCGCATCCGGCGCGACGAGCTCCGCCGCCTCGACGCGTATCAGGCCATCGCCCGCCTCTGTGGCCCGGCCGACTACCGCCAGCCGCCCCGCGCGCCGAAACCCACCTCGGGCCTCGTGGACCAGCAGCGGTACTTCCGCAAACTCCGCCCGTGACCGAGGTCATCCGCGCGGCCGCCGAGCTGCAGGCCTTCTGCGAGGGTGAACGGTGGCAATACTGCTTCATCGACGGCTTGGCCGTGCTGCGCTGGGGCGAGCCGCGCGAGACGGTTGACGTCGACCTCACCCTCCTGACGGGATTTCGCAACGAGGCCGCGTTCGTCTCGCGGCTCCTGAGTCGCTACGAGCCGAGAATCCCAGACGCGGCGGCATTCGCCCAGGCGAATCGCGTGCTCCTGCAGGCGCCCTCGGTGGTGGGCCTCGACATCGCGCTGGCCGGCCTTCCGTTTGAGACGCGCATCATCGAGCGGGCCAGCGAGTTCACGTTCCCCGTCGACGTGCGCCTCAGGACCTGTTCGGCGGAGGACCTGGTCGTGCTGAAGGCATTCGCCGATCGACCGGACGCATCGGCTACCTCTCCGAAGAGCACGACCTGCCCGGCTGGATGACGGTGGCGGAACTGGTGCGCTACTCGCGCGCGTTCTACCCGAGCTGGGACGACGGCTACGCGGAGGAGCTGCGCGCCGCGTTCGGGCTGGCGCCGGCGGCGAAGATCCGGACGCTCTCGCGGGCGCGTCGCTCGACGAGATCTTCGTGAGCCACGTGGGCGCCTCCGCCCGGCCGGCCCTGGACGACTGACCATCGTGCACCTCCGCTCCCCCGCGGCCGCCCTCGCCTGGGAGTTCGACTACCGCCACCGCTGGGGCCTCGCCACCATCGCCGCGTACTTCGCGGCCCTCGCCACCGCGCACATCGTCGCGCCGGATCTGCTGGCGATCGAACCGAGAGAGGGCGGGCGCTTCGCCGCCCTGACGCTCGTCGCGGCGAAAAAAGCGCGTTGGGGTGGCGCATAAGATCGTGCTTGGCAAGCGAAGCATCTCGGCCGATACGGCCCTTCGGCTCGTGCGCTACCTGGGCACGAGCGCGCAGTTCTGGCTGAATCTGCAAGCGCGCTACGACCTCGAGGTGGAGCGCGACCGACTCGGCACACGGCTCGATCGGGAGGTCGCCACGCGCGCGACTGACGCTGGGTTGACCGTCCGGGAAGTCGCAGGGTACTCGTCCGAGGATATCCACAACGCAGTGTTCCGCAGTCGGCCCAGGCCAAGGACGCAGGGGAACTTGAAAGCGGGCCTCAGGCGGCACGCTCGGAAACGCGCGCGCGACTGACGCTACGGCCTCACCGCCTCCACCAGACGCGGGTCGAGGCGCCAGGTCGCCTTCGCGCCGGCGTTCACCCACAGCGAGCCGTGCGCGACGAGGATGGCGCCGCCGCCTTCGCCCGTGAAGCGGTGCGTGGCGCGGTTGGTGCGCGGGTCGATGCGGACGACGGGCGCGCCTGGGACGCTCACCCACACCGAGCCGGCGCCGGCGGCGATGTCGCCGCGCGTGGTGTCCACACCCAGGGCGATGGTGGCCACCACCTTGTTGGCCTTGGGATCGACACGCGTGACGGTGCCGTCGCCGTTGAGGGTCCAGACGCCGCCTTCGCCCACCGCAAGACGCACGGGCTTCGGCCCGACGCGGATCTCCTCTTCCACGACGTTGTTGTGAGGATTGACGCGCGTGAGGCGGCCGGCCTCCTCGCTGGTCACCCACAGCGCGTCCGCGCCGGAAAATAGGCCCGACCCCGAATTCACGGAGGCGGCGCCGCGGGGCACGTAGATCTCGGCCACCGGGGCATTCGTGTCGGGGTCCACGCGCGCGACAACGCCCTTGCGATCGGTGACCAGCCAGATGCTGCCGACGGCGGAGGCGATGGAAGGGAACGCGGGCTTCGGGCTTCGGGCTTCAGGCTCCGGGCTTCGGGCCTCGGGCTTCGGGTCGGCGGGCTTCGGATCCGGCAGGCGCAGGAGGCCACCTTCGGCGCCGCAGAGGGGGACCCAGAGGCTGTCGAAGGCGTGCACCAGCGAGGCGCAGGGCTCGCCGCCCACATGCACGGGCTGGCCGACGGTATTACGCTTCGCGTCCACCTTCACGACGCTGCCCGACGCGGGCTGCGGCACCCACAAGCCGTCCGCCACGGCCACCGCCCCAGGCTCGAAGGCCAGCGGGATGACGGCGTCGGCGGTGAGGCGCGACAGCGGAATCGCGGCGGGGGGCGAAGGTTCCTTCGACGCCGCCTGCTCCTGCAAAGGTCCCGCCGCCAGGATGCCGGAGCCGGCCAGGACCAGACCCACCATGAAAACCGCTTGCCGGGGCATGCGGACGGATCATACTTAATGTTCCATGCGGGCATCAGTCTGGCGCGGGTCCCTGGCCGTGGTGTGCGTTCTGTTCCTGGCATCAACGGCCATTCGGGCCTGGCAGGCCGCCGCGCCGCAGGAGCCTGCGTCGACGCCGCAGCCGGCAGCCACCCCCGCGCCGCAGAGCGCCTCCACCGCGCAACAGGCCCCCGGCGCGATGCCCGCCGCCGACGCCGCCGCCGTCGAGCTCTTCGAAACGCGCGTACGCCCGCTGCTCGCCGCCAACTGCTACGCCTGCCACGCGAAATCCGCCATGGCCGGCCTGCGCGTGGACTCGCGCGAGGCGCTCCTCAAGGGCGGCGAGACGGGCCCGGCGCTCGTGCCGGGCGACCCGGAGCGAAGCGCGCTGCTGAAGGTGCTCGAGCACGCCGACGGCTTCCCGAAGATGCCGCGCGGCCGCGCCAAGCTCGCCGCCGACGACATCGCGGCGGTGGCGGCGTGGATCAAGGCCGGCGCGGTGTGGCCAGGCTCGGCCGACGCGGACGCCGCCACACCCGTCGCGGCCGAGAAGGCCATCACGCCCGAGCAGCGCGCGTTCTGGGCCTTCCAGCCGCTCGCAAGCCACACGCCGCCCGCCGTGACGAACACGGCGTGGCCGAAGACGGACATCGACCGCTTCATTCTCGCGCGGCTCGAGAAGGAGGGCCTCGCGCCCGTCGCCGCCGCCGACAAGCTCACGCTGCTCCGCCGCGCCACGCTCGACCTCACGGGCCTTCCTCCAACGCCCGCGGAGGTGGACGCGTTTCTCGCGGACGACTCGGCCGACGCGTTCGAGAAGGTGGTGGATCGCCTGCTGGCGTCGCCGGCCTACGGCGAGATGTGGGGCCGATGGTGGCTCGACGTCGCGCGCTACGGGGAGGACGACTACCGGAGCCTCGATCCCGAGGGCCGCGGCTACAACCCGTACCCGAACGCGTACCTCTACCGCGACTGGGTGATCCGCGCGTTCAACGACGACCTGCCGTACGACCGGTTCATCACGGCGCAGCTCGCCGCCGACAAGCTCCCGGAACCGGATCGGCTGCGGCACCTGCCGGCGCTGGGCTTCCTGGGCCTGGGCCCGTGGTTCTACGACAACGGGGCGGTGGAGATCACGCGCGCCGACGAGCGGCACGACCGCGTGGACGCGGTGAGCCGCGGCATGCTCGGGCTGACGGTGGCGTGCGCGCGCTGCCACGACCACAAGTACGATCCGATTCCCACGAAGGACTACTACGCGCTCGCCGGCGTCTTCCTCAACACCGAGTACCACGAGTACCCGCTCGCGCCCAAGGCCATTGTCGAAGCCCGCAAGGCCCAGGACGAGGCGCTCGAGCGGAAGCGCGAGCTGCTCGGCGAGTACACCAACGCCGAGGCGCAGCAGCTGGCCGGCACGCTCGCGTTCCAGGCGGCGAAGTACATGAAGGCCGCATGGCAGGTCGCCGGCGAGCCGAAGCGGCCGAAGACCGACGTCGTCGAGCGCGAGAAGCTCGACTACGAGCTGTTCGACCGGTGGCTCGCGTTCCTCGAGAAGAAGCCCACCTACTATCCGTACCTGAAGGACTGGCAGGCGATGATCGCGCGCGGCGGCACGGCCGCCGAGGCGGAGGCGCTCGCCACTGCGTTCCAGGACCTCATCGTTGGCGTCCTGCTCGAGGAGCGCGAGGTGCGGAAGGAGAACGACATCATCCGGGCACGGGCGCTGCCGACGGCCAAGCCGCGGAAGCTGGCGAACAAGCCGAACGAGTTCAAGACGAACGACGACTTCTGCCCCGGCTGCGACCTCGAGCTGCGGAGCATGACGAAGGAGCGGACGGCGCTCTACCGCGACGTGTTCGTCGTGGACCTCGAGACCGACTCGTTCATCCCGGGCCAGCGCGGCAAGCCCGGCCTGCTCCGCTTCCGCGGCTGGGGGCTCGAGCAGCGGCTGGGCGCCGACCGGCGTGCGCTCATCGAAGGGCTGCGCAAGGACATCGAGGCGATGGAGAAGGCGCTCCCGCCGATGTACGCCTACGTGCACGGCGTGCGGGACGTCGAGGCGCCGGAGGATCTCAAGGTGCACCTGCGCGGCAGCCCGACGCGGCTGGGCGACACGGTGGCGCGCGGCTTCCTCACGGTGCTCAGCCCTGGCGCGCGCACGACGTTCACCGAGGGCAGCGGCCGCCTCGAGCTGGCGAAGACGATTGCCGCCAGCCCGCTGGCCATGCGCGTCATCGTCAACCGCATCTGGAAGGGGCACTTCGGGACGGGCCTGGTGAACACGCCGAGCAACTTCGGGCTGAACGGCGAGCGGCCCTCGCACCCGGAGTTGCTGGACTACCTGGCGCAGACGTTCGTGGCCAACGGGCAGTCGATGAAGGCGCTCCACCGCGAGATCATGCGGAGCGCGGTGTACCGCCTCAGCGCGGACCACGACGCCACGGCCATGACGAAGGACGCCGACAACCGGCTCTACTGGCGCCACACGCGCCGCCGGCTGAGCGCCGAGCAGATCCGCGACGCGGTGCTCTTCGTCTCGGGCGCGCTCGACACGAAGGTGGGCGGACCCTCGGTGCCGCTCACGCCGCTGGCGACGCGCCGCACCGTGTACGGGAAGGTGAGCCGCTACCAGCTCGACGAGTTCCTGCAGCTCTTCGACTTCCCCAGCCCGAGCCAGACGGCCGAGCAGCGCTATGCCACCAACGTGCCGCTGCAGCGGCTGTTCTTCATGAACAGCGACTTCATGCAGCAGCACGCCGAGAAGCTGGCCGAGAGCGTGGCCGACGCCCCGGACGATGAGGCGCGCATCGCGCGCGTGTACCGCAGGCTCTTCGGCCGCGCGCCGACGGCGCAGGAAGTGCAGGCCGGCCGCGAGTTCCTGCAGGCCGAGGCGTTCAGGCAGTACGAGGACCGGAAGGCCGCAGAGAAAGCGGCGGCTGGCAATGACAAAGAAGCTGGATCGGGCAAGAAGGCGGATCCACGCAATGACCAGGCCGCAACGGCCGACGAGGAAACCGCCGGAGCCGGGGCGCCGGAGGCCGACGGCATGATGGCGGGCGCCAAACCCGGCGCGACGGCGCCGGCCGCCGAGGCCGAGCAGATGCTGCCGGTCACCGTCTTCGGCCGCTACGTGAAGATTCTGCTGAGCTCGAACGAGTTCATCTTCGTGAGCTGAGGTTCCGCGTGTCGCACAGGTCCAGTCCGCCCGTCACCCGCCGCGAAGCGCTCTGCCGCATGGGCAGCGGCTTCGGCATGCTGGCGTTTGCCAGCCTCGTCGCGCGCACGAGCGCCGCGGCCGCCACGCTCCAGCGCTCGAAGGCCGCCGTGGCCACCGGCGGGCTGCACCACCCGGCCAAGGCCAAGGCCGTCATCTTCCTGTTCATGAACGGCGGGCTGTCGCAGGTGGACAGCTTCGACCCGAAGCCGTTGCTGGAGAAGTACCACGGGCAGCCGCTGCCGGGCGGAAGCGTGGCCACCGAGCGGCGCACCGGCGCGCTCATGAAGTCGCCGTTCACGTTTCAGCGCTACGGCAGAAGCGGGCTGGAGGTGAGCGAGCTCTTCCCGCACGTGGGCGCGTGTGCGGACGACATCTGCGTCATCCGCTCGATGCACACCGACATCCCGAACCACGAGCCGTCGATGCTGATGATGAACACCGGCCACACGCAGGTGGGCCGGCCATCGCTCGGCTCCTGGCTCACCTACGGCCTCGGCACCGCCAACAAGAACCTCCCCGGCTTCGTCGTCCTCTGCCCCGACGTGCCCACCACGGTGGGGCCGCCGCTCTGGAACAGCGCGTTCCTGCCGGCGGTGCACCAGGGGACGTTCATCCCGAGCCGCGTGGAGCGGCCGGACCAGATTGTCGGCAAGGAGTTCGACCCGAAGAAGCTCATCTCGTTCATCCACAACGACGAGTTCACGCTGCCCGAGCAGCGCCGCGAGATCGACCTGCTGGAGAAGCTCGACGAGATGCGCCGCGCGGGCGCGCCGGCCGATCCGAACCTGGAGGCGGCCATCGGATCCATGGAAGTGGCGTACCGGATGCAGACCGAGGCGCCCGAGGTGTTCGACATCCGCAAGGAGAGCCGGGCCACGCTCGAGCTGTACGGCCCGGGCAGCACCGCCCGCGGATGCCTCATGGCCGTCCGGCTGGTCGAGCGCGGCGTGCGGATGGTGCAGGTCTACTACGCCAAGGGCGACCCGTGGGACGCGCATGCCGACATCCAGCAGCACCGGAAGAACGCGAAGGACTCGGACCAGCCGTTCGCGGCGGTCATCAAGGATCTGAAGGGGCGCGGTTTGTTCGACTCGACGCTCGTGGTATGCGGGTCGGAGTTCGGGCGGACACCGGTCGTGGAGGTGGGCGGCGGCGCCGGCGTCACGCAGAGCGGGCGCGATCACAACCCGTTCGGCTTCAGCGTGTGGCTGGCGGGCGGCGGCGTCAAGGGCGGCATCACCTACGGCCAGACGGACGACTTCGGCTTCAAGGTGGTGGACAAACCGGTGCACGTGCACGACCTGCACGCCACCATCCTGCACCTGCTGGGCATCGACCACACGAAGCTCACCTACAACTACAGCGGCCGCGACTTCCGCCTCACCGACGTCTCGGGGACGGTCATCCACGACATCCTGGCGTAGGCGCGCGGCCGAGGCAGCCGCGCTCGCTCGGCCACCGTGCGCGGCCGGCCGTTGGCGCCGCGCGGCCGACGCGGCCAGTTCGCTCAGACCACCGTGCGGAGCCGGCCGTCAGCGCCGCGCGGCCGAGGCGGCCAATTCGCTCAGACCACCGTGCGGAGCCGGCCGTCATGGTCGCGAAAACCGCGAGCGCAGGCGCGCGACAACGGGTTGGGGACGCCACCCCTGCGCGCAGACAACGCGCGCCGGGGACCCCGGATGGGGGCGACACTCCTATGCGCGACCCCAACCCGCTCTTTTGGAGTATCGATCGCCGGAGCCGCGGTTTTCCGGCCGGCGGAGCCCGGTGGTCGGAGCGAATCGGCCGCGTCGGCTGCGCACGGCGTTCGATGCGAATGCGGCCGCATCGTCAGCGCCGGGCGGCCGCGCGGTCAGTCGCGGCTCACGTCGAGACGGCGCGATTCCCAGCGCGGACAGTCGTGGCAGATGTCCGTGTCCTCGAGCGAATTGGGCTGGGCATCACGCAAGCACGTCCAGGGCTTCTGCTCGCTCTCGAGCCACTGCGGGTAGGGCAGGCGGACGGTCGGCCTGGCCCATCGGCACGATTCCACGCCGGTCTGTTCGTCCATGGCGGACTCCCGCGGGGACCAGGTTTGTGCGGTTTTACCACATCCCGCCGCGTCAGCGCTCGCGCTCGTCATGCGGTCCGGACGGCGGCGAACTGCTCGGCGCCCACCCGTCCGCGGCGCCCGCCGCCGCGTCGTCCGGCCCGCCCGCGCCGGCGTCCTGCGGCGCGTCGGGGCCCGCCGCGCCCTCTTCGGCCGCCCACCGCCGCCGGATCTCGGCGGAGCGCAGGCGCCGGCGCCGCCGTGCGATGCCCGCGATGGCCGTGACGAGCAGCCAGATGACAGTGGACGAGGTGACGAGCGGAATCCAGAGCGTCCACGTCCGCTGCCGATCCCAGAACTCCTCCTCCACCAGCCGCACGCTCCGCGCCGTCACACCCGCCATTGCTTCGTCAAAGGGCTGCCCGTCCGTGAGGCCGCTCAGGATGGCGGCGGGCGCGCCCTCGCCGTGCTCCCGCATCAGGTGGCGGACGACGGCGGCGGCCAGCGAGTAGGCGCGCGCGGCGGTGGCCTGGTCGCCGTCGAAGAGCGCGTCGATCTCGTCCAGCGTCAGGCGCGGCCCGACGAGCAGCTCGGCCGCGAGGCGCGACCGGTCCTTCATGCCCCACGGCCGCTCCACCGCGACGGCCAGCCCCTCGTGAAACCAGCGCGGCACGGGCCGGCCGCCCGCGGCGCGGCTGATGAGGACGTGCGCCACCTCGTGGCGCAGAACGTCTTCGAGCGTGTCGTGCGGGTAGGTGGGCGCGCGGGACGGGAACAGGACGATGAGGCCGATGTCGGGGAGGGCGAAGCCGGCCGTCCACGGCGACACCTGCCGCGCCGCCGGGCTCTCGTCGCCGGCGAGCACGACGCGAATGGGCTCACCAGGATCGTCGAGGCCGACGAGGCGGAGGATGATGGCGAGCGGACGCGCGTCGAATGCCTCGAGCCGCTCGCGCGCCGCCGCCAGATCGGGCGAGGCCTCGATCACCAGCGCCGGCGGCGGCTGGGCCAGCGCCGGCGCGGCCAGCAGGCCGAGCAGGACGCCGGCGATCAGCCGCCGCACGCGCGGTTCCCGGCGGCGTCGGTGGCGCAGACGCGGAACGTTGCGGCGGCCGGCACGTCCGCGGGCCAGTCGGCGCGCCAGAGGTACTCGCCGTACCACGTCATCGGCGCGGTGCGCGGGCCGGACGGCAGCGTCCACTCGACGACCACGCTCCGCCACTCGAAGGGCAGGCTCGGGCTCTTCCGGTCGTGCACGCGGGCATGCACCTGGCGCCGGCCGTTCTCCAGGTCGCGCGTGCCGACCATGCTGACGGACGGCGGCGCGGTGTCGGGCGCAAGGCCGCGGCCCGCAAAGACGCGCTCGTCGATGGCCGTCTTGTGCTCGCCCTGCCCCTGCACCACGTCCGTGCGATGGTCGCCGTCGAGGTCGGCCAGCGCCAGGCCGAGCGTGCCCGGTGTGTCCTCCCCGCCGAATACATCGAGGCGCACGGTGAGGTGGCCGCGCCCGTCGTTGACGAGCAGGCGGTCGGGGCCGCTGAGCGACCCGACGACGAAGTCGGCGTCGCCGTCGGAGTCGACGTCGAGAAACGCCACCATGTTGTCGTCCTCGCCCACGTTGGACGCGGGCGGCCACCAGGTCTCGGTGGCGTCGCGGAAACGGCCCTTGCCGTCGTTCCTGAAGACGTGCTCGCGCCGGCTCGACCCGACTTCCCTGACGATCTCGCCGTCATTGAGCGTCACGAGATCCAGGAAGCCGTCGCCGTCGAGATCCATGGCCTCGAGCTCGTAGTTGTTGGTGTACTGCGGCAGCGCGCGCGGATCGTCGGTGAAGCGGCCCGCGCCGTCGTTGCGAAACAGGTAGCTCCCGCCGCAGCGCTTGCAGGAGACCAGCACGTCGAGATCGGCGTCGTTGTCCACGTCCACGAGCTCGAGGTCCCACGAGAAGCGGACGTTGATGTCGGGCATGCGCTCCGCCGTGGCGTCGGTGAAGCGGGCGGCGCCGTCGTTGAGCCACAGGCGTGTCCGCCCGCCCTCGTTGGACATGTTGTTGCCGGGGCCCCAGTCGGCAAGGACGAGGTCGAGATCGCCATCGCCGTCGACGTCGCCAATCTCGACATCGCCCACGCTGAGCGGCACGGCCGGCAGGTGCGTGGCCGTGACCTCGTCGAAGCGGCCCTGGCCGCGGCCCAGGTAGAGGCGGCTCCGGGCCTGGTACGTGGTGCCGACGATGATGTCCACCTGGCCATCGGCGTTGAGGTCGCGCGCCTTGATGACGCGGGCCAGATCCGGCGCGAGGCCGAGGATCTCCGTCGTCGCCTCCCTGAAGCGGAAGCTGCCGGTGTTGAGGAACACCTGGTTGGGCTCCGGCGCGCCGGGCGTGGAGTAGTCGCCGCCGTTGGCGAAGAGCAGGTCGGGCCGGCCGTCGCCGTCGAGGTCGGCAATCTCGACCTTGTTGGTCCAGAAGCCAGTGCGTCCGATAGCGCCGGCGGTGACGTCCACCCAGAGCGGCGCGGACGGCGGCACGACGGACGGGGGCGCCTGCGCGACGAGAGCGGTGGCGAGGGAGGCAACGGCTACGAGCGCGGCGGCGGCGCGGGCGATGGTGGGCACGCGGCCATCATAGCCCGTGCCCAACCGCCGCCCGTCACTGGCAGCTCGTGCCCTTGCGCTCGCCGCGCACCCAGGCCGCCAGCATGCGCCACTCGGGATCATCGCGGCTCTGCCACCGGCGCGGGCCGTTGTGCGTGTAGCTGCCGCCGCCGTCGGGATGGAGCGGCTTGAGCAGGAAGCGGCTCTGCTCGGGGTTGCCGGGGATGATGAGGCGTGTGATCACCGAGAAGGCGCGGCGCGCCTCCTGGTCGGACCACGCGGCGCCGCTGGCCGGCACGGGCGCGAAGCCGATGAGGCCGGCCGCGTGGCAGTTGCTGCACGTGATGTGCCCCTCGCGCGGCGTCGCGAACACCTGCTGCACGCAGCTTCGGAAGAACTCGAAGTCCACCGGCGGCTCGGCGGCGGCGACATAGCGATCCGCGGGCAGGCTCCTGATCCACGCGAGCACCGCCTGGTACTCCGGGTCGCTGCGCGACGCCCAGTAGTCCCCGCCCGTGTGGCCCATCCCGCCGGCGTTGCCGGCGAGCGGCTTCAGCAGGAGCCGGCTCGTCTCGGGCGCGGCGGTGTTCACGAGCTTCGTCACGACGTCGAAGTTGCGGCGCGACTGCTCCACCGTCCAGCCCGCGTCGGTGGCGGGGGTCTCGAGCGAGAAGCGCACCTTCGTCTGCCACGTGTGGCACATCACGCAGGCCGCGTAGCCCGGGGTGGTGCCGCCGCGGTCGGTGAGGAAGACCCTCTCGACGGTGTTGCGGTACGCCTCGATGTCCGCGGGCGTCGGGAAGACCGCGGGCCGCTGCGCTGCTGCCGGCGTCAGGAGCGCGCCAACGAACGCGGCGCACAAGGCCCCGAGCGCGGCAGGAGCCCAGGCGCGGCGCGACCAGCGGGCCATGACGGTGCCAGCCACGGCGCTACTCCTTCGGGTGCCCGCTGGACGGGGCGGACGGATTCACGCGGTCGAGGGGCAGAATCGCCGTGCTGATGCGCGCCGGGCGCGCGCCGGTCCGGATCTTCGCTACGACCTTCAGCGCTTTCAGATCCACGGCCAGCGTGTGGTCCGCGCCCGACACGGCCACGTACATGTAGCGGCTGTCGGGCGTCGCCGTCATCCAGTTGGCGCTCGGCCCCACTTCCACCGCGCCGATGTACTTCAGGTCGGGCAGGCTCCAGCCGTAGATGCGGCTGTCGAGCCGGCTCGACGCCCAGACGGCGGATCGATCCGGGAGCACCTCGAGCCCGTGCATGTCGCCCGTCTGGATGCCGTCGCCGTTCTGCTTCCAGAGCGGCAGCTTCGGCGGCCACAGCAGGTTGACGACCTTGCGCTGCGCCCAGTCGATGACGAACACGGCGTTGATGCCGGTGGCCTGCGCGAAGGCGCGCTTCACGCTGCCGTCGGGGTTCGCCTCGAAAGCCATGGGGCGCACCTCGTGCGTGTCGCGCCCGTACTGGCGGTGGCCGGTCAGCTCCATGCCCCACACCACGGTGTCGGTCTTCGGGTCGATCACCTCGATGGTCGGCTCGCCCGGCTTCACCTCGCCCCTGAGTCCCGCCACCACATACGCATCGTCCGGGGTCACGAACGTGTTGTGCACGGGGTGGTGCACGGCGATGCTCTTCACCAGCGTGTGGGTGTCGATGTCGATGACGTCCACCACGGCGTGGGCGGGGCCGGGGTCGCGCGGCTGGAAGTTCGGGCCGAGGACGGCGGACGTGCGCGTGACGATGGCGGCGTAGATCTTGCGGTGCTTCTTGTTGACGACGATCTTGTTGGGCCGCTCGGAGAGGCGGATCTGGCGGACGAGCGTCAGCGTCTTCGTGTCGAAGACGTCCACGGTCTTGTCCTGCTCGTTGGCGCAGTAGTAGTAGAGCGCGCCGGGGTGGAGCGTCAGGTTGTGCGCGTGCGGGCAGCCGCGGATGAGGCCCGCCACCTGGTTCGTCGTCGGGTCGATGATGTGGTGGACGTCGCCGGCGTTGTTGCTCTGGAGGATGCGGACGGCGACGCCGTCGTAGCGGTCGAGCCGCGGCACGTTCTGCGCGGCGGCGGGCGCCGCGACGAGGCTCCCGAGGACGAGTGACAGCGCCGACGCGACAAGCGGCCTGGCCATGCTGGACCTCCGTGGAGGGCCCGAGAATAGCACGCCTGGGGCTCGAGAGCCGCCCTCACCAGGGCGGCAGCGTGTTGAAGAGGAACTCCCTGATGTAGGGGTCCTCCGACGCCAGGAGCTCGTCGGCGCTGCCCTCGAAGCCGATCCGCCCGTCGCGGAGGAGCATGAAGCGGACGCGCGCCGCGGTCTTCGGGCTCGCATCCCGGAACGTGACCTGACCGTTCGAGCTGGCCACCTCGCGCGTGGCGATCTCGTAGGCGTCGCGAATCTGGTGGGTCACGAGGATGGAGGTGGCGCGCCCGAGATCGCGGAGCTTCACGATCTCGTCGTTGACGTTCGACGCGATGACCGGATCGAGGCCGGTCGTGGGGTCGTCGAAGAGCAGCAGGCTTGGCTCGGCCGCCACCGCGCGCGCCAGGCCCACACGGCGGCGCTGGCCGCCCGACAGCTCCGACGGCAGGCGCTGCCCCAGGCCGGCGAGTCCCACGAACCCCAGCACCTCGGCCACCCGCGCGCGCGCCTGCTCCAGCGGCAGCCTCAGCTCCTCGAAGAGCCGGTAGCCGACGTTCTCCTCCACCGTCAGCGAGTCGAACAGGGCCGTCTCCTGGAAGAGCATCCCGATGTCGGCGCGCAGGCGCAGGAGCTGTCGCTCGGGCAGGTTGTCGATGCGCTCGCCGTTCACGCGGATCACACCGGCGTCGGGCCGGTAGAGGCCGAGGATGAGCTTGAGGATCACCGACTTCCCCGCCCCGCTCCCGCCGAGAATGATGCGCATGCTGCCGGCCGGCACGGTGAAGCTGATCTTGTCGAGGACGACGTGGTCGTCGAAGGCGAAGGCCACCTCCTCGAACGCCACGGCAGGCGGCTGGGCGGAATCGGGCATGGTCAGCAGTCAGTGGTCAGTCGTCAGTGGTCAGTCGTCAGTCGTCAGTCGTCAGTCTACGGCACCACCGGCGGGCCCGTCGCGGCACTGCGGCCGGACGTCGAGTGAGAGTCTCGCCGATCCGGGTGGACTGGTAAGATGTCGGCATGCACCCCGATGAGCTGCGCGCGTTTGCCCGCCGCGATTGGGCCGCCACCGATCGCCGCCGGCTGGCGTACTGGGCCGAGCGGTTCCGGCGCGAGGGTGGACGGCCGGCGCGCCGCGCGGCGACCGACCTCGTCGCGCACGCGCGCCGACTGGGCGTGCGGCTCGCCGACGCCGAGAGACGCGCGGACGATTTCGACCATCACACCCGAATGCGCGAGCGACTTGATCGCGCGGCCCGTGCGTTCGCCGGTCGCTGAACTGCTCGCGGATCTCGGCCGCGGCTTTGCAGCCGCCGGCATCCGCTGGTACCTCTTCGGCGCCCAGGCCGCCATCGTGTACGGTGTGGCCCGCCTGACCGCCGACGTGGACGTCACAGCGCGCGCGCCGGCCGGGAGGCCAACATCGGACTGGCTGCCTCTCGTGGAAGGCTGCGGGTTCGACCGCCGGTTCTCCGACCCACAGTTCATCGAGCGGTCGCGCGTGGTGCCGCTGGTGCATCAAGCGAGCGGCCTTCCGGTCGATATCGTGCTGGCCGGCCCGGGTCTCGAAGAGGAGTTCCTCGAGCGGGCCCTCACGTGTGAGATCGACGGCGTGGCCGTGCCCGTCGTGGACGTCTCCGACCTGATCATCCTCAAAGTGCTTGCCGGCCGCCCGAAAGACCAGGAGGACCTGCGGTGGCTGCTGACCATCCAGCGGACCGCCATCGACGAACAGCGGGTCCGACATGTCCTCGGGCTGCTCGAGTCGGCCCTCGGCCAGAGCGACCTCCTGGCGGCCTTCGAGCATGCGCTCCGTGACGCCCGCGGCCGCTGAACCCACCCCTCCAAGCCTCCACCCCTCCAAGCCTCTAGATCATCCCCACGCCGGCGTCCGCCGCCGCGACGCGCTTGAGCTTCTCGCGCGCGTCGATGGCCGCGGCCTGCAGCAGCGGGTCGGGGTGGACGGCCCACCGGTCCAGATCCTCCGCGAAGCGGATCAGGCGGAACTCGCCGATGGCGTACGCCGCGCACGACTGGAGCCACGGGTCGCTGCTCAGGCGCATCACCTCGATGGCCTCCTCGCGGCCGCCGAGCGGAGCGCCGATGAGGCGATTGGCCATCTTCGCGCGGTCCTTCGCCGACACGGCGCGATCGAAGAGCGGGAGCAGCACCGACCGTAGCGGCGGCGACAGGATGTTCTCCAGGAACTCGATGGTGTTGTCGCGCACGACGACATCGCGCGACTGCAGACCCACGTGCGCGCTGTGCATGTCGGCGTCCGGGTACATGATCTTCAGCAGCCGGAAGATGCGCTCCGCCTCGTGCGCCATCGACTCGCGCAGCCCCCGCACCACCGGGTCCGCCTCGTCGTCGAGCGACGCGCCCAGCGTGCCGAGCACCTGGTACGAGCGGTAGTGGCCCATGATCTCGGCGGCGAGCACGGTCTCGACCACCTTGCGGTCGACCTGCCGCTCGGGATGGAGCTGGCCGAGCTTGTTGAGCGCGGTGATGACGCGGTAGCGCAGGACGGTATCGCCGTCGAGGACGCTCTCGAGCAGCGAGAACTGGGCCGAGCGCGATCCGATCTCCTGGAGCACGAGCGGCAGCTCGCGCCGGACCGCGATGGGCATGCTCTCGTCCACCATCGCGTCGCGCAGCGTGCCGACGATGCGGTCGCCGAATCCGGCGAGCGTGGCGGCGGCCGGCCCGGTCAGCCGGGGCTCGCCCAGCCGCTCGAGCACGCGCGGCACGAACGCGCGCTTCCGGAGGGCGCCCACGGCCTCGATGGCGGCGCGCGCGATCTCCACGTCCTCGTCCTGCAGCAGCAGCCGCAGCTCGCGGTCGAAGACGTCGGGCAGGTGCGCGAGCAGCCGCGCGGCCTCCAGCCGCGTGCGCTGCCCCTCCGGTCCAGGCTCCTCGACCATCCTGGCCAGGATGAGGCGCGCGGCGTCCAGGTTCTGCGCCTTCCCGGGCCGGGCCAGGAACGCCGCCATGGCGGCGCGCAGCGAGAAGTCCGCGAAGTCGCCGAGCTGCTCGATGCGCTCGAGCGGATCGACGTGCAGGTGCTCGGTGAGATAGAGGAGCGCCTCGGTGCGGACCTCGAGATGGTCGTCGTAGAGCAGGCGCTCCACCTCCTGGGCGACGGACGTGTCGCCGGCGCGGGCCAGCAGCGCGCACGCCCGCCGCCGCACCTCGGGCGACTCGTGCCGGAGCAGCCGCGGCAGGGCCGGATGCGTGGCTCTGTCGGCGGCCATCTCGAGCACGCCCAGCGCGTGCAGCACTTCGTCGAGCCCGCCCGCAAGCTGCTGACCCAGCAGGTCCGCCGTGACGCGCTCGATGAGCGGCGCCGTCGCGCGCTCGGTGTCCACGCGATGCTGGTGGATGGTGTCCTGCAGGTTCGCCACGTACTGCCGGCGCGCCACGATGGCCGCGGCAATCCAGACGCCGAGCACGACCAGACACACCCAGGCCATCTGCACGGGCGTGAGGCCGAGCCACGCCGCGAACACGAGCACGGCGAGCCCGCCCAGCGCGTCGCCGAAGCGGTAGACGACGGTGTCGATGAACGCCTTCACGCGGAAGGTGAGCGCCGCGGGCACGGGCAGGTACAGCAGCTCGACGGTGACCTTGTCGATGGAATACCGGAGCACCTGGTCGCTCGCCTTGAGCGCGGAGACGGCCAGGAGCGAGCCGAGCACGAGCACGCCCACCGAGCCGACCATGAGCGCGACCGGCACGACGAAGAGCGCCACGCCGACGCCGGCGTTCTTCAGCAGGCGGCTGGTGAACAGGAGCTGCAGGCCGAGCGACGCGAGGCCCGCCACGACGTTGAAGACGCCGAAGAACGCGGCCAGCTCGTCGGTGTCGGAAATGTGCGCCTTCGAGATGGCCTTGAACTGCCACCCGGCGATGGTGGTGGCGAAGGCCGAGAGCCAGATGACGGCGGCGATGGCCTTCAGGTACGGCGACTCGCGGACGAGCGCGAGGCTGCCCCAGATGCCGCCCCAGCCGGCCTCGGCCCCGGCGGGCTCGGCGACGTCGCGCGCGTCGGCCTTCAGGTAGTCGGGCCGGTGGCGCCAGACGTAGACGACGAGGCCGATGCACGCCGTCAGCATGGCGGCGACGGCCAGCAGCATGCTCTCGGTGCCGAAGCGGCCGACGGTGAGGCTGGTCGCCAGGCCGCCCACGATCCAGCCCAGGATGGCCCCCGCGCCGATGAGGCCGAAGGCGCGCTTGGCTTCGCGGGTGGTCATGACGTAGTTCGAGAGGGTCCAGACCTGCATCGGCGCCAGCACGCCCAGGACGCCCACCCAGATGTAGATGACGACGAACAGGACCTCCTCGCGCGCGCGGTCGCCGGCCGCCAGCCAGAAGCCGACGGCGGTGACCGCGAAGAAGGCGAGGCTGGCGATCTGGAGGTTGCGCAATCCGGCATGGGCGCCGGCACGTATGTAGAGGGAGACGGCCACGCCGACGAGGAGGGCGATGGCGATGTCCACGTAGGGCAGGGCCGTGGCATCGAAGCGATCGAGGAACAGCGCGTCACGCGCGGCCTTGCTCGCCACCGTGCTGGCAATGGTGAGAAACAGGTAGGCGAAGAGCGGCAGCGCCCTGAGGAGCTCGCGGGGGCTCAGGCCGAAGAATCTGGCGACGGACGATACCATCCCGAGGACGTCATCGAGTGTACCTTAGAGTAAGATCCCGCCTTGACCCCACCATGACGGAACCCCCGTCCGGCACGCTGATCCGTCGGCTGTTCAGCCCCTTCGCGCAGATCCGGCCCGGCGAGGCGCTCACGGCGCTGCTGATGTTCGCCTACTCGTTCCTGGCGATGACCAGCTACAACATCGTCAAGCCGATCACGCGGTCGGAGTTCATCGGGAGCCTGGGGGCCGACAACCTGCCGTGGGTGCAGTTCGGCTCGGGTCTGGTGATCGGCGTCATCATGCAGCTGTACAGCCGCGTGATGGCGCGGGTGCCGCGGCGGTGGACCGTGCCGGTGACGCAGGCGGCCATGATCGGGCTGCTCGTGGCGTTCTGGCTGCTCTTCACGCGCGTGGGCGCCGAATGGGTCTCGGTGCTGTTCTACCTGTACGGGCTCATCCTGGGCCTGCTGCTCATCAGCCAGTTCTGGATCATCGCCAACGACATCTACGACGCGCGGCAGGCGAAGCGGCTGTTCGGGTTCATCGGCGGCGGCGCGAGCCTGGGGGGCGCGACGGGGGCGGGGCTGACGGCGGCGCTCGTCACCGAGTTCGGCTCGCACACGATGCTGCTCGTGAGCGCGGCCATCATGACGGCGTGTTTGCTCATCGTCGTCTTCGTGATCCGGCGCGAGCAGGCGGCCGGGTCGACGAACGCGGCGGCGGCGGGCGACGAGGAGGGCGTAGGCGGTGCAGAGGCCATCCGGCTGCTGCTCAGCTCGCGCCACCTGCAGCTCATCGCCGGCGTCATCGCCTTCGCGGCGGTGGGCGCGGCCATCGTCGAGCAGCAGTTGAACATGGCGGCGGCCGAGTCGGCGGATTCGACCGACGCCGTCGCGGCGCTACTGGCGCAGATCATCGTCTACCTGTCGCTCATCGGCTTCTTCATCCAGGTGGTGCTGACGAGCCGCATCCACCGGTTCCTGGGCATCGGCTTCGCGCTGATGATTCTGCCGGTCAGCCTCGGCGCCACGGGCATCCTCATGCTCACGGTGGGGGCGTTCTGGACGGCCGGCGTCGCGCGCGTGCTGGACACGTCGCTGCGCTACACGGTCGACAAGACGTCGCGCGAGATCCTGTTCCTGCCGCTGCCGCTCGACCTGAAGTACCGCGCCAAGCCGTTCATCGACGTGACGATGGACCGGCTGTCGAAGGGGCTGGGCGCGCTGCTCCTGCTGGTGCTCATCAAGGACTGGGGCCTGGGCCTCACGTGGCAGCAGCTCAGCTTCGCCAGCCTGACGATGACGGTGGCGTGGATCGTGTTCGCGCTGCGGGCGCGGCGCGAGTACCTGCGCGCGTTCCGCAGGAGCATCGAGGAGCAGGAGGTGAAACCGGCGGAGATCCGGCTCGACACCGCGGACCTGACGACCATCGAGACGCTGGTCGGGCAGCTCTCGCGGCCCGAGCCGCGCCGGGTCATCTACGCCGTGGATCTGCTCGAGTCGCTCGACAAGCGGCAGCTGGTCTCGCCGCTGCTGCTGCACCACGAATCGCCGGAGGTGCGGGTGCGCGCGCTCAGGCTGGCCGAGGCGCTCGGCCCGAAGGCGGCGCAGGCGTGGCTGGCGGGCATCGAGCGCTCGCTCGCCGACGAGGACGGCGAGGTGCGGCTGGCGGCGGTGCGCGCGCTGGCGGCCGTGCGGCACGAGGAGGCCGTGGAGCTGATGCGGCCGTACCTGACGTCGGACGATCCGCGGCTGGCCATCACGGCCGCGGCGTCGCTCGCGTCGAGCACGAAGGAAGCGGACGTCCGGGCGGCCGAAGACACGCTGCAGCGGCTGGCGAGCGACACGCGGTCGCAGGCGGCGCCCGTGCGGCGCGAGGTGGCGCACGCGCTGGGGCGGCTGCACCAGCCGCGCTTCCGGCCGCTGCTCGTGCCGCTCATCTACGACCGCGACGTCACGGTGGCGCGCGAAGCCATTCTCAGCGCCGAGCGCCTCGGCGGGGGCGACTTCCTGTTCGTGCCGCCGCTCGTGGCGCTGCTCCGGAACCACCTGCTCAAGGGCGCGGCGCGCAAGGTGCTGGTGAGCTACGGCGAGCCGGTCGTGGACGCCCTCGCCTACTTCCTCCAGGACCGCGAGGAGCATCCGTGGGTTCGCCGGCACGTGCCGTCGACGCTGGCGCTGCTGCCCTACCAGCGATCCATGGACGTGCTGATCGCGGCGCTCGACGACGGGGACGGCTTCGTGCGCTTCAAGGCCGGCGCGGCCATCGAGCGGCTGCACCGGACCCACCCGGAGCTGCGGATCGACACGAGCGTGGCGGAGCGGCAGATCTCCCTCGAGACCACGCGCGCCTTCGACGCGCTGACGCTGCACCACAACCTCTTCGTGACGGGCGGGCTCGATCCCTCGTCGATGCTCGCCCGGGCGCTGGCCGAGAAGCACCAGCGGGCCGTCGATCGCGTGTTCCGGCTGCTGTCGCTCATCCATCCGCCCGACGACATCGGCGCCGTGCGGCGCTCGCTGCGCGTCGGCGATGCCCGCACGCGATCGAGCGCCACGGAGTTCCTCGACAACCTCCTCACCGGCGACATCCGCAAGCGCGTCATGCTCCTGCTCGAGGACATGCCCGAGGACGAACGGGTGCGGAAGGGCAACGTCATCTTCAAGACGCGCGCGCGCGACGTGGAGGACACGCTGGCGCAGCTCGTGCACGACGAGGATCAGGCGATTGCGGCGACGGCCGTGTACCTGGCCGGCGCGCGCGGGTTCGACCGGCTCCTCGGCGACCTCGAACACGCGCGCGACGCCGGCCACGGCTATGCGGCCGAGGCCGCCGCATGGGTGCTCTCGCGGCGGACCGCGGAGCGCGACGGCGCCGCCCCGCTCGAACCGCTGCCGGCCGTGGAGCTGGCCGAGCGGCTGCGGCAGCTCCGCCTCTTCGATTTCTGCTCGGTCAACGAGCTCTTCCGCATCGCCGACCTCGGCCGCCAGGTGCGGCACGAGGCAGGGCGCGTCATCTACGAGGCGGGCGTCCCGCCCGACTCGCTGCAGTTCCTGCTCGAGGGCGACGTCGCCATCGCCGAAGGCGACGACCGCGTCACCGAGGCCCAGGCGCCGGCGGTGATCGGCTTCGAGGAGCACCTCGAGGGGAGCGCCATGCGCTCGACGGTCAAGGCCCTCACGCCCGCCGTGTGCCTGTCGCTCACCACCGAACAGTTCCTGTCGCTGCTGGCCGAGAACTCCGAGCTGGCGCAGGGCATCTTCCGCATGCTCATCGAGACGCGCCTGGCGCCCGACTGGCGCACGGTGGTCCACGGGCGGTTGTGGAAGAAGCTGCAGGACAAGGTGGACGACGGGCTCCAGCCAGTGGACCGCGTGCTGCTGCTCCAGGCCTCGCCGCTGCTGGCGCGCGCCACCGCCGCCGAGCTGCTCGAGCTGGCCGCCATCGCGAAGCACGTGCCGCTCCGGCCCGGCACCGATCCGCTCAGCGAAGCCACGCCCTCCATCCTGGTCGTGCTCCGCGGCGAGGTCCGCGTCACCCGGGGGAACGGCGACGCCGACACGGCACACCCGGGCGACGCCATCGGCATCTACGAGACGCTGGGCGGCGCGCCGCTCGCCGGGCACGCCGAGGTGATCGAGCCCGGCACGGCGCTCAAGTTCGATCGGGCCGAGTTGTTCGACCTGCTCGCGGACCGCGTCGAGCTGCTCCAGGCGCTCTTCAGCGGCATCCTCCACGCCCCCGCACCCGAAGGGGAGCACGTGCACTAGGGAGGGGTGGAGGCTTGGAGGGGTGGGG
>JBFMCA010000029.1:0-44040 GCA_040754955.1 Acidobacteriota bacterium | reverse complement strand
CCGACACGCGCTGCGCCAGCGACGCCTCGGGGGCCTGCATGACCTCGTCGAGCAGGCGCCGGACGCCGCGCGCTTCGCGCGCCGTCAGCGCGCCGATCTGGAGCGTGTCCCCGTGAACGAGGAAGAACGTCCACCCCTCGACGGCGCCGCTGGCGCCGACGAGCGCATAGCCGGGCAGCTCGCCGGCCCGCCGCGCGTCCTCGACGATCCGCCACGTGCTCCGCGCGTCCCACGAGAGATCGCGCCGCCACCGGGCCTCTTCGGCCTCGTACAGCGGCGCCACGCGGGCTGTCGGCAGATTCCGCCAGTCGAGCACCGTCATGGCATTCGCGTCCGCACCCGGCTCACGAGCGACGCCAGCGGCCCGTCGCCGCCGGCGGCCGTCCGGTTCTCGTCGCGGATCTGGTCGTAGACCTCGCGCCGATGCACCGCCACGGCGGGCGGCGCGGTCACGCCAATCCGCACGCCGTCCCGTCCGATTCGCAGGACGCGCACTTCCACACCGTCACCGATCATGACGGCTTCGTTCCGTCGTCGAGTGAACACCAGCATCGCGGGCTCCTCACTCGCCGTCGGTCAGGGGATGGCGCAGGGGGTAGAGCGCGTTGAGCGGCATCACCTGGAAGCCGACCATCCGCGCCGGGTTGATGACGACCGGCGCGCGCAGGTTCGCGAACGCCTGGCCCTCGGTGAGGGTCACGATGGCCAGCCACAGCAGGACCGTGTCGGCGCCGGCGCTCAGGCGCTGCTGGTCGTGCCGCGACAGCTGACACCGGTAGGCGGGCATCACGCGCCGCGGATCGATCGTGAGGAACGAGGCGGGAGGCCCGTCCACGGCGTGCAGTCCCTGGAACGGCGCGATGTGCTCGGCGGTCAGCACGACGAAGTTGCGGCACTGCTCGAAGCCCGGCAGGCCCTCCGGAAAGCTCACCATGTCCCGGGCGCGCACGTCGAAGGCGCCGAAGCGCGTCTGCACGTGGACCGGTACGTCGTCGGCGACGGTCGGATGCGGTTTCATGGGTTACCGGAGATAGTCGAGCAGCGAGAGCTGCCCGAGTTTGGACGTGGCGCCGAGGGCGGCGCGGTAAGCGGTTTCGGCCTGTGTCATGCCGGTGATGGCTTCGACCATGTTGGCGTCCTCGTAGGCCGCGCGACGCGTGTCGGCGGCCCGCCGGGCCGAGTCGAGCACCGCCCGGCGGTCGTCGAGCGAGGCCAGATCGGTGCCGACGCGGCTTTGAGCCGCGCTCACGCGGACGTGCGCCGCGGCGAGATCGGCCGCGCCGGCGGCCATGCCCGTGGCATCCGAGGCGGCGATGGCCGTCATGAGCGTCTCGAGCGTGGTGAACAAATCGGCCGCCGCGCTGCCGCGCATGATGGCATCGCCGTTGAACGTGACCTGCACGGTGTGCTGGCGGTCCACGTCGAGCACGGCCGTCTGCGTGTCGCCGGCATACGCCGAGACGGCGCCGCCCGGCAGTTTCGTGTAGGGCGCGGTCGTCGTGTCCGTGCCGGCAAACAGGTACGCCCCCCGGAACTGCGTCGTCATGCTCGAGTAGATCGCGTCGCGGATGCCCGCCATCTCGGCCACGATGGCGTCGCGCTCGGTCTGGCTGACGTTCGATCCCTGCACGACGGTGAGGCGCGCGCTCGCCTGCTCGATCTTCTGGATCACGTCGGCGAGCACGGTGTCGACGACGGTCAGCCGCGCCGTGGCGGAATCGGCGGTCTGCCGGTAGCGATCCACGGTGCCCATCTCCGCTCGCTCGGCCACGGCGCCGAGCGCCGCGTTCGGATTGTCGCTCACGGTGTGGATCTTCCGGCCGGAGGTCACCTGCCGCTGGCGCTCCGCCATGTGCTCCGCCACGCGGGCGAGCTCGCCCGCGGCGTTCCGGAATGTCGTCCCAAAGGTCACGCGCATGTCGGTTGCCTCACTCGCCGCGATCAGCGCTTCAGTGTGAACAGCACGTCGATGGCCTCGTCCACGGCCCGGAAGAACCGCGCGTTGGCCTCGTAGGCGCGCTGGAACTTGAGCATGCGCATGGCTTCCTCGTCGAGCGACACGCCGGACACCGAGTCGCGCAGGTTCTCGACCTGCCGTACGATTTCCGTGCGCGTCCGCAGCTCGGCTTTGGCGCCGGTCGAGTCGGCGCCCACCCGGTACAGCAGGTTCCCCCATCCATCGTGCAGCGTGGCCGTGCCCCCGACGAGGACGCGCGCGTCCCGCAGGTTGGCTATGGCGCGCGCCTGCTGGTTGTTGCCCACCGCGCCGGCCACCGAGGCGGCCGCGATGAGGTTCGGGTCGGCCACGACGGCCGGGTTCACCGACAGGAGGCTCGCGGCGCCGGCCGGCGCACCGAGCGCGGTGAAGAACACGGGGGCGTCGGCGCCGCTTCGGTCGAAGCCCGCATCGTGCAGCGCGTTCACCTGCGTGGCGAGCGTGTAGGCGAGGGTATCGAGATCCGTGAGGTACGCCGGAATCGCCGTGTCGCGCGCGTGCACGTACCCGCCCAGCCGGCCCTCGGTCACCAGGCCCGTCACCGTCGTCCCGGAGGACACGATGTCGAAGAAGCCGTTGGGCCCGGCGGGGACGGCGGTGACCGCGTACGCGCGCTCCCCGATCACGAGCGGCTGCCCGCCGGCGAAGGATACGTCCACCCCGCCGCCAGGCCGCGCGATCACCTCCACGTCGATCAGCGCCGCCAGCTTGTGCACTTCCGCCAGCTGCTCGTCGACGACCGATGCCGCCTGGCCCGCGTTCGCGCCGGCCGCGCCAATCGCGACGTTGAGCGACGCGATTCGCGTGGCGAGGCTGTTCAGCTCGTCCACGCCGGCGCGAATGCGGTTGTTGGCGTCTTTCTGGGCGAGCGACAGCCGCGACACCAGGTCGCGGAAGTCGGCCGAGACGCCCTGACCCGTCAGCACCACCTGCTGGCGAGCCGGCGCCGACAGCGGATCCTCGGCCAGCTGGCTGAAGGCATCGAAGAACTTCGTGAGCGACGCGTCGAGGCCCGACCCCGGCGCGCCGAGGGCCGACTCCACGACGGCCAGCGTCTCCGACAGGACCTGCTCGCGCTGCATGGCCGGCCGTTCCTGGAACAGCCGCCGCTCGACCAGCGCGTCGCGCACCGAGCGCAGGCCGGCGATGTCGACGCCGCCGCCCGCGCTCAGCTGATCCGCGGTGGTGGCCGTCGTCAGCAGCGCCTCGCGGCGCGCGTAGCCGGGCGTGTTGACGTTGGCGATGTTCTGCCCGGTGACGTCGAGACCGTAGCGCTGCGCGTCGAGCGAGCGGGCGGCGCTCGCGAGCGTGCCGAAGATGGACATCAGTACCGCGCCTCCAGCACGCGCGCGGGTGCGGCGTCGCGCTCGCGCCCGGCCCGGTCGTAGGAGGGCGCGGGCGTCAGCACGCCCGTCGAGAGGCGCAGGAAGTCGTCGACCGTCGTCCCGAGGCGGCGGCAGCGATCGAGCGATCGGCGGAGCGCCTGAATCTCGCTGGCCAGCGCCGCCTGGTCGACCGGCGCATCGAGCGGCCCGTGAAAGGCGGCCAGCGCCGCCGCCAGGCCCGACTCGGCGGCAAGGAGCCGCGTGAGATCGGCGTCACGCAGAGCGTCGCCCAGCTGGTCGAGCACCGTGCGCAAACGGACGGCGACCGTCACCGCGGCATCCCTTCGGTCAGACATACCTCGTCTCCAACGGCTCGCTCGCGCGAGCCGACCGCGGATGTCGCGGCGGCGGTCGCCGCCTGCCGACGCCGGCCGGAACTACCGGCCGAGCATGTGGTCGATCAGCGCGTCTGCCAGGCGCTCAGCGTCCTGGCCCACGCCGCCGGCCGCCAGCTTCTGGCGAGCCCGTTCCACGACATCCTGGCGAATCTCGGGGGACGCGCCGGCCGCCTTGAGCGCGCTCGTCGCGAACGCGCCCTCGGAAGACAGCTCCACGCGGTCCCCGGCCGGCCGGGGCCCCTGCCCCGCCCGGGCGGCACGCCGCGGGTCGCTCCCCTCAAGTCGTTGTGCTGCCGTGGCTTCCTGGTACGGGCTGTTGCCCTGAATCCTCATGTCGTCTCCTACGCCCGCCCCGTTGCGGGGACTCGGCGCCCTCTTAATCGACATCCAGTGCCACGAGCTTTAATCCGGCCGCCTGAAACTCCTCCGCGGCCCGCGACGGGTCCAGCCGCCGCCCCTGGTGGAGCACCTCGAAGTGCAGATGCGCCGCGGTCGCCCGCCCGCTCTGCCCGACCCGCCCCACCACCATGCCCCCGTCGACTCGATCGCCCGTCTGGACGGTCACCGCCGACAGATGCGCGTACCTCGTCGTCAACCCGCCCCCGTGGTCCACGACCACCGTCAGGCCGTAGGCGCCCTGCTCGCCGGCGAAGGCCACGGTCCCCTCGCTCACGCTCGGCACGTCCGCGCCGTAGGCCGCCTTCAGGTCCACCCCGGCGTGGAACGTCGTCCGGCCGTGGAAGGGGTCCGCCCGCCAGCCGAACGCCGATGTCACGCGGCTGAGGACCAGCGTGGCGTCCCCGGCTTCCCCTGCAGGGGCCGTGCCCGCGACCGGCAGGCCGGCCGCGTGGACCGTCGCGGCAGGATCGCGCCGCCACGCCGCCGGCGACGGTCCCGCGGCCGCGCCCGACGGCGTCGGCCCGCCGACACTGTCGATCGCCCGGCCGGGCGCGAGCTCGCGATCGAGCCCGTCGAGCACGATCTGCTTGAACCCGAGGCCGCCGGTCCGCGCGAGGTGGCGCGCCAGCTCGACGTCGATGGTGTCGAGCATGACGTCCTTGCCGAAGCCGAGTGTGTCCTCCTCCTCCTCGGCGGTGTGCCCCATCGACTCCCGCATCTGGCGCAGCATCTGGAGCACGAACACGGCCTCGAACTCCTCGGCCAGGCGCGCCGCCTCGGCGCGGTCGACCGGCTGGCCTGCGGGTACGCGCACGGCGCCCACGCGGGCGACGTCGATGAGGCTCTGGAGCTTCGGGTCCATCAGATGATCACGATCTCGGCGCGCAGGGCGCCGGCCGCCTTGAGCGCCTGGAGAATGGCGATGATGTCCCGCGGCGAGGCGCCCAGCGTGTTGAGGCCGCGCACGACGGCATCGAGGGTCGTGCCTTCCTCGAGCGTCACGAGCTGCGCGTTGGCCTCGCTCACCTGCAGGTCCTGCTGCGGCACGACGGCCGTCTGCCCCTGGCGCGAGAGGGGCTGCGGCTGCGAGACCTCCACGCGGGTCGCGATGCGGACCGAGAGGCTCCCGTGCGCTACCGCGGCCACGCCGAGACGCACGCCGCCGCCCACGACGACGGTGCCCGTGCGTTCGTTGATCACGACGCGCGCCGGCGCGTCGAGATCGATCGAGAGCGGTTCGAGCCGCGCCATCAGGTCCGCGGTGGCGCCGCGGAACTGCTCCGGCACGCGCACGACGATGTTGGCGGCATCGGCCGCCCGCGCGATACCGTCGCCGAGCTCCATGTTGATGGTCTCGGCCAGGCGGCGCGCGGTCGTGAAGTCGGGATCGCGCAGCGCGAGCACCACCTCGGCGCCGCCGGGCAGCGTCGCGGCCTGCCCCACCTGGACGAGCGCGCCGCCGGGGACGCGTCCGACCGTGAGGTGATTCACCTGGATGGCGTTGCCGCCGTCGCCGCCGCCGAAGCCGCCGAGCGTCAGCGGCCCCTGCGCCAGCGCGTGGACGGTGCCGTCGGGTCCGCGCAGCGGCGTCGCGATGAGCGTGCCGCCTTGCAGGCTGCGCGCATCGCCGATCGACGAGGCGGTCACGTCGATCCGCGAGCCGGCCCGCGCGTAGGGCGAGAGCTCCGCGGTGACGAGGACCGCCGCCACGTTCTCGATCTTCATGGCTTCGGCCGAGACGCCGACGCCAAGCCGCTCGAGCAGGTTTGCCAGCGACTGGGCGGAGAAGATCGTCTGCCGGCGGTCGCCGGTCTTGGCGAGCCCGATCACCAGGCCGTAGCCGACGAGCGGCACCGGGTGAAGGCCCTGGAGCGAGGCGACATCCTTGACGCGGACCGCCGCCGACTGCGCCCCGGCGGCCGCGGCGTGCAGCAGGAGCGCTAAAGCCGCGGCGACCGCCGCCGATTGCCGCATCGGACGGCTCCATCTCCCGCGCGTTCGCACTTCGTCATTCGCCATTCGCCATTCCCTGGATCTAGAAGATCTTGTTCAGAATCCGCACCAGCCATCCTGGCTGCAGGTTGTCCTTGATGAGCCCGCGGCCGAAGTAGCGGATGCGGAGCTGCCCGATGCGCGTCGAGGAGACGACGTTGGTCTGCGGCACGTCCACGGGACGCACCACGCCGGTCAGCACGACGATCTGCCGATCGCCGTTGATGTCGATTTCGCGCGCGCCTTCGAGCACCAGATCGCCGTTGGGAAGCACCTCCGCGACGCGGACCGTCATCATCGCCGTCAGCTGCCCCGTCCGGTTGGTGACGCCGCCGCCCTTGAAGTCGGTCGCCGACGAAGCGCCCGCCAGACTGGTCGGGTCCAGCCAGCCCGGGAACTTGTCTTCGAGCCCGAAGAAGCTCGTCAGGCTCGCGGCGCCGGAGCTCTCCTTGTTGAGCGACGAGTCGGCCGTACCCGACGCCGCGATGACCTCGACCACCTGGACGGTGAGCAGGTCGTTGACGCGGCGCGCCCGCGGGTCCGCCGCGAGCGAGATCATCCAGTCGTTGCGCGCCGGCGGCGCTGCGTCGGCATCGGTCAGCCGCGCCGCGCGCAGGTAGCGGTGGTACAGCTCGTCGTAATTGTCGACGGCCTTCGGCGGCTTCTCGGCCGTGGCGTTCGTGCGCCCGGCCTGGGCCAGCGCCGGCGCCGCGCCGGCGAGCACGGCGGCGACGCCGAGGGCGAACAGTGCACGCGTCATGGCATCACCTCGACCCGGCCGGCGCCGACGACGCGGCCGCGCAGGAGCCGGCGCGTGTCGGGATTCACCAGCCGGATGGTCTGCCCAAGCACGCCCCTCTGCGACGCGACGGCGCGGCCCTCGACGCCGACGGCGCCGATCGTGGCGACCGTCACGACGAGCTGGCCGCTCTCGACGAGCGGCGCCGGGCGGATGGCCGGCGGCGCGAGCAGCTCGCCCGCGCGGATGTCGCGGGCGGCCTCGGCGCCGATCAACTGGGCCGGCGTGGGCAACGCGGCGATGGGTGCGCGCCCGGCGTCGCCTGCCTGCACGACGAAGAGACGGCGATCGATGGCCTGGCCGCGCGCGATGGGCACCGCGGCGCGCACCATCGCGCCGGTGACCCGGACGGTTGCGACGGCGTCCCCGACGCGCGCCGGACGGCCGCTTGCCGGCGCGGCGGTCACCAGCGTGAAGCGCGCGGGCTGCCCGAGCCGGGCTCCGGGCGCCGGGACGGCGGCCACCGCGACACCCCGCTTCGCGAGCCGGGCCGTGAGCGACTCGACCTGCACGTCGAAGCCCGTGCCGACTCGTGTCTCCACCGCCTCGATGATGGCCGCGGCCACGAGCGGGTCCGCCACATCCTCCGTGGCGCCCACCGCCGCGCCGACGAGCAGGAGGGCAAGGCCGACGACCAGCCTGGTCGCGTCAGCGAACCAGGTTGTTGACTTGGGCGAGCATCTCATCGGACGCCTTCACGACCTTCGAGTTGGCCTCATAGGCGCGCTGCGCCAGGATCATGTTGACCATTTCCTCGACGACCGACACGTTCGATTCCTCGAGGAAGCCCTGCGCGATCGTGCCCAGACCGTCGGTCCCCGGCACGCCGGTGGTCGGCTCGCCCGACGAGGCGCTGGTGGCGAACAGGTTGCCGCCGAGCGCGACGAGGCCGGCCGGGTTCTGGAACGATGCCAGCTCGATCGTGCCGGCCTGCTGCGGCGCGGTCTGGCCCGACAGCGTGACCGAGACGATGCCTTCCTTGGAGATGGTCACCGTGATCGCGTTCTCGGGGATGGTGATGCCCGGCTGCAGCGGGTAACCGTCGGCCGTCACGAGCGCGCCCTCGGCGCTCAGGTGCAGGGCCCCGGCCCGCGTGTAGGCCGTCTCCCCGTTCGGCAGGCTCACCTGCAGGAAGCCGCGCCCCTGAATCGCGATGTCGAGCGGACTGCTGCTGGCGCGCAGGTTGCCCGAGCGGAAGTCGCGGGCCGTCGCGACCGCGCGGGTGCCCAGGCCGACTTCGAGCCCGACCGGCGCGTCGCCCGCCGGCGACACGGGCGCGCCGGCCGACTTGATCTGCTGGTAGACCAGATCCTCGAACTCGGTGCGGCTCTTCTTGAACCCCGTCGTGTTCACGTTCGCGAGGTTGTTGGCCGTCGTGTCGATGTTGGCCTGCTGCGCGTTCATGCCGCTGGCCGCCGTGTAGAGCGCTCTGATCATGTGGGCCTACTTCCGTCCAAGCTCGCCGATCGCGCGCAGGTCGAGGTCGTTCATGACCACGCCGATGCCGCGCTGCAGCGAGTCGTAGGCGCGCGACACTTCAACCAGGCGCGCCATGCTGTCGATGACCGAGACGTTGGAGCCCTCGAGCGCTCCGGCGCGGATGACGGGTTCCTCGGCGTCCTCGGGCGTGATGCCCGCCGGAGCCCGGAACGTCGCGCCGCCTTCGCGGATGAGGACGTCGTTGTTCTGGAACGTGACCACCTTCAGCTTGCCGACGTTGGCCGCGCCCGCGCGCACGGTCCCGTCGGGCTCGATCGTGATGGGCACGTCCGGGGGAATGACGATCTCCCCGCTCTCCCCCTCGACCGCAAACCCGCTCGTCGTCGAGAGCCGGCCGTCCGGCGCGCGCAGGAAGTGGCCGTTGCGCGTGTAGCGCGGGCCGCCCGGCCCCTCCAGGACGAAGAACCCCTCGCCGTCGATGGCGGCGTCGAGGTCGCGGCCCGTGGCCGCGATGGTGCCTGGCGAGAAGTCGATGCGCGTCGGGCCGTCGGTCACGTCCACGGCGGCGTCGAGCATGGCGCCGAAGTCGGGCCGGGCCGCCGAGACGGTGGACTTCCGCTCGCCCTTGTACCCGGCAGTGGTCGCGTTGGCCAGATCGGCCGCGATCTGGTCCAGCTGGTCCATCCGCGTCCGGACGCCGGTCAGGGCAACGTAGGCGCCGCCAGGCATGACTCTCCTCCCAGGGACTCGGCGCACAGCACGTCCTCGATCCGGTCGTCGCTCTCGAGCCGGACCCAGAGGTACGGCTCGAAGCGCGTCTGGCGGATCCGGACCTCGCCCGCCTCCTCCGCCGCGCGCGCGACACGCTCGGTGGCGCGCGCCAGCGTCGTTTCGGTGTGCGTCTCGACAACGGGGCGATCGGCATCGCGTGCCACGCCGTAGGCCGCCATGAGCGGCTCGAGATGCTCGTCGCTCACGAGGAGCGGCTCGACCGACCAACCCGTCAGCTCGTAGAGCGCGCCGAGCGCGGTGCGCGGCACCGGCGCGAGGCACGCGACGCGCAGCCGGCGCGCCTCTGCATCGGCGTCGACGGGGACCACGCCCAGCGCGCGCAGCGCGTGGGGCGACAGGTTGCCCGGCGCCTCGCGGACGCAGGACACGTCCACGTGCGTCAGGTAGCCCACGCCGCCCTGGGCAGCCAGGCCGCGCAGCAGATCGAGGGGCTGCAGAATGCCCATGGCGCGCAGCTGCGCGCCCAGCTTGAGGCCCGACAGGCGCTGCGCGTCGAGCGCGTCGCGCAGCGATCCCGGCGTCACCGTGCCCTGGTGCAGCAGCAGCGTGCCGAGCCGGAGCGGCGGAATCGACGGCGGACGCACCGACAGCCGCGCGGGCACGCGCAGCCGCTGGCTCACCGCCGTTTCGAGGCAGCCCGTCGAGCAGTACCAGGCCCCGTCGACGCGCGTGCCCAGGCCCGCGCGACGGGCCAGCACATCGGGTCGCCAGCGACCACACTCAGCGCGCGCGCACCGTGGCATGACCGTCCTCCCGCGCCGCGCGCGCCGCCTGCTGGGCCAGGTGCAGGCGGAGGCGCACTTCGCCCTCCGAGACATCCTCGAGCGCCGCGATCTCGCTGATCGTCCGGCCCCGCCTGGCGGCGCGGGCCACGCGCCCGTTCGTCGACTTGCTGCCGGCCGCCGCGGCCCCCGTCTTGCCGACCCGGCCCACTTCGATGGCCAGCGCCCGGAAGCCCGATTCGGTGGTCTCCGTCAGCAACGCCAGCGCCCCGCTGAACTGCGACAGCCGGTCCTCGGCCCGCTCCACCGCGGCGAGCAGCCGGAACACCCGCCAGAGCAGCGCGCCCTGCACGAGGCAGAGCGCCACGAGGCCACCGAGAATCCAGTTCGTCATCTCCATCGCTCAGGCTCCCATGCTCCGGATACGGTCGGTCGTGCTCACCACCTCGGTGATGCGAACGCCGTAGTTGCCGGTCACGACCACGACCTCCCCCCGAGCAACAACCTTGCCGCTGATGAGCACCTCCACCGGATCGTCGGGCGACCGGCCCAGGTCGATGACCGACCCCGGGCCGAGCCGGGTCAAGGCGTGCAGCGTCATGTCGGCCGAGCCGAACCGCACGGTAATGGGCAGGTCGATGTCCATCAGCACATCGAGGTTGCCGCCGCCCGGCGCGGTAGGCTTGTAACTGCCCTGCACGGAACCACTTGCGGTCTGCGGACTGTTCGCCTCGGCGCGGGCCTCCGCCGCGACGACTGCCGCCCAGCCCGCCACGGTCATGCGCAGGTCGGGACCCACGGCGAGCCGGAAGACCTGGGCGGTCTCGTTCGGACGCGGCCCGCCGTGGCTTGCGTCGACCTTGAACGTCAGGCCGACCGCGACGGAAACCTGACCCAGCGCGCCGGCCGCCTGACCCCCAACCTCCCGCAGCGTGTCGAGCACCGCCGCCTCGGGGGGAGGCTCCTCGAGGCCCATGACCCGTCGGGACATCTCGACGGCATCGGCCTCGGCGAGGCCGATCGTCAGGAACCCGCACTCGGCGCCCTCGATGGCCACGTCCATGCGCCAGTCGGCGGGGGAGGCGGGATCGGCCACACGCTCGACGCTCGCCGGGCCGCCGAGGAGCGCGCCCAGGACGGTCGCCCACTCGCGGGCGAACGCCGAGAGGAGTTCACTGCTGCGGTCCAACGAGGGCATGGGTCTCGGGTCCTTCCTGGGCGCGGACGGGCGCGAAGCGCTCGGTCAGCGCGACGCCGGCCCGGCCGCGGTGGCGCACGAGCCGGCCGGCCATCTTCGTGGTGTTGCCGACGCGGATGCGAACGGGGTCGCTCACGGAGCGCCCGAGCGACACCACGTCGCCGGGCCGGAGGTCCACGACGTCGCGCACGGCCATCTCCGTCTCGAGGCACGCGCTCACGTCCACGGGAATCCGCGCGAGCGCCGCGTGGAGCCGCTGCCGGTCGAGCACGGTCGGGTCCTTGCGGGTGCGGTGCCAGGTCTGCGCGAAGCTCGCGCCGGCCATCTCGATGAGCGAAGCCGGCACGCAGAGGTTCATCATGCCCCGGGCCTCGCCGATGCGGACGTCGAACACGATGAGCACGACCACCTCGTTCGGCGCGGCGACCGACACCATCTGCGGCCGCGTCTCGCGGCCGTGAATGGAGAACTCCACCTCGACGAGGGCCCGCCACGATTCGTTGAGGTTGTCGATGACGAGCTTGACGGCCGAGTCGACGACGTTCTGCTCGATCTCGGTCAGGGCGCGGTTCAGGCCGGTCGACTGGCCGCTGCCGCCGAGCAGGCGATCGACCATCGTGAAGGCGATGGCCGGGTTGACCTCGAGGGCGCCCAGCACGTCGTGCGGCGAGGCGTGCACGGCGTAGAACGCCGTGGGGTCCGGCAGCGACATCAGGAACTCGGAGTAGGCGAACTGCTCGACCGACACGATCGAGATGTCGGTCACGCTGCGCAGGAAGGCCGAGAGCGACGTCGCGACGTTGCGCGCGAAGCGGTCGTGCAGGAAATGCAGCGACCGGATCTGCTCCTTCGTCACGCGATCCGGGCGCCGGAAGTTGTAGGTAATCGCGCCGGCGGCCGTCGCGCCCTCGGGGGCGGGAACGCCCATGTCCATGGTGGCTGCCGAGTTCAGCAGCGCGTCGATCTCGTCCTGCGACAGAATCTTGCCCATCGGCGCGCTCCGCTACTTGCCCCTGATCTCGATGCCGAGCGCCTCGCGCAGCGTCGCGCGGAGGCGCGAGATCGCCAGCGAGCGAAGCTGCGACACGCGCGACTCACACACGCCCAGCACCTCGCCGATCTCGGCCATGGTGAGCTCTTCCTGGTAGTAGAACGCCAGCACCTGGCGCTCGCGCTCGGGGAGCTGGCCGATGGCCTTCGCCAGGTGGCGCTTGAGCTCTTCCCGCTGCAGGTGGGCCTCCGGACCCTCGTCGGGGTCGATGCAGAGCTCGAGCAGCGACCCGCCGTCGGGGGTCGTCGCGTCCAGCTGCCGGACGACGCCGATGTCGAGGCTGCGCACCTGGTCGAGGGCCCGCTCGTACTCGTCGGCCGACATGTTGAGCGCGTCGGCGATCTCCTCCTCGTTCGGCTCGCGCTTGAGTTCGTGGCGGAGCTGCGAGATGGCCGAGTCCAGCGTCCGCCGCAGCTTGCGCAGCGACCGCGGCGCCCAGTCGAGGTCGCGCAGCGCGTCGAGCATCGCGCCCTGCACGCGGCGCCTGGCGAAGGCTTCGAAGGGCACGCCCGATGCGGCCTTGTAGCGGCTGGCCGCGTCGATGAGCCCCATGACGCCGACGCTCATCAGGTCGTTGACCTCGACCTGCGACGGCAGGCGCTGCGCAAGCCGCTGGGCCATGGTCTTGACGAGCGACACGTGCGCCATCACGAGCTCGTCGCGATCGGCGTGATCGGCGGCGTCGGACTGAACCGCGGTCATGCGCACGGCTGCACCTCGGGCGGACGGGAATACGCGAGCGCGAGGGTGCGCCCGGGCAGGCGCATCGCGGGCGCCGGCACCGGGCCAAGGCCCGCGAGCCGGGAGGCCAGCACGCGAAACGAGCGGCCCGCCGGCGAGTGCGGCGCGCGATCGACCAGCGCCTGCTGGGCCCGCACCGACGCGGCCAGCGCCGGATCCCGCGGCACCGAACCGTAGTAGGCCAGCCGGCGATCGAGGAACCGACGCGCCGCGGCCTCGATCTGCCGGTAGACCAGCGCGCCCTCCTCCGGAGTCCGCGCCTGGTTCACCACGAGGCCCAACTCGGCGTCGGGCGCGTCCAGGCTGATCTGCTTGGTCACGGCGTAGCCGTCGACGAGCGCCGTGGGATCGGGCGACGTCACAATCAGCACCCGCTGGCACGCCGCCATCAGGTCGATGACGTTGTCGGAGATGCCGGCGGCGGTGTCGATGAGCAGGAAGTCCAGATCGTCGCGGAAGCGCTCGAGCCCGTCAGCCAGGCGCGTCCAGTGGTCGGCGTCGAGCGCCGACAGATCGCGCAGACCGGAACCGGCAGGGACGACCCGGATACCGGCGGGGCCGTCGAGCACCGTCTCTTCGAGCGCCCGCTCGCCCCGCAGCACGTGGCCGAGATGCGCGCGCGGGGTCAGCCCGAGCATCACGTCGACCTTGCCCAGCGCGAAGTCCGCGTCGACGAGGCCCACCGAATGGCCGCGCCGGGCCAGAGCGATCGCCAGGTTGACGGCGACCGCCGTCTTGCCCACGCCGCCCTTGCCGCTCGTGATGCCGATGACGCTCGAGCGGCAGCCGAACCCGGGTTCCACCGCGACGGCGCTCATGCCGCCACCGCCTCGCCGCCGAGCACGATCTCGGCCAGCACGTCCGGCGTGACGGTCACGAGATCGTCCGGCACCCGCTGCCCCGTGCCGAGGTAGGAGATCGAGAGCCCGCGATCGCGCAGCACCGGAATGAGCGGCGCCCACGACCCGGCCTCGTCCACGCGCGTGAGCACGACGCGACTGGGCCGCGCCGCGGCGTAGCGGTCGAGCACCTGGGCGGCACTGCGCGGCGACGTCGTCGCCGGCAGCACCAGATGCGTGCGCACGCCGGCGCGGTCGGTCAGGACCGCGTAGAGGTCCGCCATCGTCGGATCCGCCGGCGACCGGCCGGCCGTGTCCACGAGCATCGGGCGCCGCAGCTCGGCCACCGCCGTGTCCACGTCGTGGGCCGTCCGGGCGATCGAGAAGGGCGCGCCGATAATCTCGGCGTAGAGCCGCAGTTGTTCGACGGCCCCGACGCGGAAGCCGTCAGCGGCCAGCAGGCTCAGGCGGGCGCCACGGCGGGCGCGGGCCTGGGCGGCGATCTTGGCGATGGTCGTGGTCTTCCCCGCCCCCGGCGGGCCCACGAAGACCTCGATCGGCGCGACGGCCTCCCCGCCGGCCGCGATGGGCGCAAGCCGATCCGACAGCGCGGTTCTGAGCGCGTCGAGCGACGCCGCCCGACGCCGCTTCTTGGGCAGCGCCTCGGCCACCTCGCACGCGAGCGTGCGATCGAGCCCGGCCGCCACGAGCTGCGCGACGAGCGGCTCGGCTGATGGCACCGCCGGCGTGTCCGCAGGCGGCGCCGCCCGATGGCCGGGCGCGCCTCGGCGTTCGCTCGGCCGCCGCGCCTCGGCCCGGGCGGCGTCCGCGTCCCAGCCATGGCTCGCGCCGGCGGTCCGCGCCTCGGAGCCCCGCGCCGCCTCCCGCCCAATAGCCGCGTCGGCCGCTGCCGTGACTTCGACGTCGCGCTGTCCGACCAGGCCGCGCAGCCCGCTCGCCGGCACCAGCCGGGTCGAGAGCACGAGGGCATGAGGGCCGAGCTCCGCGCGGACCGCCGCGAGCGCTTCCTTGACAGTGGGTCGGGTTACTCGTTTGAGTTGCATGTCGTCAGTCCAGCACCGTCACAGTCGCGATCCGCACATACGGCGGCACCTCGGAATGCGACAGGACGCCAAGGTGCGGGAGCACCCGCGAGAACAGGCGGAACAGGTGCGGGCGCAGTCCCGGCGTGCACAGAAGCACGGGCTGTGCCACCGCGGTCTCCAGCGCCCGGGCGATGCGAGTGGCCAAAGATTGGGCATCCTGCGGGTCGAGGGCCAGCACCGCGCCCTGATCCGTCCGGACTACCGACGCCAGGAGTCGCTCCTCCAACGCCGGGGACAGCGTGACGGCCGGCAGCTCGCCCTTCTCGGTCTGGTACTGCCGGCAGATGGCGCGGCCAAGGGCCAGCCGCACCAGCTCGGTCATGGCCTCCGGATCCTTCGTCGACTGGGCGGCATCGGCCAGGGCCTCCAGAATCGAGGTCAGGTCCTTCACCGGCACCCGCTCGCGCAGCAGCCCGCGGAGCACGCGCTGCACGTCGCCCAGCTGCACGACCTTCGGGATGAGGTCCTCGACCAGCTTCGGCGACGTCTGCGCCACCTTGTCCACCATCTCCTTGGTCTGCTGCCGCGTCAGCAGATCCGGCAGGTAGGCGCGAATCGTCTCCGACAGGTGCGTCGAGAGCGCCGTCGTCGGATCCACCACGGTGTAGCCGGCAGCCGTCGCCCGCTCGCGCTGATCGGCGGCGATCCACCAGGCCGGCAGCCCGAACGCGGGTTCCTTGGTGGGCGTGCCCTCGATGGGATGCCCGTTCAGGCCCGGGTTGATCGCGAGCAGGCGGTCGGGGAACAGCTCGCCCCGCGCCACTTCGACGCCCTTGACGAGAATCGTGTAGGTCCGGGGCCCCAGCTGCAGGTTGTCCGCGATGTGCACCGACGGCACGACGAGCCCGGTGTCCGTCGCGATCTGGCGGCGGATCGAGCGCACGCGGCCGAGGAGCGTTCCGCCCTGCTTCTCGTCGACGAGCGCAATGAGCGCGTAGCCCACTTCGATGGCGAGCGGATCCACGGTCACCGCCGCCTCCAGGGGGTCGACGGCCGGCGCCGCCGCCTCGGCCTTCTCCTTCGCCGCCTCGGCCTCGGCGGCCTCGCGGCTCCGGTTGGCCCACGCCGCGCCGCCGAGCACCAGGCCGACCACGACGAACGGCAGTTTCGGAAGGCCCGGGATGAGGGCGAGCACCAGCAGCACGCCCGCGCCGTAGGCCAGCGGCCGCGCGCCGGTGAAGAGCTGCGTCGCGACTTCCTCGCCGAGGTGCGCCTCGCTCGCCGCGCGCGTCATGATGAGCGCGCCGGACACCGAGACGAGGAGCGCCGGGATGGCGGTGACCAGGCCCTCGCCGATGGTCAGAATCGTGTAAGTCTCCGCCGCGGTGGCCAGGTCCAGGCCGTGCTGCAGCATCCCGATGAGCAGGCCGCCGACGATGTTGATGCCCGTGATGAGCACGGCCGCAATGGCGTCGCGCTGGGTGAAGCGGATGGCGCCGTCCATGGCGCCGTAGAAGTCCGCCTCCCGCCGAATCCGGTCGCGCCGCGCCCGCGCCTCGTGCTCGTCGATGATGCCGGCGTTCAGGTCTGCGTCGATGGCCATCTGCTTGCCCGGCAGCGCGTCGAGCGTGAACCGGGCGGTCACCTCCGAGATGCGCACCGCGCCGTGGTTGATGACGACGTACTGAATGGCGATGAGCACCAGGAACACGACGATGCCGACCACGAAGCTGCCGCCGACGACGTACTGGCCGAAGGCCATGATCACGTGCCCGGCGGCCTCGACGCCCTCCTGGCCGTGCAGCAGCACCAGGCGCGTCGAGGCCACGTTGAGCGCCAGGCGCATCAGCGTGAGCAGCAGGAGCAGGGCCGGGAAGACCGAGAACTGGATCGGCTCCCGGACGTAGATCGCCGTCAGCAGCAGCACCACAGCCAGCCCGATGTCGACCGACAGGAGCAGGTCCACGAGCAGCGGCGGCAGCGGCACGATCATGAAGCCGACGATGGCCACGAGGGCCAGCGGCGCGACCAGGTGGCTCAGCGGTGGGCGGGTGTTCATAGGGGCTTCAGGCTTTGGGCTTCAGGCTTTGGGCCTCACAGCGCCAGCCGCTTGAGGCGAATCAGGTACGCCAGCACTTCGGCCACGGCCTCGAAGAGCGGCGCGGGAATGAACTCGCCCACGTCGGCACCCCAGTAGAGCGCCTGCGCGAGCGGCTTGTTCTCGACAACGGGCACGCCGTGCTCGCGGGCAAGCTCCTTGATACGGAGCGCGAGCTTGTCGCGCCCCTTGGCCAGCACGCGAGGCGCGGCCATCGACGATCGCTGGTACTCGAGCGCGACGGCGAAATGGGTCGGGTTGGTGATGACGACGGTCGCCCGCGCCACATCGGCCAGCATGCGCTTGCGGAACAGCTCGCGCTGGAGGCTCCGGATGCGGCCCTTGATGAGCGGATTGCCATCGGTGGTCTTCGCCTCGTCCTTCACCTCCTGCTTGGTCATCCGCATGCCCTTCATGAAGCGCCAGCGCGTGATGCCGTAGTCAACCGCGGCGAGCACCACGAGCGCCGTCGCCACGCGCGTCGCGAGCGTCCACGCGATGGCCCAGCCTTCGCGCGCCGCCGCGGCTGGCGCGAGGCGGGCGAGATGGCCGGCGCCTCCGATGGCCGGCGCCACGACCTGCCACGCGAGATAGGCCACGAGGCCGACCGGAATCGCCATCATCAGCAGATCGATCGGCCCCTGCCCGACCAGCCGCTTGAGGCCGTTGGCCGGGTTCAACTTGGTGAAATCGAGGGTGATCGCTTCGGCGGACATGTTCCACCCGCCCTGCGCGACCTGCACGGCGGTGACGGCGAGCGCGCACGTGACCGCGAGCGGTCCAACGGTGAGCGCCAGCGCCTGGCCCAGCCGCACCACGAGATCGACGAGTTCGCCTTCCACGATGGTCCGAAGCGGCGCGTCGCCGACTGTCGAGAGGCCCGATGTCAGCACCGTCGTCAGGCGTCCCAGGTACCACTCGCCCGCGACGCCGAAGAAGGCGAGCGCCCCGACCATGGCCGCCGCCCGGGGCGCGCGCTGGCTGCGCGGCAGCTGACCCTTCTTCCGGGCATCCTGGAGGCGGCGCCCGGTGGGTTTCTCGGTCTTGTCGTCGCTGCCGAAGAACGCCATGGCCTACCGCACCCCCAGCGCGAGCGACATGGCCAGCTCGACGGCGCGGCCCAGCAGCCGCGACACCGCCTCGGGCACCGCGGCAATGCCCGCGGCGAGGGCCGTCAGTCCGAGCAGCACGCGCGTCGGCGGCGCCAGCACCCAGATGTCCACGCCCACGGCGGCCCGCTCGAGCAGGCCCAGCGCGAGCTCGATGAGCAGCATCACGACGATGACGGGCATCGCGAGCTGCACGCCGACGAGGAAGATCGTGCCGAGCGTCGAGGTGATGACGCCGGCGAGCGATCCGTCGACGCCGCCGAGGCCCACCGGCAGCCGGCTATACGACGCCGCCAGCGCCCGCAGCATCGCGTGATGGCCGTTGATGCCGAGGAACAGGAGCAGCGCGAGGTTGCTGTAAGCGATGGTCACCGCATTGCTGCGCACGCCGCTGGCCGGATCGATCGTGGCCGCGTAGCCCAGCCCGAGCTGGAAGCCCGCCAGGTGCCCGCCCAGCTCGGCCGCGCCGGTCACGATGCGGACCGCCAGGCCGAGTGCCACCCCGATGCAGACCTCGCGGGCGACAACGGCCGCGAGGACGGAGAGGCTGAGCGCGCCGGGAAAGGGAACGACGGGCAGCAGCGTCACCGCGATGAGCAGCGACAACCCGATCTTCAGCGTGGGCGGCGCGTAGGTGCCGCCGAACACAGGCGCCACCATCACGAGGGCGCCGATGCGCACCAGCAACAGCCCGATCGCGACGAGCGCCGACAGGTCCATCAGCGGATGAACTCCGGCAGGCGCCGGAAGATCTGGGACGTAAACCCCGTCAGCAGGCGCAGCATCCAGGGGAAGGTCAACGCGAAGACCACGAAGATGGCGACCGCCCTCGGGAGAAACCCGAGCACGTTGTCGTGAATCGACGTCACGGTCTGGAAGGCGCTGACCAGGATGCCCGCGGTCAGGCCCGCCAGCAGCATGGGCAGCGACACCATCATCGCCAGCTCGATGGCCTGACGCATCGTGCCGACGGCCAGCGCCTCGCTCATACGACGAAACTCCTGACGAGCGAGCCGACGAGCAGGTGCCAGCCGTCGATCATCACGAAGAGCAGCACCTTGAACGGGAGCGAAATCATCGCCGGCGGGAGCTGCAGCATGCCCATCGACAGCAGCGTCGTCGACACCACGAGATCGATGAGGAGAAACGGGACGAAGACGAAGAAGCCCATCTGGAAGCCGGTCTTGAGTTCGGAGATGACGAAGGCCGGGATCACGACGCGCAGCGGCAGATCCTCCGGACCGCGGGGCCGTTCCATCCGGCTCAGCTCGACGAAGAGCGCCAGATCCTGCTCGCGCGTCTGCTTCAGCATGAACTCGCGCAGCGGCGGCGAGCCGCGCTCGATGGCCTGGCCGACGTCGATTTGCCCTGCCATCGCCGGCTGCAGGGCGAGGGTGTTGATGCGCTCCCCCACCGGCGCCATGATGAACACCGTGAGGAACAGCGACAGCCCCAGGAGAATCTGGTTCGACGGCTGCTCCTGCGTCCCGATGGCCTGTCGCACGAAGTGGAAGACGATGACGATGCGCGTGAACGACGTCATCGTGATGAGCATCGCCGGCAGAAAGGTCAGCAGCGTGAGGAGCAGCACGACCTGGAGCGGCGCGGAGACGCTCCCCATCCCGTCGATGTTCACCTGCAGCCGCTCGGCCTGCGCGTGGGCGGGCGCCGAGGCCGCGAGCGCCATGGCCAGCACGGCAAGGACGCGCGTCATCGCCGCGGATCCTCCGTGCCGCCGTCCCGCAGCGCCGCGACGCGATGGCCGTCGGTGACCTCGTCGAGCGTCCGGCCGAACGCGTCCGAACCCTGCAGCTCGGTGATGAAGCTGACGTGTCCGGGCGTCGCGCCGAGGAGCAGGCGCCGCCCTTCCACCGCAACGACAATCAGCGAGCGCCGCTCCCCCAGAGCCGCGGCGGTCTCGATGCGGATGGCCCCCGCCGCGCGCCCCGACGGACCGAAGGGGATGAGGCCGCGGCGCAGCAGCCAGGCCAGCAGCACGACCAGCCCGAGCACCACCGCGACCGCCAGCAGCCCGCGGGCGGCGCCCATGCCGTCCACCGGCCACGGTTCGGCGGTCGCCTGTGCCAGCGCGATGATCATTTCAGGCCAGGTCGGCGCCTTCCGGCGCCTCGATTTCCGTGAGGCGCAGCGCCGTGCTGTCTTCGACGATCACCACTTCGCCCCGCGCGAGCACGATGCCGTTGGCCGTCACCTGCAGGTCGGATCCGGCCGGCTGCGCGAGGCGGATGAGGCGGTTGCGGTCGAGCGCGAGGCACTCGCGGACGGTGATGCGGCCCGTGCCGAGCTCCACCGAGACGGGCACCCGGACGTCGAGCAGGCCGGCAAACGCGGCGCCGACATCGGCCGCGTCAGAACTGGACGACGAAGTCGGAGAAGAGGACATCGATCACCTCGTCACCGACGATCTCGCCGGCGCGTGTCTGAATGGCCTGCTTGAGGGCGGACTTGCCCGACGGTGTGACGAGCGGATCGGCGGTCTGCTCGGCGAGCAGCTCGAGAATCGCCGAGCGCAACTGCATCAGGACAACGTCGTCCTTCGAGGCAGTCGCGGCGATCTCGGCCGGCACGACCAGCTTCAGCGTGGTCCGGAGATAGCGGGCGCTGCCGGGATCGGCCAGGTTGACCAGGAAGGGCTCGAACGACAGAAGGCCGCTCGGCGCCGACGGCTTCCGCTTCTTCTTGGGGGTCGGGGCCTCCTCGCCGTCTTCGGCGGCCTCGGCGTGGTCGGCGCCCTTCTGCATGAAGAGGTAGCCGGCCGCCGCGCCGCCGCCGACGACCAGAAAGGCGACGGCGAGCAGGGCGATCTTCATGATCCCGCCCTTCTTCTTCGGTGCGTCACTCATGCCCGGCCAGTGAGCAAGGCTGGTGCCGGGCAGCCGCGGGCGCGGCGGGCGCGGGAATCGTGGATTTCAGGGGAATCAGGCCGGCCGACCAACCCCTTGCGGGGCGGCCGGCCGGCCGCCATGACGTCAGACCGACAACTCGAACGCCGGCGCGCCCTGCGCGGACGGCCGCCGATCCCGCCGCGGCGCCTCGCGGTCCGGCGCCTCGCGACGCCGGCCGTTCGCGGCCTCCTCGTTGACCCGCAGCGAGGCCAGTCGCAGCCCCTGCTGCTCGAGCCCGCGCCGGAGGTCGTCCTCGTGCGCCGCCATCCAGGCGCGCACCTCTGGCGACTCGGCGCTGAGCACGGCGCTCACCCCCTGCGCTCCGACCTGCAGGCGGACGGTCACCTCGCCCAGATGCTCCGGCGTGAGGCGGAGGCGCGCCTCGCCCATCCCGTCGCGCCACTGCAGGTGCATGGCGCGGATCACCTGCTGGCCGATCGTGGCCGGCGGCGTCGGCCGCGTGGCCGGAGCCTCGCCCACCTCGGCGCCACTCGGCGACGCCGCGGCGCGGCCCGCCGTCGCCTCGAAGGTGCTGGCGTCCACGAATGCCGCCGCGACGTGCGCCGGCGTCCCGCGCTGAGCCGTGTCCTGGCGGCGGTCGGCGCCGCCGTCCGTGCCGGCCTGGAACGCGGCGCCGGCGCGCTCGATCCGCGCGAAGGTGTCGATGGCCGCTCGGGCATCGACCGGCGCGGCGACGTCCGTGTCGTCCGCGCCCGAGATGAGCGGCGGCCACACCGCCGGAAGCGGCGCCTCAGTGCGGCGCGCCTCGACGCGCGTCGTCGTCGACTGGCTCGCCTCGCCAGACGCGCCGGCCGCGACCGGGCCGGCCAGGACGGCCTGCGCCACGAGCCGCTCGGCTTCCAGCCGGCTGGCCGTGCGCACCTCGGTCCGTGGCGCAGGCCGCGCAATGGTGCCGGGCGGCTCCGCCGCCCGCGGGACTGCGGGCTCGCCCGCGCCGGTCCCGACGTGTCGCTCGCCGTCCGGGTGGCTCGGCGCGGCAGACAACGCCCGCTCGCCAGGTTCCGAAGCCGAGGCCTGCGATTCATCGAGCCGCCCGGGAGGAACGGCGGTCGCGGCCCCCCGCCGCACCGGCTGTGCGACCGCCGGGTCGAGCGGTGCCACCTCAGCGGCGCCGCTCGCCGTCGTCTCGACGTTCGCACGCGGCGCCAGAGTGTCGGCAGCCGTGGAGCCGCCGGGGATCGCGGCGCCGGCGTTCGGCCCTTCAATGCCGGCGCGTGCCGTCGCCAACGCGGCGCGCGCAGGGGACTGCACAGGCGCCTCGGGCGCGGCGTCGAGGGCGTCGCGGTCCGCGGGCACGGCATGGGCGGACGCGGGGCCAGGTGCGACGGGCCCGACGCCCGCCTCCGCCCCGAGTGCCATCAGGTCCGCGTCGGGCAGACGCCACGGCGGCATCGGGGCGGGCACATACGGCCCGGGGATCGCCACCGCGATGTCTGCCGGAGCCGACGGCGAGTCATCGACCGACGCGTCGTCGGCGTCGGCGTCGGCGCCGGCGCTGGTCCGGTCGAGCCAGTCCGCGAACGAGCCGAGGGCGGATCCTTCCGCGGGTTCGTCCGTCGGGGCCGGCGGCGGCGTGCCGCCGCCGGCGAGGTTCAGCAGGGTTACGGGGTCCACGAATCACCTACCGTTTGAGCTGCAGCGTCTCGAGCAGCATCTCGTCGACGGTTGTGATGGTCTTCGAGTTTGCCTGGTAGCCGCGCTGCGCGAGAATCATGCGCGTGAACTCCTGTGCGATGTCCACGTTGGACTGCTCCAGCGCGTTCCCGATGACGCTGCCGCGGCCGCCGGTGCCGGCCACGCCGATGTTGGCGACGCCAGCCGACTGGCTCTCGCCGTACCGGTTCGAACCGAGCTTCACCAGGCCCTTCGGATTGTTGAAGCCGGCGAGCGCGAGCTGACCGACGGTCACCGACTGGCCCGCGCCGAAAGTCGCCAGGATGGAGCCGTCGCCCTTGATGGAGATGCTGTCGATGGCCCCGGCGGCCGCGCCGTTCTGCGTGATGCTCGACGTCGCCGACGGCGACGCAAAGCCGCTCAGGCCCGCCACGTTGTTGGCATCGACGACGTCCCAGCGCAGAACGCTGGCGGCGGCGCCGTTGGTCCACGCGGCGGTCGTGACCGTCACGTCGGCAGGCGGATTGCCGCCGCCGCCGGTGCCGGCGCCGGCGACCGTGATGTTCTGCAGCGCGCCCTGCGCGTTGAACACCGCGGTGCCGCTCATGATCTGGAAGGGGGTCCCGGCCACGCCGCCCACGATCTCCGCCCCGGGCACCGTCGCGGTCCAGTTCCACGTCCCTGCCGCCGCCTGCTTCGTGTAGGTCAGCGTGATGACATGGGGCTGCCCCAGCGAGTCGTAGATCTGGACGGAGGTGGCGAAGGTCGAGTTGGCTGCGGCGTTCGCGTCGAGGTTGGTGACGACACGGAACTCGGTGGTCGCGACGGGCGGCCGCAGGACCCCTGGTGGAATCGTGATGTCGCCCGGCTGGGCCGCGGTGTTGATCGTCCCGTCGGGGTTGGTGCCGGTCCACCCCTGCACGCGCCAGCCGTCCGGGGCCACGAGCCGCCCGTTGCCGTCGATGCTGAAGTTGCCGGCGCGCGTGTACGCGGTGCCGCCGCCGTTCGGGTTGCGGACCACGAAGAAGCCGTTGCCCTGGATGGCCGCATTGGTCGACTCGCGCGTGTTCTCGATGGCGCCCTGCGAGAAGATGGGCGAGATGGAGCCGGTCGTGACGCCGAGGCCGACCTGCGACGGGTTGATGCTGGTGCCGCCCTGCGTCTGGCTCACCAGGTCCATGAAGCTCACCGTGCTCGACTTGAAGCCGAGGGTGTTGATGTTTGCGAGGTTGTTGCCGATGGTACTGAGGTAGGTCTGGTTGGCGCTCAATCCAGACAGGCCGGCTGCAAAAGACATCACTTTCCTCCGTGGATCTGGGACGGCGTCCCGGTGCTGGTGGGGGCCGGCTCGATGGGGAGCGACGTGAGCACCGTCTCGATGGCCTTCAAGCTGTCCGACATCTGCGTGAGCTTCTCGAGCTGGCTGAACGTGGCGAGCTGCGTGATGAACTCGGCGTCCGCCATGGGACTGGTTGGATCCTGATGCTGCAGCTGCGTGATCAGCAGCGTCAGGAACGCATCGCGGCCGAGCTGGTCGGTCCGCGGCGGCACCCCGACATCGGCCTGGGCGGCGCCGCCCGACGCGCGGCCGACGGCGTCTGTCCCGTTGATCGTCACTTCTCTCCTCCTGCGGCCTGCTGCTTTCGCACGTGGCCGATGGCGCCGAGCAGATCGAGTTCCCGCTGCTCCGCGCGCGTCTCCCCGAGCAGGTAGGCGCGCCACGCGCGCTCCTTGAGCTTGTCGAGCGCCTTGCGTTCGCGCCGCGCCCGCATCAGCGCCTCCCTGGCCAGATGCACCTCGGCCCGGCGCTCCTGCTCCAGGCGCCGGCATCCGCCAAGCGCCTGACGGTGTCGAACGATCCAATTGCGGTGCCAGGCCAGCTCGTGCGCGCCTGTCGCGGCGCCGGCCCCCGCCAATCCGCGCGCCATGGCCTCCTCCACGGCCGCGGCCGCCGCGGCCGTGGCGGCCTCGGCAGCGCGAAGGGCCGCCTGGGCGACAGCCAGCGCACGCTCGGCCGCCTCCTCGCGGCGGATTCGGACATCAAGGGCGGCCTGGGCGCGGAAGCGAAAGGCGGGCATGCCCGAACTATAGGGACTGGAGCGCCGCGACGGAGTCGGCATACGCGCACGGCGCGTCGGCCGCCTGGCGCAGGAAACCATCGATGGCGTCACGCCGGCTGCGGGCCTCGTCGATACGCGGGTTGCTGCCCTGCACGTAGGCGCCCACGCTGACCAGGTCCTCGCTGTCACGGATGGTCGAGAGCCACTCGCGGACCTGCGCCGCTTTCAGCCGGTGCGTCGTGTCCGTCACGTCCGGCATGGTACGGCTGATGCTCTGCAGCACGTCGATGGCCGGGTAGTGGTTGCGCGCGGCGAGGTCGCGCGACAGGAAGATGTGGCCGTCGAGGATCGACCGCACGGTGTCGGAAATGGGCTCGGTGTGGTCGTCGCCTTCGACGAGCACCGTGTAGAGCGCCGTGATGCTGCCGCGCCCCTCCACGTTGCCGGCCCGCTCGAGCAGGCCCGGCAGCAGCGCGAACACCGAGGGCGGATACCCTTTGGCCGTCGGCGGCTCTCCAGCGGCCAGACCCACCTCGCGCTGCGCCATCGCGAAGCGCGTCACCGAGTCCATCATCAGCAGGACGTTCAGGCCCTGGTCGCGGAAGAACTCGGCGATGGCGGTGGCGGCATACGCCGCGCGGATGCGCAGGAGCGCCGGATTGTCCGACGTGGACACCACGACGACCGATCGCGCGAGCCCCTCGGCGCCCAGATCGTTCTCGATGAAGGCGCGCACTTCGCGGCCGCGCTCGCCGACGAGCGCAATGACCGAGACGTCCGCGGCGGTGGCCCGGGCCATCATGCCGAGCAGCGTGCTCTTGCCGACGCCGCTGCCGCCAAACAGACCGAGACGCTGCCCGCGGCCGCAGGTCAGGAGGCCGTCGATCGCCCGCACGCCCGTGCCGAGGGGCGAGGCAATGGGCTGCCGCGCCAGCGGATTGAGCGGCGGCGGATGCAGCGGGTAGTCCGCGGTGGTCTCCAGAGGACCTCGGCCGTCGATCGGCCGGCCCAGTCCGTCGACCACGCGCCCGAGCAGCGCCTTGCCGACCGCGACGGTGGCCACGGCCCCGCGCGCGACGATGCGGTCGCCCGGCCGGATGCCCGCGGTCGACCCGAGCGGCACGGTCACGAGGTGCCCGTCCCGGAAGCCCACGACCTCGAGCGGGAGGGCCGACCGGCCGTCCGCGCCGACTATCTCGCAGAGCTCGCCGACGCGCGCGCGCGGCCCTTTCGATTCGACGACGAGCCCGACGGTGCGCACGACGCGCCCGCGCACCGGAAGCAGATCGGCGCGCTCGAGCCGGGCGGCATAGCGGTCGAGCGTGAAGCCGGTCGGAGGCATGGCCTACGCGGCGCCCTTGAGCGCCATCAGGGTCTCGTCGGCCGCGACGGGCACCGGCACGGCCACCGCCTCGCCGAGCATGGCGTGCGCCACCTGTTCGAACTGCGCCTCGACGCCGACGTCGATGAAGCCGAAATCGGACTCCACCTGGCACTGGCCGCGTGCGAGCGACGCATCGCCCACCACTTTCACGTGCGCGCCCGCCCATTCCGCGGGATTCGCGCCGCTGGCGGCGAGGTCCTCCGGATGCAGCCGCACCGTCGCCGACGACTGCTCGCCGAGCCGATCGAGCGCGACCCGCGCCATGGCCACGACGAGATCCGAGTCGAGCGCCGCCTCCCGGCGGAGAATGCGCCGGGCCACGGCCAGGGCGAGCTGCACCATCTGCCGCTCGGTCTGCTGGATCATCGACGCCCGCAGCGTCGACAGCTCCTCGAGCGTCGACGCGAGGCGACGCAGCATGGCGTCGGCCCGCTTGGCGCCGGCTTCGTAGCCCGCCTTCTCGCCCTGGGCGTAGCCCTTGGCGAACGCGTCACGCTCGAGCGCCGCCAGCCGCGCCTGATCGTCGGCATCCCGGGCCGGCCCCGCCGCCGCCGGCGTCGCGCCGGCCGCGGCCGTGCTGGCGGACGCGAGGTCGCCGGACGCGCTGGTCGGCGCGGCCTCGGCCGGCGCGCCATCCCACCGAAATGCCTGCACCGGCGTCGCCCCGACGCGCCGCGCCCTAGACGACATAGGCCTCTCCCGCCGCGGCGCCGGTGACAATCACGCCTTCCTCCTCGAGCTTGCGCGCGATGGCCACGATCTCCTGCTGCGCTTTCTCGACCTCCCGCAGGCGGACCGCGCCCATCACCTCCATCTCCTCCTTGAGCATGTCGCCGGCGCGCTTGGACATGTTCTGGAAGAAGCGGGCCTTGATCTGGTCGGTCGCGCCCTTGAGCGCGACTGTCAGCACCTTCTTGTCGGCGCGCTGGATGAGCTCCCGCAAGCCGTTGTCGTCGACGTGCACGAGGTCTTCGAACACGAACATGAGGTTGCGAATCGAGACGGCGAGATCCGGCTGTTCGCCCTCGATGGTGTCGAGCACGGGCTGGCTCACCGTGCGCTCGAGCCGGTTGAGCAGTTCCGCGACCGCCCGCACGCCGCCGTACGACTCGTGGTGTCCGCCGCCGAGCGTCTTGAGGCGCTGGTCGATGACCGACGAGATGCGCAGGATGACGTCCGGCGAGATCTCATCGAGCTTCGCCATCCGCTGGACGACGTCGGCGCGGAGCGCGTCCGGCAACAGCGTGATGAGCTGCGCCGCGTTGGCCGAGTGCAGGTGCGCCAGCACCAGCGCGATGGTCTGCGGATGCTCCGACAGGATGAACTTCGAGAGCTGCTGCGGATCGACCTTCTCGAGCGACGAGAAGCCGGCGGACGACTGGAACGACCGTATCACCCGCTCGAGGACCCGCCGCGCCGTGTCAGGATCGAGCGACTTGTTGAGCAGGCCCTTGGCGAACTCCACGCCGCCGCTCGCCACGAACGAACTGGCGAGCGTCATGTGGTGGAACTCGCTCAGCACGTGCTCGCTCACCTCGGGCTGCACCGTCCCGAGGTTCGCCATCTCCTTGACGATGGCCTCGATCTCGTGCTCCTTCAGGTGGCGGAAGAGCTCCGCCGCGGCCTCCTCGCCGAGCATCAGCGCCAGCACCGCGGCCTTCTGCGTCCCCGAGATCTCGTTCGTCGCCGTCGCTGCCATGGCCCGCCTCTACTGCCGATCCTCGGCCAGCCAGGCGCGCACGAGCCCCGCCGCGCTGTGTGGATCCTTCATCGTCAGGCCCCTGATGTGCTTGGTGAGCACCGGAATGCGCCGCGAGTCGGGCGTGCCCGCGCCGGCCTCGGCCAGCAGCTGGCGCTCGATCTCGCCTTCGAGCTGCTCGACGGTCTTCGGCAGCTCGGTCACCGTCGGCAGACCCTCGGCGGCCCTGGCGGCGACCGGCGGACCCAGCGCGCGCCGGAGCGTCGGGCGCACGACGCCGAAGATGACGAACGACGCGAGCAGCACGATCCCCAGAATCCGGGCGCCCTGGAGCACCAGCGGTCCGTACCGGTCCATCAGAGACGCATCGGGCAGCTCCTCCTGGAACGGCGTCGTAAAGGAGATGTTCTCGACCGTCAGCTGGTCGCCCCGGGTCGTGTCCAGGCCCACGGCCGCGGCCACGAGCGACTGGATCTTCTGCAGCTCCGCCGGCTCCCTCGGCCTGCTCGTCGTCGTCGTCGAACCGTTCTCGCCGGACTCCCGCACCTGCTCATGGTCGAGGATCACGGCGACGCTCATGCGCGCGATGTCGCCGCGCGGACGCACGGTGTGGCGCGTCGTCCGGCTGATTTCGTAGTTGGTGGTCTCGGCGTTGCGCGACGCCTGTCCGGGGGCGGCAGAGACGGTGGCGCCCGCATTCGCCGGCACGACCGGCGCGGCCCCGGGCTGCGCCGGGTCCTGCTCGGCCGGCGCCGGCAGGTTGCCTCGCGATCCGGCAATGCCGCCCGTGGCCAGCCCCGGCCCGAGATCCGCGGAAACCTGCCGGCTCCGCACGACCGCCGACGCCGGATCCCACAGCTCGTCGGTGCGCTCCTCCGAGTCGGACCTGAGCGTGAGCGCCACGTTGACCCGCACGTGCTCGGCGCCGACGACCGGCTCGAGCAGCGCGACGACGCGGGCGGCCAGCTCCTTTTCCAGCCGCTGCTGGCGCTCGAGCTGGGCGCCGCCGAGCGGCTCGTCGCTCACCTCGGCCGGGCGCGCCAGAGGCCGCCCGAACGTGTCCACGATGACGACCGCCTCCGGGCGCAGGCCCTCGACGCTCGCGGCCACGAGATTGCTGATGCCCGCCACCGTCGAGACCGCCAGCGGCCGCGACGAGCGCAGCTTCAGGATGACCGACGCCTTGGCCGGCTCCGCCCGCTCGGTGAAGAGCGAGTCCTTGCCGAGCGCGATGTGGACGCGCGCGTTCTCCACCTCCTGCAGGGTGGCAATGGTGCGCGCAATCTCGCCCTCGAGCGCGCGGCGGTAGTTCACCTGCTCGAGAAACTCGGTCTGACCGAACTGCGTCCGGTCGAAGATCTCGAAGCCGATCCGCCCCGAGCTCGGGAGGCCCGTCGAGGCGAACTGCAGTCGGAGCGCGTCGACGCGGGTCGCCGGTACGCGGATGGCCCGTCCGCCGGCGTCGAGCTGATACGGCACGTTCTCCGCCTCGAGCCGCTCGACGACCTGGGCCGCCGCCTCGGGCGCCATGTCGGCGAACAGCAGCGTGTAATCCGGCCGGTTGATCCAGTACGCCGCGCCGATCACGAGCCCGACCACGACGACGAACGCGCCGGCGAGCGTGGCCAGTTGCGTGGGACTCAGGCCGCCGAAGGCGCCCTTGGCTTTGGTCAGCAGCTGGTCGGGGTTCATCGCGCGCCTAGACCGGCATCCTCATGACGTCCTGATAGGCCTGGATGAGCTTGTTGCGAACCTGCACGGTGAGCTGCAGCGCCAGCTCGGCCCGCTGCAGCGCGATCATCGCGTCGTGGACTTCGCCGGTGCCCGAGAGCATCTCGGCCACGGCCGTGTTCGCCTCGCTGCCTGCCTGCTCGGCGCCGTCGACCAGCCGCTTGAGGGAGGACTCGAACCCCGGCGCCGCCTCGGCCGCGGCCCCGGTTGCTCCGGCGCGCGGCAGCGCGGCCGGCGTCGTGCCGATGCGGGTGAGCGCCATCGATTACCGTCCCAGTTCGAGCGCCCGCTGCAGCAGGTCGCGGATGAGGCCGATGGCGGTCAGGTTGGCCTGGTAGGCGCGCGCCGCGCCCAGCATGTCGACCATCTCCTGCGCCGGGTCCACGTTGGGCAGCGCGACGTAGCCGTCCGCATCGGCATCCGGATGCGCGGGCTCGAAGCGGCGCCGCGGCGGCGTCTGATCCTCGACAACCGCCACCACCTTCACGCCGGTGGCCTGCGCCCGGCCGAGCACCGAGTCGAAGCCCTCCACCGGCGCCTCGCCGAGCACCACGTCGCGGCGCCGGTACGGCTGGCCGTCGGGCCCCCGCGTCGACTCCGCGTTGGCCATGTTGGAGACGGCGGCTTCGATGCGCAGCCGCTCCACGGCCAGCGCGCTCGCCGCCGCGCGGGAAGCCGCGCTGAGCGTCGACATGATTACCGGCCCTCCCCGATCGCGTACCGCACCAGCCGGAACTTCGCGGCCAGGGCCGTCTGCGCCCGCTGGAATTCGCCCGATGCGCGCGTCATCTCCAGCAGCTCCCGATCGAGCTGCACGTTGTTGCCGTCGCGGCGGACCGGGAGATTGTCGACCTCACGCGTCGCCACCGACGGCGACAGCCCCTCGAGGTGCAGGGGATTGGTCGCGACGAGCTTGGCGCTCGCAAGCAGCTGGTCCTGCAGCGCATCGCCGAACTGCGCCTCCTTGGTGCGGTAGCCCGGCGTATCGATGTTCGCCAGGTTTCCAGCCGACGTGGCCTGTCGCGCCACGGCTCCAGCCAGATGCCGCCTGAGCGCCGTCATCAACGTGGCATCGGTGATCTCGCCCATTGCTCGCCTCGCGTTCACGTCGCGGTCCGCGCGGCCGATTGACCGCAGTGGACCCATCCGGCCGCGGGTGGAGCAAGAACAGTGCCCCGCTCGCCAACTGCGGGGCCGCGGGCATTTTTCGGCCTTTTTTTGAGGGAGACGCCGGGACGCCCAGCGGCCGGATCGGTCGGCCGAACGTCACCCCGGTCGGCGTCATCCACCATGTCGTAAGAACGACATGGTGGAGTCAGATTTCCGACACGTCGGGGCGCGCTTGCTATATAGTGGGCGGCCGACCGCTGGCGCGCTCGCGCAGCAGGCTCTCGATTCGGCCCAAACGGGCTTCAATCGCGTCCAGGCGGCTGGTGAAGGCGGCGGTGAGATCCGCGACGCCGCGCTGTCCGACCTGGCGGGCGAGCTGGCGGTTCTCGGCGTCGAGGGCCAGGCGGTCGAGAATCCGACCGAGCAGCACCTCGATCTGGCCAAGCGAGAACGGCTTCGTCAGGTAGTCGTACGCGCCGAGCCGGACGGCCTGAATGGCCGAATCGAGCGAGGCGAAGCCGGTGATGATGACGACGTAGCCGTTCGGGTGCAGCGCCTTGGACGTCCGCAGCACCTCGAGGCCGTCGGCGCCTGGGAGGTTCAGATCGGTCAAGATCAGGCCGAATCTCGTCGGATTTCGCTCGATTGCGGTGACCGCGGCCCGGCCGTCGCCCGCGAGCGTCACCTCGAACTTCCGCTCGCGGAAGAACTCGGCCAGCAGGTCGCGCACGTCGGGCTCGTCGTCGACGATGAGGATCTCGAACGGCGGCCGGCTGTCGACGGACTCGGGTGGCATGTCGGTTGCTTGACGCTCCGCGGTCAGGGGCGAACGGGTCGCCACAGGGTACTATCGGCGGCCCGCCGGGCCGGTTGAATTTTCGGGTTCCCTGGTCATCTGGTCCTGGTCGGTCATGAACCGCTGCCGGCGCCTGGCTCGACACGAGCCCGGCGCTGCCGGCGCTACTGCTGAGTTTCAACTATGGCTACCGTTCCCACGCTGCCCGACACTGCCGCCACGACACGATTCACCGGCGCGAGACGCACGCAGCCGTGCGTCCTCGTCATCGAGGACGAAGACGACCTGCGGGCCCTCATCGCCGAGTCGCTCGAGGCGGGCGGCTTTGCCGTCGCGCAGGCGCCGACGGCGGCCGAGGCACAGGAGCGCCTCCGGGGGTTTGCCTACGACGCCATGGTGCTCGACCTGCGGCTGCCCGACGGCGACGGCATGGAGGTGCTCGACGCGGCGCTCCAGCGCTACCCGCAGATTGCCGCCATCGTCATCACCGGGTTCGGAGGCGTGCAGGAGGCGGTCTCGGCCATTCGCCGCGGCGCCAAGAACTTCCTGCTGAAGCCGTTCCAGCTCTCGGCGTTGACGAGCGAGCTCTGGGCGTTCATCAACGAGCCGCGGCTCCGGGAGGAGAACGCCGAGCTGCGGGCGCAGCTGCGGGAACGCTACCGCTTCGACAACATCATCGGGCAGAGCGCGCCCATGCGGCAGATCTTCCAGACGCTGGAGCTGGTCGCGCCGATGAACAGCACCGTGCTCATCGCCGGGGAGACCGGCACGGGCAAGGAACTCATCGCCCGCACGATCCACCACAACAGCGCGCGGGCCAGCGAGCGCTTCGTGGCCTTCAACGCCGCGGCAATCCCCGACAGCCTGGCCGAGGCCGAGATGTTCGGGCACACCAAGGGGGCGTTCACCGGCGCCATCGCCGATCGCGCCGGCCGTTTCGAGGCCGCTCACCGCGGCACGCTCTTCATCGACGAGGTGGGGCTCATGCCCCTCTCGCTCCAGTCGAAGCTGCTCCGCGCGCTCCAGGAGCGCGAGATCGAACGCGTCGGCGGATCCAAGCCCATCAAGTTCGACACGCGCGTCATCGCGGCGTCGAACGTCGACCTCAGAAAGCTCGTCCAGGAGGGGAAGTTCCGGGAGGATCTCTTCTACCGGCTCAACGTCATCCCCATTCCGCTGCCGCCTTTGCGCGACCGCCGCGAGGACATTCCGCTGCTCGCCCGCCACTTCGTACAGAAGGCGTGCAAGAACAACGGCCTGCCACAGAAGTCGATCGCCCAGGAGGCGCTGCGCTGCCTGATGAGCTTCGCGTGGCCCGGCAACATCCGCCAGCTCGAGAACGCGCTCGAGCATGCCGTGGCCATGAGCGGCCGGGAGCCGGAGATTACGATTGGCGCGCTCCCGGAAGAGATCGTTGCGCCGGCGCAGGCCATGCTGCTGCCCGCCCTGTCGATTCCGGACGAGGGCATCAACTTCACGTCGGTCGTGTCACAGCTCGAGCGGGACCTGATCCTGAAGGGCCTCGAGAAGAGCCGCGGCAACAAGCGCCAGGCCGCCCGCCTCCTCGGCTTGAGCCGCACGACGCTCATCGACAAGATCCACCGCCTGCAGCTCGACGACCAGGTGCCCCAGTACGCGGGGCTGCACTAGGGGGAGGGGCGGAGGTCTGGAGGGGCGGAGTAGAGCCCAGAGCCCACGGCCCGCCGCCCACCGCCCGGACGCCCGGACGCCAGCTAGAGCGGCAGCTCGAGGACGAAGGCGGCGCCGGTGTCGCTCGGCTCGTGCGTCAGGCGGCCGCCGTACCGGGCGGCGAGCGCTCTCGACGCGGGCAGACCAAGGCCCCCGGCCGAGTCCAGGCCGTGCCGGGTCACGTAGGGATCGAACAGCCGGTCCCCGACCTCGGGCGCGATGCCCGGGCCGTTGTCGGCCACGCGCAGGCGCGCGACGCGCCCATCGACGGTCACCGTGATGGCGATCGTGCCGCCCTTCTGGCCGGCGAGCGCCGCCTCCGCGTTCATGATCAGGTTGATCAGGATCTGGAGGACGTCGGCGGGCTTGACCACCAGCGTCGCCGCGCCCGCGTCGGGGGCCTCCAGCGTCACCTGAATGCCGGCGCGGTTCATCGGATAGCGGCGCAGGGCGATCGCCTGGTCCACCAGTCCCCGCAGGTCGGCCTTGACCGGCGCCGGCGTCCGATCGCGGACAAACCCCAGCACCTCCATGATGGTCTGGCTCGCACGGGTCGTCTGCGCCGCCACGCGTTCGAGCTTGGTCACGACGTCGGGGGGCAGATCCTGGCGCGCGAGCAGCAGTTCGACCGTGCCGGCCACGACCTGCAGGGGGTTGTTCAGCTCGTGCGCGAGCCCGGACACGAACGCGGCCGACAGGGCCTGCCGGTTCGCCGTGATGTGGAAACGGTCCGCGTCGGCGGCGCTCAGGGGGGCCGCAGGAGCAGTGGAGTCTGGCATAGCACTGGGGCGTCCGGGGGACGTGGCGCGCGGTCTGGCGCTCAAGTCTCAACGGGCGGCGCCGATTAGCCCCGCAGGACGGTCTCGCGCCTCGCGGGACAGTATTACACAGGGGCCGCCGGAGTCGCCATGCGCTTTCTCGTTGTCGACGATTCGTCCACGATGCGACGGATCATCATCAACACGCTCAACAAGCTCGGGCATCAGGACGTGCTCGAGGCAGGCAACGGTCGCGAAGGGCTCGACCGGCTCGCCACGGCGCCGGTCGACATGGTGATCACCGACTGGAACATGCCGGAAATGACGGGCATCGAGTTCGTGCGCGCGCTCCGCGGCCAGGATCGGACCCGTGAGGTGCCGGTGCTCATGGTGACCACCAACGCCGCCAAGGAGGACATCGTCGAGGCGCTTCGCGCGGGCGTGAACAACTACATCGTGAAGCCGTTCACGCCGGATACGTTCAGGGAGAAGATCGAGGCGGCCATCCCGCCCAGGTGATCCGCGCGACTGCAGGGACAACGCCATGCGAGAGCTGATGGTCCAGACGCTCGTCGACGCCACGCACGACGTGTTCCGGCGCATGGTGTCGCGCGAGCTGACCGAAGAAGCGCCGATGGCCGGCGAGGCGTTGCGCCCGAAGGCGAATGTCGTCGGTACGGTGGCCTTCACCGGCTCGGAGAGCGGCCTGGTGGCCTTCTACAGCACCCTCGACGCCGCGCACGAAATTGCCGGCGCCATGCTCGGCCTGGAGCCCTCGGCCGTCAACGGCGAGATGCCGGACGCGATTGGCGAAATCACCAACATGATCGCGGGCGCGTTCCGCACGCGCATGGCGGAGCACGGCGACGCCTGGATCATCTCCGTGCCGACGGTCACGGTGGGGTCGGACTTCTACACGCGTTATCTTCTCGACGCCGAGCGGGTGCTCGTGCCGTTCCGGATGAGCGAGGCACCGCTGTATGTCGAGCTGATTCTCGCCAGGAAGAAGCCCTGACGCCATGTCTACCCCGGCCCGCCAGGTCTCGGGTCTGGCCAGCGCCGCCACGCTCCGGGCGCGGCTGAACGCCTCCGACGCGGGCATTCCCGTCCTCCCGGCGCTCGCCGAGCGCGTGATTGCACAGGCGGCCGACCCCGATACCCCGGTGTGGCGCATCGCCGGGGTCGTCTCGAAGGACCAGGTCCTCGCCTCACGCCTGCTCGGGCTCGCCAACTCCGCCTATTGCGCGCCTCTGTCGCCCATCGCCACCGTGACCGAGGCCATCGTCCGCATGGGCACGGCGGCCGTGCGCAACCTCGTCGTGACGGTCTGCTTCACGTCTCGGATGTACGACCAACACATCTACGGGCCGCACGGCCAGGCGCTGGTCGAGCACGGCCTCGGCACCGCGTATCTCGCGCGGCTGGTCGCCGAACGCGGCGGCGTGAACCCCGAAGAGGCGTTTCTCTACGGCCTGCTGCACGACATCGGCAAGCTGGTCATCCTCAAGGCGGTGTTCGACGAGTCCCGGAAATCGGGCGCCCGCCCGCCGGCGCCGGTCGTGGACCAGGTGATGGCCGAGGAGCACGCGGGACTCGGCGCGCGGGTGCTCGAACGGTGGCAGCTCCCGCGGGAAATTGTCGAGCCGGTCGCCTGGCACCATCATCCCGACTGCGCGCCCACCTCGCGCCGCAGGGCCCTCGTGGCGCACCTCGCCGACCGCTTGAGCCACCGCTTCGGGTTCGGCGTGCCGGCCAGGCCCGATGCGCTCGTCGTCGACGACCCGTACGCCCGCGAGATCGGCCTCGACGAGGCCTGGCTGGCCGACATCGACGCGCACGCGCCCGGCCTGGTCCAGGTGGCCAAGTCCATCCTTGCCTGATCGCCCGGGCGGGTGCCCGGCCAGTGGGGCGTGGTAGGCTTCCGCACATGCGGACGCTGATGCTGGCCTGCCTGTTCCTCGTGTCCGCCGACGCCGCGGCGCAGACCACCGCCTACGTCGGCGCACGGCTCTTCGACGGCGATCGTGTCATCGAGCGCGCGACGCTCGTCGTCCGGGACGGCCGGGTGGCCGCGGTCGGACCGGCGGCGGACGTCCGCGTCCCGGAGGGCGCCGCGCGGGTCGATGTCGGTGGCAAGACCATCGTGCCGGGGTTCATCAACGCCCACGGACACGTCGGCAACACCGTCGGCCTCCGCGCCGATCCCGCCGGCTACACGCGCGACAACCTGATTCGGCAGCTCCGCTCGTATGCACAGTACGGCGTCACCACCGTCTACAGCCTGGGCGACGACGGCGCGGCGGGCTTTGCGCTGCGCGACGAGCAGGGGCGTGGACCGCTCGATCGGGCGCGGCTCTTCGTCGCCGGACCCGTCATCACGGGCGCCACGGCCGACGAAGCGCGGGCGATGACCGACGAGGTGGCCGACCGGGGCCCGGACCTGCTGAAGATTCGCATCGACGACAACCTCGGCACGTCGCGCAAGATGCCCGAAGACGCGTGGCGCGCCGTGGTCGCGCGCGCGCGGGAACGGCAGCTGCGCGTTGCCACGCACATCTTCTATCTGGCCGACGCCCACGCGGCGCTCGAGGCGGGATCGGACTTCATCGCCCACAGCGTGCGCGACGTGCCCGTGACGCCGGCTTTCGTGGCGGCGATGAAGGCCCGAAACGCCTGCTACTCCCCCACGCTCATGCGCGAAGTGTCGACCTTCGTCTACGGCGAGACGCCTGCGTGGAACGACGACCCGTTCTTCGTCAAGGGCGTCGACGCTGCCATCCGCGCCGAGCTCGCCAGCCCGGCGCGCCACGAGCAGGTGCGCAAGAGCGGCGCCTGGAAGCTCGGACAGCAGTACAAGGCCGGGCTGGACGTCGCCCGGCGGAACCTCAAGGCGCTGGCCGATGCGGGCGTCCGCATCGCCTTCGGCACCGATACGGGTCCGCCGGGTCGATTCCAGGGCTTCTTCGAGCACCTCGAGCTGGAGCTGATGGTGGATGCGGGCCTCACGCCCCTGCAGGCGCTCCGGTCGGCGACGAGCGTCGCCGCGGGCTGCCACGGCAAGATCGGGGAGCTCGGCACCCTCGCGCCGGGAGCCGCGGCCGACTTCCTCGTGCTCGGCGCCAACCCGCTCGCCGACATCCGGAACACGCGGTCGCTCGAGGCGGTCTACATCGGCGGGCGCAAGGCGTTCTGAGCCTACCCGCCCGTGCGGCCCCGTCCGTACACCGGACGGCCCGGCCGGTGGCCCGTCAGGCCCGACGGCGTCAGCACAGGTACGCCGTTCACGATGACGTGCTGGATGCCGACAGGGTACTGGTGCGGCCGCTCGAAGGTCGCCGTATCGCGCACGGTCGCGGGATCGAACACCACGACGTCCGCGTACCAGCCCTCGCGCAGAATGCCGCGCGACTCGATGCCGAACTGGTTCTGCGCCAGGCTCGTCATGCGGCGGACCGCTTCGGGCAGCGAGAGGAGCCCCTCGTCTCGGACGTACTTCCCCAGGATCCGCGGAAACGTGCCGTACGCGCGCGGATGGGGGGCGCCCCGCGCCAGCAGGCCCTCGGTCCGCAGGGCCGGCGAGTCGGTGCCGATGCTCACGTCGCCCCAGCGCAGGCCCGTGGCCACGTCGGCCTCGCTCATCATGTGATAGAGCGCGCCAACGCGTCCGCCCGTCTCGAGCAGCAGCGCGAAGAAGACGTCCCACGGATCCATCCGCCGGTCCGCCGCGATCTCCGAAATGCGCCGGCCGACCACGGACTGGTCGAGCTCGGCCGGGATGGACGCGACCTGGATGCCTTCGAACGTGGACGCCAGGATCAGGTTCTCCCAGCCATCGATGGTGGTCTCCACTTCGCGGCGCACGCGCGCGCGGACGTCGGCGTCCCTCAGGCGCGCCAGCATCGCCTCGCGACCGCCCTCCTGCACCCAGAGGGGCAACGCGGCCGCCAGCCCGGTGCCGCCCGCCGCATACGGATACATGGTGGCGCGCACCGTCACGCCGCTCGCGTTGGCGGCGACCAAGCGCGCAATCACCTCGCTCATACGGCCCCAGTTGGCCCGCGCGGCCACCTTGAGGTGGAAGATGATGACCGGGATATCCGCCTCGCGCCCGATCTGAATGGCCTCATCGAGCGCGTTGAACAGGTTGAAGCTCTCGCCGCGGATGTGCGTGACGTAGACGCCGCGGTGCCGGGCCGCCACGCGGGCGAGCGCCACGAGCTCGCCGGTGTCGGCAAACGACCCCGGCGGGTAGATGAGCGCGCTCGACAGCCCGAACGCCCCGTCGCGCATGGCCTGGTCGACCATCGCCTCCATGCGCGCCAGCTCGTCGGCCGTCGGCGCGCGGTTCGCGAGCCCGATGATGTTGCGCCGTACCTGCGTCGCGGGCACCAGCGTGCCGACGTTGAGGGCCGTGCCCGAACGCGACAGCGCGTCGAAGTAGCCGGCAAAGCCCGTCCAGTCGACCCGCACGCCGAAGGGCGCGAGGCTCTCGACGTCGGCGGTGTCGGCCGTCCAGAACGCGGGCGAGCTCCCCTCGCCGATGATTTCGGTCGTGATCCCCTGGCGGATGTGGCTCTCCCCGTTGCCGTCGGCCAGCAGCGTCGTCCCCGACTGCCCCTGGACGTCGATGAAGCCGGGGGCCACGGCGAGTCCCGTCGCGTCGATGACGCGCCCGGCCCGCGCGCCGGCAAGGTCGCCGATCGTCGTGATGCGATCGCCCCTGATGCCCAGGTCGGCCCGCGCGGCAGGCGCGCCCGTGCCGTCCAGCAGGTCGCCGCCTCGGATGATGAGGTCGTACCGCGTGGCCGCGGGCTGGCAGGCAGCCGCCGCACCCAGGATGAGGACGAGCGGAATGGCGCGGTTCACGCGGCCACTATAATGCGTCTCCAGAAAGCGCCCAACGTGTCCGTTGCCTACGTGCCGCCCGTGCCGCCGGCGCCCGCCGACCCGCTCTTCACCGCCCCTGACCTCGAGGCGATGCGCGCGTGGTTCGACGCGCGGCCGGACCTCGGCCCGACGCCGCTCCGGCGTCTCCCCTCGCTCGCGCGCAGCCTGGGCCTCGCGGCGCTGTGGGTCAAGGACGAGACCCGGCGCTTCGGGCTGCCCGCCTTCAAGGGGGCTGGCGCGTTCTACGCTGTGGGCGCCCTGGCGGCGGATGGACGGCTCGAGGGCCGCGAGCTGGCGTGCGCCAGCGAGGGCAACCACGGCCGTGCCGTGGCGCGGGCCGCTCGACAGGCCGGTGTCCCGGCGCACGTGTACCTCGCCGAGGGCGTGGCCCGGGCGCGCGCGGATGCCATTGCCGCAGAGGGCGCGCGCATCGTTCGCGTCCCGGGCACGTACGACGATGCCGTGCGGCAGGTCATTGTCGATGCCGAGCGCGAGGGATGGCTCGTCGTGTCCGACACGTCCTGGGAGGGGTACGAGGAGATTCCCCGTCTCATCATGCTCGGCTACGCGCGGCTGTTCGACGAAGCCGCGCGCGTCCCGGAGGCCGATGTCGACGTCGTGTTCGTGCAGGCCGGCGTCGGCGGCCTGCTGGCCGCCGCGGCGTCGTGGTTCGCGGCCAGCTCACCCGGCCGGCGCCCCGCCGTCGTCGCGGTCGAGCCCGCGGCCGCCGCGTGCGTACAGGCCGCCATGCGCGCCGGCAGGCCCATCCAACTGCCAGGCCCCATGAACACCACAATGGCCTGCCTTCGGTGCGGCCTGGGTTCGCCGCTGGCGCTTCGTCACCTCGCGGGATGGGTCGATGCGTACGTGGCGATCGACGACGAGTGGGCGCACGAGGCCATGCGCCGGCTGGCGCGGCCTGCGACAGGCGATCGGGCCGTGGAAGCCGGGGCCTCGGGCGCCGCCGCGTTGGGCGGGCTGCTCGCCACCCTGTTCGACCCGGCCCTCGCGGAAGTGAAACGCCTGCTCCGGCTGGGGCCTGGCACACGCGCGCTCGCCGTGGTCACGGAGGGCGTCAACGATCCGGCCCAGTTCGCGGCCGTGCTCGGCCGTCCGGTCTAGGCCGGTGGCGTCCCGCAGGCGGACACCTCGTCGCAGAAGGGCGGGAACGATTCGAGCCTAACTCTCGTTCATTCAATCAGTTGTAGCGGTCACGCCACGTGGCACGCGCTTTGGGTAAGATCCGCCGAACAGCCGCCATCGTTTCGGCTCTGTACTGACGTCTAACGGGAAACGGTCCATGGATATTCAGCGTCCCGCCTCGGTAGCCCGGCAGAAGAAGATGCGCCGGATCGGGTATGCCATTGCCGGGGTCCTCGTCATCGCGCTCGTGTCGGTGGTGCTCGCCCGCCTCAAGCCGGCCGCGCCGACCGTGGATCGGGCCACGGTCTGGGTCGACCAGGTGAAGCGCGGGTCCATGCTCCGACAGGTGCGGGGCCTTGGAACGCTCGTCCCGGTGGACGAAGCGCGCCGCCAGATTCCGGCCGTCTCGCAAGGGCGCGTCGACCGCATCGTCCTGCGCCCGGGCGCGCAGGTTGAACCGGACTCCGTCATCCTCGAGCTGAGCGACCCGACGCTGCAGCAGCAGCTGGCCGACGCCGAGCAGGCGCTGCGCGGCGCAGAGGCCGACTACGAAGGCCTCGCGGCGCGGCTCCAGACCGAGCGGCTCAACCAGCGGGGTGTGGCCGCCACTGTCGAGGCAGACTTCCACCAGGCCCGCCTGGAGAAGGAAGTCAACGAAGACCTCGCCAAGGATGGCCTGGTGTCGGCGCTGGTGCTGAAGCAGTCGACAGTCCGTGCCGAGTCGCTGGCCACGCGCTTCAAGCTCGAGCAGGAGCGGCTGAAGGTGGCCGAGGAGAACATCAAGGCGCAGCTCCTGGCCCAGCAGGCGCGCATCGACCAGCTGCGCTCGCTCTACCTGCTGCGCCGCTCGCAGGTCGACCAGCTGCGCGTGCGGGCTGGCATGGCCGGCGTGCTCGAGCAGGTGTCGGTCGCCGTCGGCCAGCAGGTGACGCCGGGGACCAGCCTGGCGCGCGTGGCCGACCCGACGAGGCTCAAGGCCGAGCTGCGCATTGCCGAGACCCAGGCGCGCGATCTCACCATTGGCCAGCTCGCGCAGGTGGACACGCGCAACGGCATCATCCCGGGGAGGGTCATCCGCATCGACCCGGCGGCGCAAAGCGGCACCGTCACGGTCGACGTGGGCCTCGAGGGCGAACTGCCCCGTGGCGCGCGGCCCGACCTGAGCGTGGACGGCACGATTGAACTCGAGCGCCTCGATAACGTCCTGTACGTGGGGCGTCCGGCGTTCGGCCAGGAGCACAGCACCGTGGGCCTGTTCCGCCTGGACGCCGCCACGGGCGAGGCGAGCCGGGTGCAGGTCAAGCTCGGCCGGAGTTCGGTGAACACGATTGAGGTCCTCGGCGGCCTTGCCGAGGGCGACCAGGTGGTGCTCTCCGACATGTCCGCCTGGGACGCGTTTGAACGCATCCGTTTGCGCTGAGGGACACCAAGGGAGGAACGGACGATGAACGCATCCGCGCAGCCGCTTATCCGCCTCGAGGGCATCAAGAAGGTCTTCTACACCGACGAGGTGGAGACGCACGCCCTCGCGGGCATCCACCTGGAGATCCAGCAGGGCGAGTACCTCTCGATCGCGGGTCCGTCCGGATGCGGCAAGTCGACGCTGCTCGCCATCCTGGGCCTGCTCGACACGCCGACGGAGGGCACCTACCTGCTCAACGGCAACCACGTGGCCAACCTGTCGCTCTCCGAGCGCGCGCGGGTGCGGAACCGCGAGATCGGGTTCATCTTCCAGAGCTTCAACCTCATCGGCGACCTCACGGTGTTCGAGAACGTCGAGCTACCCCTCATCTACCGCGGGATGAAGTCGGCCGAGCGGCGCGAACGGGCCAATGCGGCGCTCGAGCGGGTCGGCATGGCGCACCGCGCCAAGCACCTGCCGTCGCAGCTCTCCGGCGGCCAGCAGCAGCGCGTGGCCGTCGCCCGCGCGGTGGCGGGACAGCCGTCGATTCTGCTGGCGGACGAGCCCACCGGCAATCTGGACTCGAAGAACGGCGAGGCCGTGATGGAGCTGCTGCGCGAGCTGCACCGCGGCGGGGCCACCATCTGCATGGTCACCCACGATCCCCGCTACGCGGCGCACGCCGACCGCACCATCCACCTGTTCGACGGCCGCGTCGTCGAGGAGAACGCGGCCGTCGTGTAGCGACGGGCGGCTGCGGATGGCGCCGGGGGCCCGGCCTCCCCGCGCCGTCCGCCGCGGCGTTCGGCGGGTAAACTACTCCCGATGATCAAGCTGCGTAACGTCGAGAAGTCCTATCGCCACGGGCTGTCGCAGACGTGGGTGCTCCGGCGGGTCAACGTGGACATCCAGGCCGGCGAGTTCGTGTCGGTCATGGGTCCGTCGGGCGCCGGCAAGAGCACCCTCCTGCACATCCTCGGCATGCATGACAGCGCGTGGACGGGCGAGTACTGGCTTTGCGACGAGCCGGTGCACCAGCTGTCGGGCAAGGATCGCATGCGGCTCCAGAAGCAGCATGTCGGCTTCGTGTTTCAGAGCTACCATCTGCTCGACAACCTGACCGTCTACGAGAACATCGATCTGCCGCTCTCCTACCGGGACGTGAAGAAGGCGGAGCGGCAGGGCATGGTCGCCGACATCCTCGATCGCTTCAACATCGTCGGCAAGAAGGACCTGTATCCCAACCAGCTCTCGGGGGGCCAGCAGCAGCTCGTGGCCATCGCCCGCGCGATCGTCGCCAAGCCGTCCATCATCCTTGCCGACGAGCCCACCGGCAACCTGCATTCCGACCAGGGCCGCGAGATCATGGAGCTCTTCAAGCGGCTCAACGACGGCGGCACGACCATCGTGCAGGTCACGCACTCCGAAGCGAATGCGGCTTACGGCCGGCGGATCATCCGGCTGAAGGACGGCTGGATCGTCGATGGCGACTGACGGTCCGCCGCGCATTCTGATAGCCGACGATCAGCCGGACGTCATCGAGGCCCTTCGGCTGCTCCTCAAGCCCGAGGGCTACGCCATCGACACGGCCGTCTCCCCGCAGCAGCTCGTCCGGGCGCTCGAGCAGCGCGACTACGACGTGGTCCTGATGGACCTGAACTACGCGCGCGACACCACGTCGGGCGAGGAGGGCCTCGACCTGCTCGAGCGGCTGCACACGGCCGACGAGTCGCTGCCGGTGGTGGTGATGACCGCCTGGGGATCGGTGAACCTGGCCGTCGAGGCCATGCGCCGCGGGGCGCGCGACTTCGTGCAGAAGCCCTGGGAGAACGAGCGGCTGCTGTCGATCCTGCGGACGCAGACCGAGCTGGGCCGCGCCATTCGCCGCGGCCGGCACCTGGAGGCCGCCAACCGGGCGCTGGTGGCGGACGGGCATTCGCCGCTGCTGGCCGTCTCGGCGGCCATGCGCCCCGTGCAGGACGTCATCGCGCGCATCGGCCCCTCCGGCGCCAACGTCCTCGTCACCGGCGAGAACGGCACCGGCAAGAGCCTCGTGGCCCAGGCCCTGCACGCGGTGTCGCCGCGCGCCGGGCGGCCCATGGTGACGGTCAACGCCGGCGGGATGGCGGAGGGCGTGTTCGAATCGGAGCTGTTCGGGCACGTGAAGGGCGCGTTCACCGACGCCCGGGTCGATCGCGTCGGCCGCTTCGAGCTGGCCGACGGCAGCACGCTCTTCCTGGACGAGATTGCCAACGTCCCGCTCGGCCAGCAGGCGAAGCTCCTGCGCGTCCTCGAAACCGGCGAGTTCGAACGGCTCGGCTCGTCGAAGACGCGCCGCGTCGACGTGCGGCTCATCAGCGCCACCAACGCCGACATCGAGGCCGAGGTGGCGGCAGGCCGGTTCCGGCAGGACCTCCTCTTCAGGCTCAACACCGTCGAAGTGCGGCTGCCCCCCTTGCGCGACCGCCGCGAGGACATCCCCCTGCTCGCGCGCCACTTCCTCCAGCAGCACGCCCAGCGGTATCGCAAGGCCATCTCCGGCTTCGACCCGGCCGCGATGCAGCTCCTGCTCGAGCACCGCTGGCCCGGCAACGTCCGCGAGCTCGACCATGCGGTGGAGCGGGCCGTGCTCATGGCGGCGGCCGGCACCATCCGCGCTGCCGACCTCGGCCTGCGGCCGGACGGCACCAGCGCGGGCCGGCTCGAGGACATGAGCCTCGAAGACGTCGAGGCTTTTCTCATCAGGAAGGCCATGGCGCGGTACGGTAACGTCAGCCAGGCGGCCAGAGCGCTCGGCCTTTCGCGCAGCGCCCTCTACCGCCGGCTCGAACGCTACAAGCTCTAATTCGGGGTCGGGCCTATTTTCACGTTCTGCCAGACCCTGGCAGAACGTGA
>JBFMCA010000028.1:0-45049 GCA_040754955.1 Acidobacteriota bacterium | reverse complement strand
TGCGCCGCGGCGGCAGAAACCTAAAACAGGCCCGCCCCCCTGGGAATCGGATGCGCATCATTGCCGGAGAGTTCAAGCGGCGGACGCTGAAGGCGCCCACCTGGGCCGGACTCAGGCCGACGTCCGACCGGCTGCGCGAGACGCTCTTCAACATCCTGAGCGATCGCGTCGCGGGCGGGCGGGTGCTCGACGTGTTTGCGGGCACCGGCGCCGTGGGGCTGGAGGCCCTGAGCCGCGGGGCCGAATCGGCCGTGTTCATCGAGTCCGACCGGCGGGCGGCTACGCTGATCGCGGAGAACGCGGCGCGCTGCCGGGCCGCCGATCGCTGTGCTATCATCCGCGGAGCCGCCGAACTCGTTCTCCATCAGCAGGTTCGCGGCGGGCCGTTCGACCTCGTCATCCTGGATCCGCCCTACGAATTCGAGCGGCGTGACGAGGTGGTTGCCCTGGCCGCGATCCAGCTTGCGCCGGGCGGGCGGCTGGTGCTCGAACACGCGGCGCGGCGGCCACCGGCCGAGGCGCCGGGTCTCGCGCTCCGCCGGACCGTGCGCGCGGGCGACAGCGCCCTGAGCTTCTACGAGCGAGCATGACGAACAGCGCCACGAGCCGCCTCGCCGTCTACCCGGGATCGTTCGACCCGCTGACCAACGGCCACGTCGACATCATCGAGCGTGGATCCCACCTCTTCGACGAGATCGTGGTGGCCGTGCTCGTCAACGTCGAGAAGGCGCCGCTCTTCAGCGTCGACGAGCGCGTCGGCATCATCCGCGAGGTGTTTCGGCATCGCGGGAACGTGCGGGTGGACACCTTCGACGGCCTGCTCGTCGAGTACTGCGAGCGCGTCGGCGCCTGCGCCATCGTGCGGGGGCTCCGCGCGGTGTCGGATTTCGAGTACGAGTTCCAGATGGCGCTCATGAACCGCCGCCTGGCGCCGCAGATCGAGACCGTGTTCATGATGCCCGCCGAGCAGTACACCTACATCAGTTCCCGGCTGATGAAGGAGGTCTTCATGCTGGGCGGTCGGGTCAGCGGCCTCGTGCCGCCCATCGTCGAAGATCGCCTGCGCCTGAAGCAGGCGGCGCTGGCCGGGACGCCGTCGACGGGAACGCCGAAGCCATGACCTTCGCCCATCGCATGAGCCATATCGCGCCGTCGCCGACGCTCAAGGTGAGCGCGGAAGCGGATCGGCTCCGCCGCCAGGGCATCGACGTCGTCGATCTCGGCGCGGGAGAGCCCGACTTCGTGACGCCCGAGCACGTGAAGGCCGCGGCGCACGCGGCTCTCGATCAGAACTTCACGCGCTACACGCCATCGGCGGGCGTCCTCGAGCTCCGGCAGGCGGTGGCCGGCCGGTACCACGCCGACTACGGCGTCGAGGTCAAACCCGAAGAGGTCATCATCACGGCCGGCGGCAAGCAGGCGCTCTACAACACCGCGATGGCGCTCTTCGACGCGGAAGACGAGGTCATCACGCACGCGCCGTACTGGCCGTCGATTCCGGAGCAGGTGAAGCTGGCCGGCGCCACTCCGGTGATCGTGCAGACGCATGCCGAGGACGGCTTCACGGTGCACGCCGAGCCGATCATCCGTGCCATCACGCCCCGGACCAAGGCCATCATCCTCAACTCGCCGGCCAACCCGACCGGGGCGCTCATCACCGAGGCGGCCGTCGCCGCAATCGCGGAGGCCGCGGCGCGGCACGGCGTCTGGGTCATCGCCGATCTCACCTACGAGAAGCTGATCTACGACGACGTGCCGCACAACCTGCCGAAGGTGCTGTTCGACCGGCACCGCGATCGCACCATTCTGTGCGGCGCCGCGTCGAAGGCGTATGCCATGACCGGCTGGCGCTGCGGCTGGGCCATCGGTCCGGCGCCGGCCATCGCGCAGCTCAACGCCGTCCAGGGCCACGCCACGTCGAACGTGACGTCTATCACCCAGAAGGCTGCCATCGCCGCGCTGACCGGCCCGCAGGACTTCGTCGGCGCGATGCTCGCCGAGTACCGCGTGCGGCGCGACCGCGTGTGCGAGTGGCTGCTGGCCGATCCGCGGTTTTCGTGCGTCAAGCCCCGCGGCGCCTTCTACCTCTTCCCGTACTGCGCGGATGTGCTCGAGGCGACGGGCATCGCCTCGTCGGCCGCTTTTGCCGAGGCGCTCCTGCAGGACCGGCACGTGGCCGTCACGGCTGGGGAGGGCTTCGACGCGCCGGGGTTCTTCCGCCTGTCCTACGCCACGTCCCTCGACCGCCTGAAGGAGGGCGTAGACCGCATTCACGCCTTCGTGGAGGCACGCGCCCGCCAGCGCCGAGCCGCTCCGGCGGGGCGCTGACCGGGAGATGGCCCTCCGCGCGGACGATCAGCGCCAGCTCATCGCCCTGGTGGGCGAGGCCTTCGCGCGGACCGCACCCGACGACCGACTGCGCTACGGGACCGATGCCCTCCAGATGGGCCACCCCGCCGACCTCGTGCTGCTGCCGGGAACGGCGGGAGAGGTCGCGGCGATTGCACGGCACTGCCACCACCGGCGGATCCCGCTCGTCGTCCGCGGCGCCGGCACGGGCTACACCGGCGGCGCCGTGCCGGTGCGGGGCGGCGTCGTAATCTCCATGGAGCGCTTCACGCGCATCCTGGAGATCGACGAGGTCAACCTGCTCGCCGTCGTCGAGCCCAATGTCATCACCGGCGATCTGCAGCGGGCCGTCGAGGCCCGAGGGCTGTTCTATCCGCCGGACCCGGCGTCGCTCGGCCAGTCGGCCATCGGCGGCAACGTCGCCGAGTGTGCAGGCGGGCCGCGCGCCGTGAAGTACGGGACGACCAGGCGCTACGTGCTGGCCCTGGAGGCCGTGCTGCCGACCGGCGAGCTGGTGCGGACGGGATCGAAAGCCGTCAAGAACGTCGTGGGGTACGACCTCACGCAGCTCCTCGTGGGATCGGAGGGCACGCTCGCCATCATCACCAGGATCACGCTGCGGCTCGTGCCGAAGCCGCCCGTCCAGGCCACGGTGCGCGCGACGTTCGGCAGCGTAGCCGCCGCGGTGGGCGGGGTGACGGCGCTGCTCGCGGCACGCGTCGTGCCGGCAACCATCGAGCTCGTCGATCGGACCTCGATCCAGGCCGTCGAGCGGCATCTCGGCCGCGCGGTCGCCCCAGGCGACACCGGGGCCATGCTGCTCATCGACGTCGATGGCACGCCGGCGGCCGTCGACGACGAGCTGGCGCGGGTGGAGACGGCATGCCGGGCCGCCGGCGCCACCGACATCCGGCGGGCCGCCGACGAGGACGAGCGCGCGCGGCTCTGGGAGGCACGGCGGGCGCTGTCGCTGGCGCTCCGGGCGCTGGCGCCCCGGAAGATCAACCACGATCTGGTCGTGCCGCGCGGGCGCGTGCCGGAGCTTCTGGATCTCGTGGCGCGGGTGGCCGATCGCCACGGCCTGCTCATCCCGTGCTTCGGCCACGCCGGCGACGGCAACATCCACGTCAACATCATGGTGGACCCGGCCGACGGAGGGGCGATGGCCCGCGCCGCGCTGGCCGAGCGGGAGCTGTTCGAGGGCACCATTGCGCTCGAGGGGTCCATCAGCGGCGAGCACGGCATCGGGTTCGCCAAGGCGAAGTACCTGGGCCTCGAGCTGACGCCGGAGACCGTGGCGCTCATGCGGCGCGTCAAGGCCGCGTTCGACCCTCACGGCGTGCTCAATCCAGGGAAGATCTTCGCCGGCGAGTAGCGCGCGGCGCCGGGCGTCCGCCGACTCAGCGGTTCGACACGAGAACGACGGTCTGGACGTCGCGGGCGAGGGCAGGCCAGAGGAGCGTCCGCAGCCGCGCTCCGCTCTCGTTGAAATAGGGCCAGCTCGCAAGGCGGCGCAGGGTCGTGCCGCGCTCGGCTTCGTAGCGGCGCAGCTCCTGGTCGGGGAGCACGACGACGACGCGGTTCGGGCTGGCAAGGAAGCCGGTGAGCTGCTCGTCAGTGATCAGGTCGACCTGCTCGAGGCCGGTGTAGAAGACCAGGTTCCGCACGAACACCCGGTAGCTGCCCACCTCCTCGTGGCCGACGCCCTCGGCGCGGACCACACGGGCGACCTGCTGCACCGTGTCGTCGCCGCTGCCCGAGAGCGCGCCGAACTGGAACGCGACGAGCGAGACCGCGCCGGCGACGGCGAGCGCGCCGGCCGTCGCGCGCCAGGCAGGCGAGAGCGCCACGATCATGACGGCCACGCCCGCCAGCGCCGTCACTGCGGCTCCGCCCAGCGTGAAGGCGTCGGCGACGTTGATGAGAAGCGGCTGCGCGCGGAAGAGGAGCGCGCCCAGCCCGACGAGCAGGGCACCGCTCGTGAGGCCGCCGACGACGATGGCCCCGCTCGGGCGGGGCCTGACCCGCGCGCCGTCGAGGCTGCGCCACTCCCGGGTCCGCTCGACGAGCGAGCCGGCCAGCAGCACGGCGAGAGGCGGCAGCACGGGCAGCACGTACCGCGGCTGCTTGCCCACCGACACCGTGTAGAACAGCAGGGGCAGGCTCGCCCAGAGCAGCAGCCGCAGATCGAGAGTGCCCAGATCGCGGCGCCGCGTGAGGAACTGCCAGGCCGGGCCGATCCAGCACGTCACCGCCAGGGGCGTCCAGGGCAGGAGGCCGCCGGCGATGATCGGCAGGTAGAACCACCACGGGCGCGCGTCGTTGAAGCGCTCGGTCGCGAAGCGCTCGATGTTGTCGCCGACGAAGAAGCTCTCCAGGTACGCGGTGCCGTGCGCCGCCCACATCGCGGCGTACCACGGCACCCCCACGATCAGGAAGACCAGCGCGCCCAGAATGACGTCGGCCGTCGAGAGGTTCAGCGCATGGCGTTCGAGGAGCACGATGGGCACGACGACCAGCGCGGGCAGGATGACGCCCACCGGGCCCTTCATGAGGAACGCGAGACCCATGGCCAGGGCCGACAGGAGTACCCAGCGGCGCGGACGGCGTTCCTGATCGAGTGTCGCGATGAACGCCGCGAAGATGGCCAGCGAGATGAGGAAGGCGAGCGGGAGGTCGGGCAGCGCCATGCGCGCGATGGCGAAATAGCCGAAGTTGGTCGCGACGATCCCGCCGGCCACGAGGCCGATCGACTCGTCGAACCAGCGGCGACCGCACGCCGCCGCCAGCAGCACGAGGCCAACGCCGGACGCAGCCGACCACAGGCGCGCCGACGCCTCGCCGGCGCCGGTGACGGCATAGGTGGCGGCCGTCAGCCAGTAATAGAGGATCGGCTTCTGGAACCGCGCCTCGTAGTTGTAGTGGGGCGTCAGCCAATCGCCCGACTCCACCATCTCGCGCGCCGCCTCCGCGTAGAACGCCTCGTCCGAGTCGGTGATCGCACCGCGGCCGAGGCCGACGAAGAACGTCAGCACCGCGAGCAGCAGCAGGGGGATGGTCGACGGCCGCACGTCCCGACGATCTTACCCGCCCGCGGCGGCCGTCTCCAGCACTCTGCATGCGGATTGCGGCTAGAATTCAGCGGATGAGCAGCCTCGGACGCGCACTTGTCCTCGCCGCGGTGGTCGCGGCGGGTGCCGTCGCCTGGTGGTCGCAGGCCGGGCGCGACAGCAGCCTGCCCGCCAATGCCCCGCGCATGGCGTGGGTGGCGACGGCCTCACAGCTTGGCGTGGTGGGATACCGCGATCCCGTCGGCGTGCAGTCGCCAGACGGGCGCCGCCTGGCGTACGCCGAAGGCCGCCACGTGCGCGTCGTGCCGGTCGAGGGCGGGTTGTCGGTGCGCATGGCGCCCGCCGACGGGCAGGTGCGGCATCTCGCCTGGCATCCCGCGGGAGAGAACCTGCTCGTGCAGGACGGCGGCGCGGCGGTGCGGTGGTGGCTCGCCGACGTGGATGGATCCGGCAAGCGGCGGCCGCTGTGGACCACGGAGGTGTTCCAGTCGGCTGACGGTCACACCGTGCGGGCCAATGCGCTGACGCAGCTCGGGTGGTCGCCCGACGGCCGGTTCCTCTCGGGCGTGGCGAACGGGCGCGAGGGCGCCGAGATCTGGCGCATTGCGTCGGACGGCACGGAGGCGCGCGTCACGCGGCCGGGCCGTCCGGTCTCATGGCCGACCGAGCTGCCCTCAGGCGACATCGCCTGCGTGCTTGCCAGCTCGCGCGGCGGGGCACTCTCGGTGCCCTGCGGCGACGACCCGATGACGCTGACCCCGCCGATCGAGGTGGTGGGCCCGCTGGCGGTGTCGCCGGACGGGGCGACCATCTACTTCGCGTCCCCCGACGGTCGCGGCTTCGTGGATCTCTGGCAGGCCGATCGCGCGTCGGGTCGAGCGCGGCGGCTCACCTCCTTCGGCCGCGACAGCTACGCGCCGTCCGTGGCCGCGGACGGTTCGGTGCTGTTCCGCGTGCAGAGCTACCGCACCCACGCCGCGGAGATCACGCTCGCCAGCGGGGTGCAGCGCCAGCTCGCCACGTTCCAGTCGGAGACGCCGAGCTACGACCGCAGCAACCGCTGGGTGGCGGTGACCTACGGGACCTGGCGCCGCGTGCTGGACGACGTCAACTACCCCGACATCGCGCAGGAAGTGGGCCTCGTCGACACCAGCGGCCCGCTGCCGGCCCGCGCGCCAGCCGTGGTGATCGATGCGTCGGCCTCGGAAGACCAGGGCATGGACTGGTCGCCCAACGGGCGTTGGATTGTGCTGCACTCCCACAAGGCGGACTCCGACGACGTGTGGATCCGCCCGGCGGACGGCTCCGGCCCCGAGCGCCGGCTCACCTTTCTGGGACGCGGCGCCGAGGTGGGCTGGCCGCGCTGGTCGCCGGACGGCACCGCGGTGCTGCTCGACGGCGCCAGCCCCTCCTCAGGACGTTCGGTCCTCTTCGTCATCGGCGTCAGCCAGGAAACCGGCGAGACGACGTCGGAGATACGCGAGGTCGCCGTGACCGGTTTCGACGGCGAGCTCTCGCACGGCGAGTGGCTGGGCGGCTCCACCGAGATTGTGGCCATCGCGAAGGAAGGACCGGGCCGGCACGCCGTCGTCATCGTACCGGCCATCGGAGGGGCGGCCCGCGTCGTGCATCGGTTCACCAGCGAACACGACTTCCCGGGCATCGCCGCCTCCCCGGACGGACGCGAGATTGCCTTCGTCGCCCCGGCGGCGGACGGCCGCTACCAGATCTTCGTCATGCCATCGGCCGGCGGATCCCCGCGCCAGATCACCGTCGATGCCACCGACAAGACCCAGCCGGCCTGGTCGCACGACGGCACGCGCGTGGCGTTCACGGTCTGGAGTTACCAGTCGCAGTTCTGGCGGCTCGCACCCTGAGCCCTATACTGGTCCGATGAGGGTCGTAGCGGTCGTCGGCGCGTCGGCCGACCGGCGCAAGTTCGGCAACAAGGCGGTGCGGGCGTTTCGCGAGGCCGGGTACACCGTGGTGCCCATCACGCCGCGCTACGCTGAAGTCGAGGGCCTCAAGGCGTACGCGTCGGTGCGGGAGGTGCCCGGCCCCATCGACATGGCCACGGTGTACGTGCCCCCGGAGGTGGGGGTGGCCATCATGGACGACCTGGCGGCGAAGGGCGTCGGCGAGGTCTGGCTCAATCCCGGCGCCGACGAGCCCGAAGTTGTCGAGCGGGCGCGGGCGCTCGGCCTGAGGCCCATCCAGGCCTGCAGCATCGTCGGAATTGGCCTGACGCCGGGCCAGTTCTGATATACTTTCGGGTCAGAGCCAGCGACCCCGCTGAGGGTGCGTGCACGGCGGCCCGGCCGCCGTGCCGGTTTCCTTCCGAACGTCCCCGTATTCCAGCCCCGACAACCGCCAGCAACGCTCGAGAACGCGCAGACAGAGATATGGCAAATCAAAGACGTCACGGCCGGGGCGGTGCCCCGCCACAGCCCGATGTGGAAACCACCGATCAGGAACTCGTCGCGGCAGCCGACGGGCGGCGGGGCCTGAACATCACCGAGCTCAAGGACATGAGCATCCAGCACCTCACGCAGGTCGCCAAGGACCTGAACGTGGTGGGCGCCACCGGGATGCGCAAGCAGGAGCTCATCTTCCAGATTCTGAAGGCGCAGACCGAGCAGAGCGGGTTCATCTTCTCCGAAGGCGTGCTCGAGGTGCTGCCCGACGGGTTCGGCTTCCTCCGGGCGCCCGACTACAACTACCTGCCGGGACCGGACGACATCTACGTGTCGCCGTCGCAGATCAGGAAGTTCGACCTGCAGACGGGCGACACGGTGTCGGGCCAGATTCGCCCGCCAAAGGAAGGGGAGCGGTACTTCGCGCTCATCAAGGTCGAGGCCGTCAACTTCGAGGCGCCCGACCAGGCGCGCGACAAGCTGTTCTTCGAGAACCTGACGCCGCTCTACCCGCAGGAGCGCATCCGGCTGGAAACCGAGCCGGACAACCTGTCGGCGCGCGTCATGGATCTGCTGACGCCGATCGGCAAGGGGCAGCGCGGCCTCATCGTGGCGCCGCCCCGCACCGGCAAGACGATGCTCCTCCAGAACATCGCGCAGTCGGTGGCGAAGAACCACCCGGAGATCTACCTCATCGTGCTGCTCATCGACGAGCGGCCGGAGGAGGTCACCGACATGCAGCGCTCGGTGGACGGCGAGGTCATCTCCTCGACCTTCGACGAGCCGGCGCAGCGGCACGTGCAGGTGGCCGAGATGGTGATCGAGAAGGCCAAGCGCCTCGTCGAGCACCGCAAGGACGTGCTCATCCTGCTCGACTCGATCACGCGGCTGGCGCGCGCCTACAACACGGTGATTCCGCCGTCGGGGAAGGTGCTGTCGGGTGGCCTCGACAGCAACGCCCTCCAGAAGCCCAAGCGGTTCTTCGGCGCGGCGCGGAACATCGAGGAGGGCGGGTCGCTGACGATCATGGCGACGGCCCTCATCGACACCGGCTCGCGCATGGACGACGTGATCTTCGAGGAGTTCAAGGGCACCGGCAACATGGAGATTCACCTGGACCGGAAGCTCACCGACAAGCGCGTGTTCCCGTCCATCGACATCCTCAAGAGCGGCACGCGCAAGGAGGAGCTGCTCATCCCGCGCGAGGACCTGAACCGCATCTGGGTCCTGCGGAAGGTGCTCAACCCGCTGTCACCGGTCGAGGCCATGGAACTGCTCCTCGACAAGATGGCGAAGACCAAGAACAACGCGGATTTCCTGGCCGCAATGCAGAAGATGTCCTGAGGCGCGCGACGCATGGTCACGATCAAGGTCCGACAGAACGGCTCGCTCCTCGTCGAGGGCGAGGATGTGAGGCTCATCGACTGGAACGGCAACGAGTACTACGTGCCGAAGAAGCCCTTTGCGCTGTGCCGCTGCGGCCGGTCGCAGCAGAAGCCCTTCTGCGACAGCTCGCACAAGGCGTGCGAGTTCAAGGCCGAGGAAGCCGCACCGGGACCGAAGGCGCCGCCGCCCGACGCGCCTACGGCGTCCTGAGCGCGTCGGTCGGCGACAGGCCGGCGGCCCGGCGTGCCGGGACATAGGCGGCAGCCAGCGCGACGACGCCCAGGGCGAGCACCGTTGCCGCGATGCGCGCGGCATCGAGGGAGACCAGCCCGAACAGCGCCGTGGCCATCAGGCGGCCGAGGCCGACGGCCAGCGCGGTGCCGACGCCCAGGCCGACGACCGTGATCGCCGTGGCCTGCCGCAGGTTGAGGCCAATCACCTGCCAGCGCGTCGCGCCCAGCGCGACGCGCACGCCCATCTCCTGCGTCCGGCGCGCCGCCAGATAGGCGATGAGGCTGTAGACCCCCATGAGGGAGAGCACGAGGGCGATGCCGCTCATGATCGCAAGCGCCCGCGACAGGTAGCTGAGCCCGGCCACCTTCTCGCCGATCACCTCGTCCATCGTCATCACCCGCTCGGTCGGCTGATCGGGATCCGCGGCCGCGACCGCCCGGCGGAGCGGGCCTGCCACCTGGGCCGGGTCGGAAACCGTACGGGCCGTGATGGCCAGCGACCACGATGGGTCCTGAGCGATGGGCCGGTAGATGGTTGGCGCGCGGCGATCCAGGAACCAGTCCTGGGCCAGGTCGCCGACCACTCCCACCACCTCGATCCACGGTCCGTCCGAGTCGAGGCGGAACCGTCGGCCCACCGCCCGATCGCCGGGCCAGTACCGGTCGGCCAGACTCTGGCTCACGAGCGCGACGGGCCGCGTGTCGGATCGGTCCTCCGCTCCGAGCGGCCGACCGTCGACGAGCGGCACGCCCATCGTGGCCAGGTACTCGGGCGTGACGCGCACGAACTGCTCGAATCGCACCTCGCCGGGCTGGAGCAGGACGCCCTCCGGATGGAATGGGCGCTTGGCGGTAAAGCCGGTGTACGGCAGCGTGCTGGCCGCGCCAACCGAGCGGACGGCCGGGAGGGCGCGCAGGCGCTCGAGCACCGTGTCCACGAACTGGCGTCGCTTGTCGGCCGATTCGTAGGACCCATCGGGGAGCGTGAGCGTGGCGACAATCATGTTGCGCTTGTCGAAACCCAGCTCGCCGTTGATGGCACCGTCGACGGCGCGCAGGGTGAGGCTGGCTGCCACGACGAGCGCCACGGCGAGCGCGACCTGGGCGGCCGCGAGCGCGCTGCCCAGCCAGTGCCGCCCGTGGAACGGCGTCAGCGTGCGGCCGCTCTGCTTGAGCGACTCGACCACGGCGGCGCGCGAGGCGTGGAGCGCCGGCACGAGCGAGAACAGCACGGCCGCCACGGCGGCCAGGCCGGCCAGCAGCGCGAGCGCCGCGGCATCGACCTGGATGAACTGATAGCCCGGCACGAAGCGGATGATGCTCGCAGGCAGGAAGTCGCGGGTGAGCGTCACCCCCAGCCAGGCGAGCGGCAGCGCGGCGCCCACTGAGAGGACGGCCAGCCAGATGCCCTCGAGGAGCATCTGCGCGACCAGACGTCCACGGCTGGCCCCGAGCGCGAGTCGGACGGCGAGTTCCTGCTGGCGCTCGCGGCCCCGCGCGAGGAGCAGGTTGGCGACATTCGCGCAGGCGATGAGCAGCAGCAGGACGGCGGCCGCCTGCCAGATGGCGAGAAACGGACCGGCGGCCGGGTCGCCCATCCCTCGGCTGAAGGTGACGACGCGGGCCCGCCGCCGCGCGTTGGTGTCGGGAAACGCGGCGGCCTGCTGCGCCACGAGCGCGTCGAATTCCGCCTGCGCCGCGGCGAGGGTGTGGGCGTCCTTCAGCCGGCCGACCACGAGGAGCCAGGCGCGGCGGCGTTCGGCCCACTCGTCGTCGGAGTAGCCGAGCGGTGCCCAGATCTCGGCGCCGTACGGCACCGAGAAGCCCGGCGGCATCACGCCGATCACCTCCTGGGTCTCGCCGTCGACCCGGATCGTCCGGCCCACCACGCCGGGATCGGCGCCGAACCGCCGCTGCCACAACCCGTGGCCGATGAGCACCACGCGATGCTGGCCGTGAACCTCATCGGCGGACGTGAAGCCTCGGCCGAGCACCGTGTGAGCCCCAAGCAGGCCAAGGAAGGTCGGGCTCACCCGGAAGCCGGCAAGCTGCTCAGGCGTCTCGTCGGCGTGGCGGCCCGAGAGGTTCGGGTCCCACCATTGCCCCGCCGCCAGGCCCTCGACGGTGGTGGCTTCCCGCATCCAGTCGCGGAAGTCGGCCGGAGCGACGGCGTTGGGGTCGAAGAACGGGCTGTCGCCCTCGGGGCTCGCGGAGATGATCACCAGCCGGTCCACGTCCGGCATCCGGAAGGGCCGCAGGTACAGCGCATCCGCGAGGTTGAAGATGGTGGCGTTGGCGGCGAGGGCCAGCGCGACGCTGATGACGATGACGGCGGAGAGCCCGCGGCGGCGGGACACGGCGCGCCAGGCGTGCCCCAGCTCGCGCGACCAGCCGGCACCGAGGCCGAGCGCGGACGGGTCGTCGGCGAACGCCAGCGGACGGCGCGGGGCAGCCGCGGGGACGACCCGTCCGATGGCGAACCGGGCGGTCAGCACCACCGCGTGACGCCAGTACCAGCGATCGGCCGCCGCCGCGCCCCGGCGGCGGACGAGATCCGCGAACTCCTCGCGGAGGTCGCCGGTGATGGCGTCGCGCCAGTCGGCGTCGCGGACCGACCAGCGCGGGAGGCGTTCGGCAATCGGCGGCGGGGTGCGCATCACGGGTGCTCCAGGATGGTCTCGAGGCCGCGCGCCAGGCGGCGGAGCGCGGCGTGGGTCTGGCGGATGGCCCGCAGGCCGAGGGCCGTGACGGTGAAGTACCGGCGGGGCTTGCCGCCGCGCTCGTCCGTGGGGTCGCCCATGCGCGAGCGCAGGCAGCCTTTGGCCTCGAGGCGCTCCAGGGCGGTGTAGAGGGCGCCGCGCGCGACGGGCCGGCCCGTGCGGTCCTGCAGGAGGCCCCGGACCGGTACCGCGTAGGCGTCGGCGCCGATGTGCAGGACCGCCAGCAGGACTGCGTACTCGAACTCGCCGAGGTAGGGTGTCTTCATGACTGCAATGCAGACATTACTGCAATGTCTACGTTGCAGGCAATGGGGAGGTTCCCGCGGCCGGTCCGCTGGCGTTGACGCGGCCTTTCCGGCACAGTACCTGCGTGGAGACGTGGGCCCTTGCTGCGGCCGCGTACGGCGCGGCGGTGGCGGGCAGCGTGCTCATTCGGCCGGTCGACGGGCGCACGCGCGCGGCGGTGGCCGCCGCAGCCGTGGCCTACGCCGCGCTCGCGGTGTGGGCCGGAGCACGCGAGGAGGCGTGGGTCCATCTGCTGGCGCCGGGCGCCGCGCTGCTCGTCGGGTACTGGCTGCCCGAGCGTGTGTTCGACCGGCCGCAGGCGGCGGTGGAGGCCCGCCTCGCGGCGCAGGACGCGCGGCTGTTCGCGCGCCTGGATCTCGATCGGCGGCTCGTGAGGGCGCCCATCGTGTGGCTCGAGATCCTCGAGGCCACCTACGCCTCTGATTACGTGCTGGTCGGGGGTGGCGCCCTCCTCGCGGCGGCCGCGCCGGGACTCTCAGCGGCGGAGTACTGGGCCGTGGTGCTCCCGGCCGAGCTCGCGTGCTACGCGGCGCTGCCGTGGATCCGCACGCGGCCGCCGCGGGCGGTCGAGGGGCCTGGCGTGCTCGCGCGGCGCGGCCTCGTGATGCGCCGCGTCAACGAGGGGATCCTCGGGCGCCTGAGTGTGCAGGTGAACACCATCCCGAGCGGGCATGTGGCAGGGGCGGTGGCCTCGGCGCTGGCGCTGTCCACGCTGTCGGCCTGGCTGGGCGCCGCGGCGGGCAGCCTCGCCGCGGGCATCGCCATCGCGGCCGTGCTGGGCCGCTATCACTATGCGGCCGACGTCGTGAGCGGCGCCGTCGTGGCGGTGCTCGCGTGGCTGCTCGCCGGCCCCGCGGTCTAATCTTAGGAAGAGGGGGGCGCCGCGGGTTCGGTCGCGGGCTCCGGCGCCGCGTTTCCCGCACCGAGCATCGCGCGGAGCTCGTCGCCCTCGACGACCTCCTTCTCGAGCAGGCGCGCGGTCACCCGGTCCAGCAAGCCCCGCCGCTCGCGCAGGATGCGCCGCGCCTCGCCGTGGGCCTGTGCGACGATGGCGCGCACCTCCTCGTCGATGGCCCGGGCGGTTTCCTCGCTGTAGGGGCCGCGCTCGAGGGGATAGCCCGCGTCGATGAAGCGCCCCCGCCGACCGGGCGCGACGTTGATGGCGCCGAGGCGCTCACTCATGCCCCATTCGGTCACCATGGCGCGGGCGATATCGGTGGCGCGCTGCAGGTCGTTCTGCGCGCCGGTGGAGATCTCCCCGAGGGCAATCTCCTCCGCCGAGCGTCCGCCGAGCAGCACGGCGAGCTGGTGCTGCAGGTCGCGCTTCTGCATCAGGTAGCGATCCTCGAGCGGGAGCTGCATGGTGTAGCCGAGCGCGCCGAAGCCGCGCTGGACGATGGAGATCTTGTGCACCGGATCGGTGTTGGGCAGGACCGTCGCGACGATGGCGTGGCCCGACTCGTGATAGGCGATGATCTCGCGCTCGCGCTGGCTCATCACGCGCTTCTTCTCGAGGCCGGCGATGAGCCGGTCGATGCTCTCGTCGAAGTCGCGCATGTCGACGGCGTCTTTGTCGCGGCGCGCCGCCAGCAGCGCCGCCTCGTTGACGAGGTTTGCGAGGTCGGCGCCGGCAAAGCCGGCCGTCCGGGCGGCAATCTTTGCCAGGTCGACGTCCGGCGCCAGCTTGACGTGCTTCGCATGAATCGTCAGCACGGCTTCGCGGCCGCGGACGTCGGGCTTGTCGACGAGCACCTGCCGGTCGAAGCGGCCTGGGCGGAGCAGGGCCGGGTCGAGCACCTCGGGCCGGTTGGTAGCGGCCATGATGATGATGGCCTTGCGCGGGTCGAAGCCGTCCATCTCGGACAGGAGCTGGTTGAGCGTCTGCTCGCGCTCCTCGTGGCTGCCCATCGGGCTCTGCACCCGCACCTTCCCGAGCGCGTCGAGCTCGTCGATGAACACGATGCACGGCGCCTTGTTCTCGGCCTGCGCAAAGAGATCGCGCACGCGCGCGGCGCCGACGCCGACGAACATCTCGACGAACTCCGACCCGCTCAGGCTGAAGAAGGGGACCTTGGCCTCGCCGGCCACGGCGCGCGCCAGCAGCGTCTTGCCGGTGCCCGGCGGGCCGACGAGCAGGACGCCCTTGGGGATCTTGCCGCCCAGGTTGGTGTACTTGCGCGGGTTCTTGAGGAACTCCACGATCTCCCGCAACTCCTCCTCGGCCTCGTCCACGCCCGCCACGTCGGCGAAACTCACCTTCACGTCGTCCTCGGAGAAGATCTTGGCCTTGCTCCGGGCGAACGACATGACGCCACCCTCGGGGCCGCCGAGGCGCCGGAAGAAGAACGTCCACAGCGCCACGATGAGCAGAATGGGCACCACCCAGCCGAGCACTTCGGGCAGCCAGCGGCTGACCACCTCGCCCGAGTACTTCACGCCGTACGCCTCGAGGTCCTCGACCAGCTTCGGGTCGTCGATGCGCGTCGTCGAGAAGATGGGCGTGCCTTCCGCCTTCTTCAGGACGCCGCGGATCGAGGTGTCGCCGACGGTGACCTCGGCGACGTTGCCCCCGCGCACCAGCGCCTTGAACTCGCTGTACGGGATGCTCCGGCCCTGGGGCGCGAGGAAGTACGCCTGTCCGAGCGCGAGCAGAAAGAGCGCGCCGAGCACCCACCAGAGGGCGACGGGGCGGGGCGGCGGCGGCCGCCGCTCCTTGTTGGGCCCGCCGGGGGGCATGGACGGGCTAGGCAACGGACACCTCGGACTTGGCGAAGGTCAGCACGCCGTCGGCGGCGTCGATGATCACGCGGTCGCCCTCGCCGAACTCCCCTTCGAGCACACGCATGGCGAGCGGGTCGAGGACCCTCCGCTGCAGCGTGCGCTTGAGCGGGCGGGCGCCGTACATCGGATCATATCCCTCGCGGGCGATGAGGTCCGCGGCGCGCTCGGTGAGGGTCACGTGAATCTTGCGATCCTCCAGCCGGCGCAGGAGCTGCCGGACCTGGATGTCGATGATCGACTTGATGTGCGCCTCCGTCAGGGCGTGGAAGAAGATGATCTCGTCGATACGGTTGATGAACTCCGGCCGGAAGTGCTGCCGGAGCGCCTCGGTCACCCGGCGGCGCACGTCCTCGGTCAGCTCCGCGCGCCCGCGCCCGGCCGCCTCCGCGATGTACTGGCTGCCGAGGTTCGAGGTCATGATGACAACGGTGTTCTTGAAGTCCACCGTGCGCCCCTTGCCGTCGGTCAGCCGGCCGTCGTCGAGGAGCTGCAGCATGACGTTCAGCACCTCGGGGTGCGCCTTCTCGATCTCGTCGAGGAGCACCACGGCGTACGGACGGCGCCGCACGGCCTCGGTCAGCTGGCCGGCCTCTTCGTAGCCCACATACCCGGGCGGGGCGCCGATGAGACGCGACACGGTGTGCTTCTCCTGATACTCGGACATGTCGACGCGCACCATGGCCTGCTCGTCGTCGAAGAGGAACTCAGCCAGCGCGCGCGCCAGCTCGGTCTTGCCGACGCCGGTCGGGCCGAGGAACACGAAGCTGCCGAGCGGCCGATTCGGGTCCTGCAGGCCCGCGCGGGCCCGCCGGATCGCGTTCGCGACGGCGTTGATGGCCTCGTCCTGGCCGACCACGCGGCGGTGGAGGCGGTCCTCCATCTTGAGCAGCTTCTGAATTTCGCCTTCCATCAGGCGGCTGACCGGGATGCCCGTCCACTTGGCGACGACCTCGGCGATGTCCTCCTCGTCGACCTCCTCCTTGAGCATGCGCTGAGCCTGCTGCAGCGAGGCGAGGCGCGCCTCCTCATCGGCGATCTCCTTCTCGAGGGCCGGGAGGCGGCCGTACTGGAGCTCCGACGCCCGGGCATAATCGCCGGCACGCTGCGCGCGGTCGATCTCGAGGCGCACCTGCTCGAGCTGCTCCTTGAGCTGGCGGCCCCGCTGGATGGCCTGCTTCTCCTGCTCCCAGTGGGCGCGCAGCCGGTTGCCTTCCTCCTTCAGGTCGGCCAGCTCCTTCTCGAGCTTGGCGAGCCGCTCGACCGACGCCTTGTCGGTCTCCTTCCGGAGCGCCTCACGCTCGATCTCGAGCTGCATGACGCGGCGCTCGATCTCGTCGAGCTCGGCCGGCATGGAGTCGATCTCCATCCGCAGCCGCGACGCCGCCTCGTCCATCAGGTCGATGGCCTTGTCCGGGAGGAACCGGTCGGCGATATAGCGGTTCGACAGCACGGCGGCGGCAACGAGGGCGGAGTCCTTGAACCGGACGCCGTGGTGGATCTCGTAGCGCTCCCGCAGGCCGCGCAGGATGCTGATGGTGTCCTCGACCGTGGGCTCGCCGACGAGTACGGGCTGGAAGCGCCGTTCGAGCGCGGCATCCTTCTCGATGTGCTTCCGATACTCGTCGAGCGTCGTCGCGCCGATCGTGTGGAGTTCCCCTCGCGCCAGCATGGGCTTCAGCATGTTGGACGCGTCGATGGCACCTTCGGCGGCGCCCGCGCCGACCACGGTGTGCAGCTCGTCGATGAACAGCACGATCGCCCCTTCGGCGTCGGTGACCTCTTTGAGGACGGCCTTGAGGCGATCCTCGAACTCGCCCCGGTACTTGGCGCCTGCGACGAGCGCGCCCATGTCCAGCGCGACGATTCGCTTGTCCTTCAGCCCCTCGGGGACGTCTCCACGGACGATGCGCTGCGCCAGCCCCTCGACGATGGCCGTCTTGCCCACGCCGGGCTCCCCGATGAGCACGGGGTTGTTCTTGGTCCGGCGGGCGAGGACCTGGATGACACGGCGGACTTCCTCGTCGCGGCCGATGACCGGGTCGAGCTTGCCGCGGCGGGCCAGCTCGGTCAGGTCCCGACCGTACCGCTCGAGGGCCTGGTACTTCTGCTCCGGATTCGGGTCGGTGACGCGCTGCGTGCCGCGGATGCCCGTCAGGCCTTCCAGCACGCGTTCCCGCGTGAGCCCCCGCTGGCGGAGCGCCTCGGCGGCGGCAGACGCGCCCGGCTCGGCCAGTATCCCCAGCAGGAGGTGCTCGGTGCTGACGAACTCGTCCTGCATCGCCTTCGCGTCGGCCTGCGCGGCGTCGATGACCACCCGCAGCCGCGGCGACAGGTGCGGCTCGGCGCCGCCGTACGCCTTGGCCCTCTTCGCGAGCCCGTCGCGCAGCGCTGCGGCGAGCCCAGGTGCGTCGACCCCAAGCTTCCGGAGCACGGCCGGGACGACGCCGTCCTGCTGCTCAACGAGCGCCACGAGCAGGTGCTCGGGCTCGACGTCAGGGTGATTCATCTCGTGAGCCAGCTGTGGGGAGGCCAGAATCGCCTCCTGCGCCTTCTCGGTGAACTTGTTCAGATTCATGATGCCGTTCTGCCTTCCTGCTGCTTGCGTGCTTCGATCGCGCGCAGCGCTTCAAAATGCCGGCGCTCCTCGGCGCTCAACTGCGCGGGGAGCGCCACGTCTACCTGTGCGTACAGGTCGCCCCGGTCGTCGGGGCGGCCGACGGTCGGCAGCCCCTGACCCTTGAGGCGGAACACCTGACCGGCCTGTGTCGCGGGCGGTACCTTCAGCCGGAGCTGCCGCCCCCCGAGCGTCGGGACGTCGACCTCGCCGCCGAGCACGGCCGTCGTGAGCGGCACCCGCACCTTCGTGTGCAGGTCGCGGCCCCTCCGCTCGAATCGCGGGTGCGGGCGCACGGAGATGCGCAGATACAGGTCGCCGCTCGAGCCGCTTCCGCTGCCGCGTTCGCCCTCGCCGGCAACCCGCACGCGCGCCCCGTCGGTGACCCCGGCCGGAATGCGCACATCCACGGTCCGCGCCTGCCCACCGTGCTGGATCGACAGCTTCTGCACGGTGCCCTGCAGCACGTCCTCGAGGTCGAGTGTCAGCGCATGCTCCACGTCCCGGCCCCGGCGGTCCCGCGGCACCCGCGTGGCCCGTGCCCGCTGGCCCGCCCGCCCGCCGGCTGGCCCGGCCGCCCCGCCCCCGAAGAACGTCCGGAAGAAGTCGGAGAACGGGCTCTCGTCGCCGCCGCCGAACATCTCCTCGACTTCCTCCTCGGTCATGGTCCGGAAGCCGCCCGGGGCGCCCGCACCCGACCAGGTCCAGCGAACGTTGAACGGGGCACCGCCGCCGGCGCCCTGCTGCTGGGCCTGCTCGTACATCCGCCAGTTCGCGCCCAGCTCGTCGTACTTCTTCCGCTTCGCGGCGTCGCTCAGCACCTCGTACGCCTCGTTGATCTCTTTGAACTGGAGCTCGGCGGCCGCGTCGCCGGGATTCACGTCCGGGTGGAACTTGCGCGCGAGTTTCCGGAACGCCGCCTTGATCTCCTTGTCGGTGGCGGTCTTGGAGACGCCGAGCGTCGCGTAATAGTCCTTGAACTCCATGGCGCGTCAGTGCCTCTCGAGTCCGATGAGGGTGCTCAGGCGGTCCATTTCCCGCATCAGCCGGCGGCGCACGGCGTCCTGCGCCAGCGCCTCCTCGCGCATGAGCGGCCGTACCCGCTCGATCACTTCGGCAATCGACAGCAGCCTCTGCACGCCGGCGAGGTTCACCCCCTCGTCCTCGACGAGGTACTTGATGAAGCGGAGCCGCTCGATCTCCCCGCGCGAGTACAGCCGCATGCTGCCGATGGTCCGCGCGGGCTGAATGAGTCCCAGCCGCTCGTATTTCCGGAGCGTCTGGGGGTGCATCCCGAGCATGCGCGCCGCGACGGAGATGAAGATCATCTCGTCGGCCATGCCAGTGCCCCTGAACTTGACATGACTCAAGTATGGGCCTTGATATACATTGTGTCAATGTCGACGACAGAGGTCGACCGCATCGTGGCGTGGCTGGCACGGCGGGGCAGGCGCCGCAACCGCCTGGGGATGGCGCGGTACGGCATCACGTCGGCGCGCGCGTTTGGCGTGTCGGCCGCGACGATGCGGCCGCTCGTCAGGCGGCTCGGCCGCCGGCACGGCCTGGCCCTGGCCCTGTGGCGCGCAGGCTGGCACGAGACGCGCGTGCTCGCGGCGCTCGTCGACGAGCCCTCGATGGTGACGCCGGCGCAGATGGAGGCATGGGCCCGCGCGTCCGACAACTGGGCGGTGTGCGACACGGTCTGCCTCCACCTGTTCGACCGGACGCCTCATGCCCCCGCGAAGATCCGCGCGTGGAGTCGCCGGCGGGCGGAGTTCGTCAAGCGCGCGGCGTTCGCCCTCATTGCCGGCGTCGCCGTCCACGACCGGACGCGGCCCGACGGGGACTTCCAGGAGTGGCTGCGCATCATCGAGCGGGAGGCCGGCGACGGGCGCAACTACGTCCGCACGGCCGTCAGCTGGGCGCTGCGGCAGGTGGGAAAGCGCAGCGTCCCGCTCAACGGGGCCGCCCTGGCCGTCGCGGGCCGGCTCGCCGGCTCCGAGGCGCCGGCGGCGCGGTGGGTGGGCACCGACGCCCGCCGCGAGCTGTTGTCGCCTGCGGTGCAGGCGAGGCTGCGCCGTCGCCGAGCGGCCGCGCCCTCCCCGCGGCGGAGTGACAAACGGCGGCGCCCGCAGGCATACTGAGGGTTCGCCGTGTTCGACGTTCACGCCGCCGATCTCATCACCATCGCGCTGCTGGTGGCCCTCGAGGGGGTGCTTAGCGCCGACAACGCCATGGTGCTCGCTGTCCTCGTGCTGAGCCTGCCCAAGCCGCAGCAGCGCAAAGCCCTGCGGTACGGCATTCTGGGCGCGTTCGCCTTCAGGGCCGCCGCCACGGTCGGCGCCGCCCACATGATCCAGTTGCTGTGGGTGCGGCTGATCGGAGCCCTGTACCTGCTGTGGCTGCCGTATCAGCACTTCTTCGGCCGCGGCGGCGACGCCGCGAGCCGCCGGGAGCCGAAGCCCGCCAGGCCCTGGCTCGGCCTGAGCGCCTTCTGGGCCACCGTCGTCAAGGTGGAGCTCACCGACATCGTCTTCGCCATCGACTCGATCCTCGTGGCGGTCGCGATGTCGAACAAGCTGTGGGTGATCATCACCGGCGGCATCCTCGGCATCATCGCCATGCGGCTGGTCATCGGCCAGCTGCTCGCCATCGTGACGAAATACCCGGCGCTCGTGGACGGGGCGTTCGTGATCATCGCCTGGGTCGGCGTGAAGCTGATGATCGAGTACCTCCACGGCATCGGGTGGATCCACTTCGAGATTCCGAAGTGGTTCTCGCTCGGCCTGATCGTCGTGATCTTCGCGCTGGCGTTCCTCTACGCGAAGCGCCAGGGATCGGTCGAGGCGCCGGCGCCCGAGGGGGACGCGGCGACCGCGCTGCTCAAGGACGAGGGCGCGCCATAGGCGCCACGATCAGCACGTCCGCGCCGCCGGTCGTGGCCAGTCGGCCTTCGAGCGTCACCGGCGTCCCCGCGAGCGACGCCAGCCGCGGCCCGGCAGGCCGACCGTCGGCGCCGAGCACGAGTGCCAGCCGCCTGGCGCCGGCCGCGTCACGGAACGCGAAGAACGCGGGGACGCCGCCGGACAGGCAGCGTGTCGCGCAGTCGCGGTGGACCGTCCGCTCGCCGGGATTCATCACGCCGAGATAGCACTTTCCGTCGACAAGCTCGCCGGTGAGCCGCACGGAGCGCTCGGCGACGGGGGCCGACGCGGGCGGCGGCGTGCCCGGGGAGATGGCTCGCGCGGTTCCCGGAACGACCTCGAGCATGTGCCACGAGCCGCGCTCGATGATCTTCCCGTCGAGGCGGACCCAGCCGCTGCGCACGTCGCCCAACGCGCGGTCAGCCGACCACTTGCCGGGACCCACGAGCCACCAGACGGTCACGCCCCGCCCGCCGGGAACGAGCAGCGCCGGCACTGGCTCCAGGCGCAGCCAGCCCTCGACGGTCGTGGGCGCGGCGAAGTCGAAGCGCGCCGGCTCGAGGCGGCGCTGCAGGGTGGTGGCGGCCGCAACCGCCGCCAGCCCGACCGCCAGCCCCGCTACGACCACCCGGCGGACGAGCCGACGCATCCCGGGGGGCGGCGGCCCCTCATAGCCCACGTAGAATTCGTCGGCCACGTTACGGCTCCAGCCGCGCGGGCTCGATCCAGGTGCCCGGCGACAGCGGCCGCGGATCGACGAACACGCGGCCATCAACGATACGGGTTCGGAAGGTGGGCACCGCCTCGGTGAACGGCGGCGGCGACGCGCCGGTGTCGGGCCGGTACTCGAACCCGTGCCACGGACACACGATGCAGCCGCCGACGATCTTGCCCTCGCCGAGCGGTCCGTTCTGATGCTGGCAGACGTTCGACACGGCCGACACCTGCGTGCCGTAGCGGAAGACGGCAATGCGCTCGCCGGCCGCGCACACGATGCGGGCGCGGCCGTCGGGAATGGCGGCCGCGGGACCGGCATCGACCCAGGACACGCCCGCGGGGACGGATCGGTCATTCCGCGCTTCGCGATGAGCGGCGAGGGTGTGCAGGGTCGCGAGCCACACGATGCCGACCCCAAGGAGCCAGGCCGCAGCGGGCGGCGCCTCGCTCTGGAGCGCGCCGAAGGCGACATGCACCACGATGGCCGCGTAGGCGACATACACGCCCATGTGCAGGGTCTTCCAGACGGGCGCGGTGAGGGTGCGCAGCCAGAAGTCGTGGCTGGTCGCCGCCATCACGACGAGCACGCCCAGGGCCAGCGCGCCGGCGATCTGAAACGGAAACCGCTCGGCGCTCGACCAGTCGCGGCTCGTCGTGAGCAGGCTCACCAGCGGGTGGGCGTCGCCGCCGGCGTGGAACTGGACGATGGCCAGGACGCCGTGCGCGGCCGCGACGAGGAACATCGTGACGCCAAGATGCCGGCGGTTGTAGAGCAGCGGCAACAGCCGGCGGTCGAGACGGCAGAGCGGCCCGATGCTGAGGACGGCATGCAGCAGCACGAGGGCCGTGAGCGCCGTCGACCTGAGCAGGATCGTCTCGAGCGTGGCCGCCGGGTTGAGCACGGCGGTCCCCGCCGCGGCGATGCCGAGCCCCGAGGTCACCGCAAGCGCGATGGTCCGGTCGTAGGCGAGCTTCTGAGGATTCCACCCGACCGCGCGGTACCGGTGACTCACGGGGCCGCGCTCCCGGCCACGGCTCCCGCCAGGAGCGGCACGAGCAGCCAGAATCCCAGCGCCGCCCATCGATGCAGGCGCCTCAGCGGGCGAATCATCGGGGGCGCCTCGCCGCGCGGCGGTGCGCGTTGGATTCGACGGGCGGCGCCATCGAGCCGGCGGCCCAGCGGAACAGCAGCAGGGGCCAGCACAGGGCCGCGCCCGGCACGATGAGCAGCCGGAAGGCGAGCGCTGCGCCCTCAGCCATCGGATCGATCCGGCTCACGCCGCGGGCGGCAAACGCGAGGGCGAACGCCACGCCCGCGAGCAGGTAGGTCTGGACGGCGCCGACGACGATGTCGGCCAGGAGAGGAGGCACACCGGTGAGATGCCGCCGCCGGCCGGAGGTTCCCTGAAACCTGGCGGCGCGCGCCCGTATCTGAGGCGGTATGACGCTGAAGGACCGGGTCGTGCTCATCACCGGCGGCAAGCGGATTGGCCAGGTCGTGGCCGGCGAGCTCGCGCGCCGAGGCGCCGATGTCGCGCTCTCGTATCGCGGGTCGCGCGACGAGGCCCTTGCGGCCGCCGCCGACGTGCAGGCGCAGGGACGCCGGGCGCTGACCGTGGCCGCCGACGTAGGCCGGATCGACGACTGCCAGCGGCTGGTCGACACGGTGGCCGGAGAGCTGGGACGCCTCGACGTGCTGGTGAACATGGCGTCGATCTACGCACCGAAGCCCTTCGACGAGACGACGGTGGAGGACTGGCAGCGGAACATCGATGTCAACGTGCGGTCCGCCTTCCTGTGCGCGCGCGCGGCGGTGCCGCACATGCGGCGGCAGGGCGGCGGCCGGATTGTGAACTTTGCGGACTGGCTGGCCCGGAGTGGTCGGCCCGCCTATCAGGGCTTCGTCGCCTACTACACGGCCAAGGCGGCCGTCATCGCTCTGACCGAAGCGCTCGCGCTCGAACTGGCGCGCGACCAGATCCTGGTCACTGCGATTGCCCCAGGGCCCATTCTCGCGCCCCCGGACCTCACCGACGCGGAACGCGACGAGGTCGCGCGCGCGACGCCTCTCGGCCGGTGGGGCGGCGCCGTCGAAATCGCGCGCACGGTGCTCGCGCTCGTCGAATCGGAGTTCATCACCGGCGAGACCATCCGGGTGGATGGCGGCCGCCACGTGCAATAGGAGTCAAGGAGACAGCCATGCGTTTGAGCGGCAAGACGGCACTCATCACCGGCAGCAGCCGCGGCATCGGCCGGGGCATCGCCATCCGCTTCGCTCAGGAAGGGGCGTCGGTGGCCATCAACTACGTCGGCTCGGTCGAGGCGGCGCGGGAGACGCTCGACGCGGTGCGCCAGGCCGGCGGCGATGGCGTGATTGTGCCGGGCGACGTCAGCTCGGTCCAGGCCGTCCGGCGGCTGCTCGAGGAGGCCGTCGAGGCCCTGGGGCCGCTCGACGTGCTGGTGAACAACGCGGGCATCGAGAAACACTCGGCGTTCTGGGACGTCACCGAGGACGACTACGACAAAGTCCTCGACGTGAATCTCAAGGGGGCCTTCTTCATGGCGCAGGCCATGGCGCGCCACCTGATCGCCGGCCAGCGGCCGGGTCGCATCATCAACATCAGTTCGGTGCACGAGGAGCTTCCGTTTCCGAACTTCGCGGCCTACTGCGCCAGCAAGGGCGGCATGCGCATGCTCGCGCGCAACCTCGCCGTGGAGCTGGGACCGCACCGCATCACGGTGAACAACATCGCGCCAGGCGCGATCGAAACGCCCATCAACACGAACCTGCTGCACGACCCGGCCAAGCTCGACGCTCTGCTGCGCCAGATCCCCGCAGGCCGGCTCGGCCGGCCCGAGGACGTGGCGGGCCTGGCGGTGTTCCTCGCGAGCGACGAGGCGGGGTACGTCACGGGATCGACCTTCACGGTCGACGGCGGCCTGTCGGTGTTCTACCAGGAACAGTAGACACCAAGGTTGCGGGCGAGGGGTTCGCCGGAGGTTCCTGACCGGTGGCGGAACGCCCGTTGAACCCCGTGCGACCAACCTCAGCGATCAGCGATTAGAGGCCCTTTCGCGCCTCGAGAATCGCCTTGACGAGATCCTCGGGCACGTTGTCGGGGACGAGGTCGTCGTCGCACGCGAAGGCCCGGCGGCCGGCCTCGACCGTCTGCCGGTACTGTGCGAGGTACTCGTGGCAGTTGGGGCAGCGCGAGAGATGACGTTCGAACGGCTCGAGCGTCTCAGGCGGCAGCTCGCCCGTCAGGTAGTCCATGATGAAGTCCGCAAACTCGCGGCAGGTCACGCGTGCTCTCCCCTGAAATGCGGCGCAATGAGCGTCCGCAGGGCCTGTCGGGCGCGGTGGAGCCTGATCTTCACCGCGTTCGGCGTCAGTCCGAGTCGGACGGCCGTCTCCTCAGTGTCCAATCCTTCGATGTCGCGCAGGATGAGAACGGTTCGATAACTCTCAGGCAGCTCGGCAATGCGGTCGCGGACGAACGCCCGCGTCTCGGCGCGCTCGAGCGCCTGGTCGACCGGCTCTGCCCAGCTCGAAAACTGCTCCTGGTGGTGCCCGCCGTCGAACGCGGGGAGCAGGGGCTCGATTGACTCCTCCGGCTTGCGGCGTCGCGTCCGCAGCTTCATGAGGGCGGCGTTGACGGCGATGCGGTGCAGCCACGTCGAGAGGCGCGACTCGCCGGCGAATCGGTCGAGGCAGCGGAACGCCGACAGGAACGCGTCCTGCACGGCGTCCCTGGCATCGTCTTCCGATCCGAGGATGCGGCGCGTCACGGCCAGCAGACGCGGGCCATAGCTCCGCACCAGCCGCTCGAATGCATCGCTCTCACCGGCGCGCAGCGCCGCCAGGAGTGCGGCGTCATCCGCGTCGGCCGGCGAAGCCGGAGCCGCTCGAGACAGGCCGTCCATGGGCGTGAAGGGCGAGTCTACCATGCGGGCTGCGGCGCCTCCGTCGAGTCCGGCGCGGTCGCGCGGCCTCCCGGCGGGGGAGCGTCGCCCGCCTGCTGGAGCAGCTTGGCGACGAGCGCGGTCCAGCCGGTCTGATGGCTCGCGCCGACGCCGGCGCCGGTGTCGCCGTGGAAGTACTCGTGGAACCAGACGAGGTCGCGCCAGTGCGGGTCGTCGTTGAAGAGCGCCCGGCCGCCGAACACCGGGCGGCGGCCCGTCGCATCGCGCGTGAAGAGGCCCGTCAGACGACGCGAGAGCTCCATCGACACCTCCCACAGGTTGAGATGACGACCGGATCCGGTCGGACACTCGACGGTGAAGTCGTCGCCGAGGTACCGGTGGAACTTCTGCAGCGCCTCGATGAGCAGGAAATTGACGGGGAACCAGATGGGACCGCGCCAGTTGGAGTTGCCGCCGAAGAGACCGCTCGATGATTCGCCGGGCTCGTAGGTCACGCGGTGCTCGTGGCCGTCCACCTGGAGCACGAAGGGCTCGTCCAGGTGGCGACGCGACAGCGCGCGGATACCGTACGGCGAGAGGAACTCGCGCTCGTCGAGCATCACGTGGAGTACGCGCCGCAGCCGCTCGGGCCACGCGACCGCCAGCAGGCGCCGCTCGCCGTTCCCCGGCGTCCGCATGCAGGCGACGTGCGCCGTCAGGTCGGGCCGGTTGGCGATGAACCAGTTCAGGCGGCGCCTGAACGCCGGCAGTCGGTCGAGCACCTCGGCCTCGAGCGTTTCGACCGCGAAGAGCGGGATCAGCCCGACCATCGACCGGATGCGCAGCGGACGCCGCGTGCCGTCGGGCAAGTGCAGCACATCGTAGTAGAGGCCGTCCTCTTCGTCCCAGAGGCCGGTCTCCTCGTCGCCCAGCGTGTCCATCGCGTGCGCGATGTGGAGGAAGTGCTCCCAGAACTTGCTGGCCACATCCTCGTAGGCGTGGTTGACCGACGCCAGCTCCAGCGCCATCGCGAGCAGGTTCAGGCAGTACATCGCCATCCAGCTCGTGCCGTCCGACTGCTCCAGGTGTCCGCCCGTGGGCAGGCGCTGCGACCGGTCGAACACGCCGATGTTGTCGAGCCCCAGGAAGCCGCCCTGGAAGACGTTGTTGCCTTCCGCGTCCTTCCGGTTGACCCACCACGTGAAGTTGAGCAGGAGCTTGTGGAACACCTTCTCGAGGAAGACGGTGTCGCCCCTGCCGGTTCGTTTCTTCTCGATCTTGTAGACGCGCCAGGCCGCCCACGCGTGCACGGGCGGATTGACGTCGCCAAACGCCCATTCGTACGCCGGCAGCTGCCCGTTCGGGTGCATGTACCACTCGCGGAGGAGCAGCACGAGCTGCTGCTTGGCGAACTCGGCGTCCACCAGCGCGAGGGGGATGCAGTGGAAGGCGAGATCCCACGCCGCATACCACGGGTACTCCCACTTGTCCGGCATCGAGACGATGTCGGCGTTGTACATGTGGCGCCAGTCGTGGTTGCGCCCGCCGCGCCGCTCCCCCGGCGGCGGCGGCTGGGCCGCGTCGCCGCGCAGCCAGTCGTTGACGACGTAATGGTAGTACTGCTTCGACCAGAGGAGGCCCGCGAGCGCCTGTCGCATCACGAGGCGGCCGTCGTCCGACAGCGAGGCGGGCACGACGGTGTCGTAGAACTCGTCGGCTTCGGCCCGGCGCTCGGCGACCATCCGGTCGAACCCCTCACCGAACTCGCCGGCCGCCGGTGCCCGGTCGAGAAGGCGGAGCCGGACGACGACCGCGCCCCCCGCTGGCACCGTCAACTCGTAGTGCGCCGCCGCCTTGGTGCCGATGCCGGAGGTGTTCACCGCGTCCTGCCGCCCGTGGACGATGAAGTCGTTGATGCCGTCCTTGTAGAACCCGCCATGCGCCGAGCCGTACAGCCGGGGCGTGTTGGTGTCGTTCTCCGTGAAGAGCAGCCCCGGGTCGCCCTCGGCGGCGAGCCAGCGCTGGCCGTAGTACGGGTCATCGAGTGCGATCACCGCGGCATCCGGCAGGCGTTCGGCCCGGGTCAGCACCGGCCGCTCCGTCGCCTGGCTCCACGACCAGGTGTTGCGGAACCAGATGGTGGGGAGCAGGTGCACGGCGGCCGGCTCGGGGCCGCGGTTGTGAACGGTCAGGCGGATCAGGATGTCTTCGGGCGCGGCCTTGGCGTATTCGATCTCGACGTCGAAGTAGCGCCCCTCGTCGAAGATCCCGGTGTCGGCGAGCTCGAACTCCGGCCCCCCACGCCCGCGCCGCCGGTTCTCGTCCACCAGCCAGCCGTACGGGTACTCCGCGTGCGGGTACTTGTAGAGCGCCCGCATGTAGGAGTGCGTGGGCGTCGAGTCGAGGTACGCGTAGTACTCCTTGACGTCCTCGCCGTGATTCCCCTCCGAGCCGGTCAGGCCGAAGAGGCGCTCCTTGAGGATGGGGTCGCGGCCGTTCCAGAGGGCCAGGGCGAAGCAGATGCGCTGATGCCGGTCTGACAGGCCGAGCAGGCCGTCCTCGTTCCAGCGATAGGCCCGCGATCGCGCGTGGTCGTGAGGAAAGTAGTCCCAGGCCGTGCCGTACGGGCTGTAGTCCTCGCGGACCGTGCCCCATGCGCGGTCGGAGAGATAGGGCCCCCAGCGCTTCCAGTGGCGCTCGCGGGCGGCGTCCTGCTGCAGTCGTCGAGCCTCGGCCGTCATCACACCCCCGTCAGTCGCAGCTTCGGATGCCGGAATCCGCGTGGCGTTTCGCGTAACGCGCCGGGCGGACCGGCATCGGAAGGGGCATGAATCGCTGGATTTTCGGATTGCTCCTGTTCCTGACCGGCATTGGCATCGGCGGGACGCTCACCCTCCGGGGCCAGACGCGCCCGGCGGTCAACGCCGAGCGCGGCCTCGCGCTCCACGGCTACGACGTCGTCGCCTACTTCGAGGAGGGGCGCGCCGTGAAAGGGTCGATCCAGTTCACCGCGACCCACGACGGCGTCACATGGCGCTTCTCGACTGCCGCCCGGCGCGACGCGTTCCTGCGCGAGCCGCAGAGATTCGCGCCGCAGTTCGGCGGCTTCTGCGCCTACGGCGTCAGCCGCGGCTATGCGGTGGACGTCGACCCGGAGGCCTTCGCAGTCGTCGACGGCCGGCTCTACCTGAACTACTCGAAGCGCGTGCAGCGTCTGTGGGACCAGGATCGCCCCGGGCACATCGAGACGGCGCGCGCCAACTGGTCGAAGGTGGCCGCCGAGGTGGCGGCCGGCAAGCGGTAGGAGGGAATCGTGCGCGCACGCGGACTCGCGAACGGCGCCAGCTGGGCCCTGCAGCTGCTGGTGGCCGTCATCCTGCTCCAGACGCTGTTCTTCAAGTTCACCGGCGCCGAGGAGTCGGTGTACATCTTCACCACCCTCGGGGCCGAGCCGTGGGGGCGCATCGGGTCGGGCGTTGGCGAGCTCGTCGCGGCCATCCTGCTCCTGATCCCGGCCACGGCGGCGGTTGGCGCACTTGCCTCACTCGGCATCATCACGGGCGCCCTCCTGAGCCATCTCACGGTGCTGGGCATCGAGATCCAGGATGATGGCGGGCTGCTGTTCGCGCTGGCCGTGATCGTCTGGGTGGCGAGCGCCGCCGTGCTCCTGATTCGGCGGGCGGAGCTGCCCCTCATCGGCACCTACCTCGGTCGTCAGCCGCTTGCGGGATCGCGGTGATGCATCCGGCGGTCGGCGCCCTGATCGCCCGGCTCCGGGAGATGCGGGCCGTGGTCGCGAGCCTCGACGGCGACGAGTACGCGGCCTCCGGCGTGCCCGGCGTCACCGCGTCCATCGGCAGCCATGTGCGCCACTGCCTCGATCATATCGCGGCGCTCGAGCGCGCCCGAGCCACCGGGCGGGTGGACTACGACCAGCGCGTCCGCGGGACGCGAGTCGAGACGAACGTCGAGGAGGCGGTCACGGCCATCGAGCGCGCGTGCGCCCGGCTCCAGACATGGCCGGCGGTGCTCGCTGAGCCGGTCGAATTCGCGGGACAGGTTGCCGTCGCGAGCCGTCCGGTGGCCGCCGGCTCGACGCTGGGTCGCGAGGTCGCGTTCGTGCTGAGCCACACCATCCATCACAGCGCCGTCGTGGCACTGCTGGCGAATCGGATTGGCCAGGCCGTGCCGCCGCGGTTCGGCTTCGCGCCGGCCACGCCGGTGGACGCGCGCGCCTGAGTCGGAGGAGCGGCATGTGTACGGTCTCTTTCGTTCACACCCCGGAGCGCAGCGGCTTTCGCCTGATGGTGAACCGTGACGAGCGCCGGACGCGGCCCACCGCCGGGCCGCCGATGGAGCGGCGGCAGGGTGGCGTGCGCGTGGTGTGGCCCACCGATCCCGAGAGCGGCGGGACGTGGGTGGCGGTCAACGACGCCGGCCTCGTGTTCGCGCTGCTGAACCGCACGGACGGTTCCAGCACCGCACCCGCCGGCGTGCGCTCGCGCGGGCTCGTGATTCCGCAACTGGCCGACGCGCGCTCGCTCGGCCAGGCGCTGGAGCGGTGGGCAGATCTTCCGCTGACCGACTACGCGCCGTTCCGCCTGGTCATCGCGACCGCCGGGCACTACGCGTGCGTCGGCTGGCGGCGCGAGCGGACCGTGCGCGTCGTCGGGCCGTGGGAGAGGCCGATGATGTTCACTTCGTCCGGCCTGGGCGACGCGATGGTCGAGGCCCCGCGCGCCGCCCTGTTCCGGGACCTCGTGACTGCCGCCGCGGATCCCTGGCGCGGGCAGGAGCGCTACCACCATCACACCTGGCCCGCCGCGCGGGCGGTCAGCGTGCTGATGTCCCGGCCGGACGCCGTCACGGTGTGCCAGACCACCGTCCTTGTCGACTCCGGCGGAATCGAGATGTCGCATGCGCCCATGGTGGACGGCTGGCGGGGACCGGTGTCGCGCTGGGTGCTCAGCCGGCGCGGCGCCGCGGCCGTCGCGTGATGGACCACGCCTGGGTGCTGGCCTCCATTGCCCTTGCGACGCTGGTCTCGGAGGACGCGGCGGCGGTGGGCGCCGGCGCGCTGGCGGCCACCGGCGGGGTGCCGCCTGTGGGAGCCGCGGCGGCCGCCGGCGTGGGCATCTACGCGGGCGACATTGGCTTGTACGTCCTGGGCCGGCTGGCGCGCCGAACAGGGCCATTCGAGCGCCTCGTGGCCCGGCGCTGGCCTGCGGCCACCAACGACGCCGCCCGGCGGAAGGTGGAGCGGGCGGTGGCGCCGGTGGTGCTCGTCACCCGCTTCACGCCCGGCACCCGGACGATTACCTACGTCGCCGCCGGATTGTGCGGCGTCCGCGCGGTGCCCTTTCTCTTCTGGACCGCCGTCGCCGTGAGTCTCTGGACCTCGCTCATTGTCGGGGGCGTCTGGCTGCTCGGGAGCTGATCGCATGAGCACGTTCACCCGTGCCAGTCACTGGGAGTTCTGGCCGCCGTGGATGCTCTACCCGCCCGTGGCGGCCTACGTCGCCTGGCTGGCCGCGCGGCACGGCGGCTTCAGCACGATCGCGGCCGCCAACCCGGGGCTGCCGGATGGCGGCCTGGTGGGCGAGTCGAAGTTCGACATCCTCCGCCGGCTGCCGCCGGACTGCACGCTGGCCGGTGCGCTGATTCCGCCCGGGCCTGTCGAGGATCGCGTGCGCGCGGCGGCGGCGTTCGTCGCGGCCGACGGCGGCGGCTATCCGGTGATTCTCAAGCCCGACGTCGGCCAGCGCGGCGTCGGCGTCCGGCGGGCGGCGTCGCGACACGACCTGCGCACGTACTTCCGTGAGTATCCGCACGCGGTCGTGGCACAGCAGTACCACCCCGGTCCCTACGAGGCTGGCGTCTTCTATTGGCGCCTCCCGAGCGAGGCTGAAGGCCGGATCTTCTCGATCACCGACAAGGCGTTTCCCGAACTGGTCGGCGACGGACGCTCGACACTGGCGTCGCTCGTGACGGGCCACCCGCGGTTCGCCCGGCAGGCGGACACGTTCCTCGCGCGTCATGCGCCGATCGCGAACCAGGTGCTGGCCGCGGGCGCCTGCTTCAAGCTGGGGGACATCGGCAACCACGCGCAGGGCGCGCTCTTCCGCGACGGCAGCCACCTCATCACCGAGGCGCTCCGGCGGCGCATCGACGCCATTGCGCGGCAGGTGCGCGGCTTCTACGTCGGGCGCTTCGACGTGCGGTACAGCGACGTGGAGGCGTTCAAGGCCGGCCGGGACCTGGCCATCATCGAGCTCAACGGCGTGTCGGCGGAGTCCACGAACATCTACGACCCCTCGCGCTCGGTGATCGACGCCTGGCGCACGCTCTTCGAGCAGTGGCAGATCATCTTCGCCATCGGTGCCGAGAACCGGCGGCGCGGCAGCCGGCCCGCCACGGGCCGGCTGTGGCGCCTCGTCTGGGAACACCTGACGGACCGGCGAACGTTCCCCGTGTCCGGGTGAGGCTGACGTCAGCGGGCTTGCGCCTCGACCATCCTGACGCCGTGGCCGTCTGGATCGCGCACGAGGATGGCGCGCGCAAACCCGAGGCGCGGATCGGCACTGACGACGTCGGGCGACACGAGCCAGCCGCCGTGGCGCGCGCGGAGCAGCGCGTCGATGCCTGTCGTCGCGACTGTGGTGTGCCAGTGCGCCAGGTCGTTGGCCCGCAGGTCCGGGGAGGCAGGGCGGCCGTCGCGCGGCGCCAGATACTCGAGCAGTTCCACGCCGGGCCCCTCGGCCGCGGCCAGCGTGGTAATGCGCAGGCGCGCGCCAAAGACGTTGTTCAGGTGCTCCTGCTCGATGCCGTGGTTCTCGGAGGCGCCGACCTGGCGCATGCCGAGGCCGTCGCGATAGAAGCCGAGCGACCGCTCCGTGTCGCCCGACACGATGGCCGTGTGGTCGATGCCCAGGAACAGGGCGTCCTTCCGCTGCCAGCGCGCGGCGCCCTTGCCGGCCGGGAAGGCCAGCACTTCAAGAAAGTGCCCGTCGGGATCCCGGAAGTAGAAGGCCTCGATGCCGCCGGCATTCGGGTTCCAGTCGGGCAGGCGCTGCGGGCCCGTGGACGCATGGGCGGCGCCTGCGGCGCGGAGTCGCGCATAGGCCGCCCGCATGTCCGAGGTGATGACGGCGATGTGCTGGAACCAGCGGTCGTTCGCTCGCGTGTCGGCGGGATACGGGCGCCCGCGCGGCGCCAGGAATTCGGTCAGCTCAATCTGCTCGGTCCCGAGCCGCATGCGCGCCACCTTCACGCGCGCGCCGAAGACCCCGTGCAGCAACTCGACATCGCGCCCGGACAGTTCGAGCACCTCCGACGCCGGCTCGAATCCCAGGACGTCGCGGAAGAACGCCGTGCTGCGATCGAGGCTGTCCACGGTGAGGCCGACAGGTCCCACCGCCAGTGCCGGCGCCGGCCGGGGAACGGTGTCGGCGCCGAGGAAGAGGGCAAGAGCTGCGGCCGCGACGACGAGCCTACGCATGGGCCACCTCCGCGCCGCGGGCGCCCAGACGCGCGATGAGGTGATCGCCCACCCGCAGCGCGTTGGCCATGATCGTCAGGGCCGGGTTGACGGCGCCGGACGAGGGGAAGAAGCTGCCGTCGACGACATACAGGTTGTCGATCTCATGCGTCCTGCAGTCGCGGTTGAGCGCCGATGTCGCGGGGTCGTCCCCAAAGCGGACCGTCCCGTTCTGATGCGCCACCCCCGCGAGAGGAATCCGCTGGCCCAGGAACAGGTGCCGGGGCACCAGGTGCGAGGCCCCCATGCGCTCCAGCAGGTGTTCCAGCTTCTTGATGAGCCGCCGGTGGCCTTCGGTGTTGTTGGGCGTGTACGACAGCACGATGCGGCCGTTCCTGTCGAGCGTCACACGGTTGTTCGGGTCGGGCAGATCCTCGGAGGTGAGCCAGAAGTCCAGCGAATGCTTCGCTACCTGGTCCAGCGTGAAGCCGGGCACGAAGGGGGGCGCGCCGGCCGAGAGCGCCACGGCATCGAGCTTGCCCACGAAGGAGATGTGGCCCATCGGGAACTCGAAGGAGGCGTCGCCGAAGTAGAAGTCGTTGAGCGCGAGCGTCTTCTGAAACACGGTGGGGTTCGGCGTGGTCGAGATGGCCAGCAGCACCGAGTTGATGTGCCCCATGTAGTGCCGGCCGACGACGCCCGACCCGTTGGCCAGGCCGTTCGGATGCCGGTCGTTGGCCGATCGCAGCAGCAGCGCGGCCGTGTTGATGGCGCCCGCGCTGACCACGACGATGTCGGCGTGGTAGCGCTCCTCGCGTCCGTCCCGTTTCACGACGACGCCTGTCACCTCGCGACCGGACGGGCCGGTTTCCAGGCGCTCGACGAAGGCGTGGGTCAGGAGCGTCACGTTGTCGTGCGCCAGCGCCGGGTCCACGCAGATCACCTGGGCGTCGCTCTTGGCGTGAATGAGGCACGGGAAGCCGTCGCACGTGGCACAGCGGATGCACGGACTGGTGCGCGGCTGGCTCTCATCGAGGCGGATGCCCAGCGGCACCGGAAAGGGCTTCAGCCCCGCCGCGCTGAGCTCGTCGCTGAGCGTCTGCATGCGCGGTTCATGGGAGACGGCCGGGTACGTGTACGGCGCGCTGGCGGGCGGCTCGGTGGGATCGGCCCCACGGGTGCCGTGCACCTGATACAGGTGCTCGGCCTCCGTGTAGTACGGCTCGAACTCGGCGTACGACACGGGCCACGCGGGCGAGACGCCGCCGTGATGGCGGAGCGCGCCGAAATCGCGCTCGCGCAGCCGGAACAGCGCCGCACCGTAGAACTTGGTGTTGCCTCCCACGTAGTAGTTCGTGTGCGGGTGCAGCGGGTGTCCCTCGCCGTCCGACCAGGTCTCGCGCGTGTGGTAGCGCGCCTCGACGTTGACGGCGCGCGAGCTCCAGTTCGCCTGCTCGCGCGGGACGTAGTCGCCGCGCTCGAGGAGCAGGATGCGCTTGCCCGTCGGCGCCAGCCGGTAGGCCAGCGTGCCGCCGCCGGCGCCGCTGCCGATGATGATGACGTCGTAGCGCGTGGTCATGGCTTCAACTCCGGAAACGGGAACGCGGGCATGTCGTGGACGATCACGGCCGGACGTAGGCGCCCGCCGCGGTGCGCGTGAGGAAGCGCTCGGCGTTCAGCCGGGCGAGCACCGCGGCCGACGTCGCAAGATCCACGTGCCACAGCCGGGCCCCCTGCCGGGGCGTGAGCCGGAGGCCGGGCATCTCGATGAACTCGGCGCGAACGCGGGCCGTCAGGGCGTCCCAGACGTACGCTTGCGGCGTGGCCTGCCTCGGTGACAGAGTCTCGTGCAGCATCGCGGGGTTGGATGAGGGAGCCTCCCGCGACGTTTCCGTCCCGCGCGGGTCGAAATCGCGGCGCGCGCCCGATCATCCAACCCCGGTGGAGGAGTCGTGAGCGAATTCGTCAACCGCGAGGCTGAGTGGCTCGAGCCCGACGGCCTGGGCGGGTTCGCGTCGGGCACGGTCAACACCATTCGTACCCGCCGCTACCACGGGCTGCTGCTCGTCGCCACCACCCCGCCAACCGGTCGGAAGCTGCTCGTCAACGGGTTCGAGGCATGGGTGGAGGGGCCCGGCGGCCGCCAGTTCCTCTCGGTCCAGCGCTACGCGCCCGACACCATCTATCCGGACGGGCATCGGCGCATCGTCGGCTTTGCACGCGATCCGTGGCCGTGCTGGACCTATCGGCTCGATGACGGCACTGAGGTGGTCCAGGAGATCTGGACGACCCCGCCCCACGCCCGGACGATCGTGCGGTGGACCGTGAAGACGGCCGGAACCGAGCTCGGCGACCTCAGCCTTGCGGTGCGGCCGCTTCTGTCAGGTCGCGACTACCACGCCTTGCACGGCCAGAACAACGCGTTCGCCATGGCCACCGAGCGACGCGCCGACGGGCTGCTCCGCTGGCGCCCGTACTCCGAGCTGCCCGTCATCGTGAGCGCCACCAACGGTCGATGGAGCGACGACCCGGCCTGGTTCCGGCAGTTCCTGTATGCAGCCGAGCGCGAGCGGGGGCTCGACTGCCAGGAGGACCTGGCCAGTCCAGGCATCCTGCGCTGGCGGCTCGGAAGCGGCCCGGCGTTGTGGGTCATGGGGACCGAGCCCGCCATCCAGCCGCTGGCGTCGACCGACCTCGTCGCGGAGATCGATCGCGCGGCGGCTGCGGAGCGGGACCGGCGCGCGCGGCTCGGCGGGCCGCTGGCGCGCGCGGCTGACGCCTACCTGGTTCGGCGAGGCATCGGCAAGACCATCGTGGCCGGCTATCCGTGGTTTACCGATTGGGGCCGCGATACGTTCATCTCGCTGCGCGGGCTCTGCCTCGCGACCGGTCGGCTCGACGAAGTGCGGGACATCCTGCTCGAGTGGAGCCACGCGATCTCGCGGGGCATGGTCCCGAACCGCTTTCCCGACGCGGGCGAGGAGCCCGAATACAACTCGGTGGATGCCTCGCTGTGGTTCGTCATCGCCGCGCGCGAGCTGCTGGCCGCCGCGCCCTCGCCGTCGCGGCTGCTGTCATCGGTCGATCGGCTCCGCCTCGAGTCGGCCATCGACGCCATTCTCGACGGATATGCCCGCGGCACCCGGTACGGCATCCGGTGCGCCGACGACGGGCTGCTGCAGGCCGGCGAGCCGGGCGTGCAGCTGACGTGGATGGACGCACGCGTCGGTGGTCGCGAGATCACGCCGAGGATTGGCAAGCCGGTGGAAATCCAGGCGTTGTGGGTCAACGCCCTGGAGGCGGGCGCGGCAATCTCGTCGCGCTGGCCCGCGGTGCTGGCGCGGGCCCGTGCCTCGTTCGAGGCGCGATTCTGGAACGAGGAGGCGGGCTGCCTCTTCGACGTCGTCGACGTCGACCACGTGGCCGGCCAGAAAGACCCGCGCATCCGACCCAACCAGATTCTCGCGGTGGGCGGACTCCCGACGGCGCTGCTCGAGGGTGAACGCGCGCGCCGCGTGGTGGACCTCGTCGAGCGGGTGCTGTGGACGCCGCTCGGTTTGAGGACCCTCGCCCCTGGCACGCCCGGCTATGCGCCGCACTACGAGGGCGGGCCGGATGGGCGGGACGGCGCGTATCACCAGGGCACGGCGTGGCCGTGGCTGCTTGGTCCGTTCGTCGACGCCTGGGTCCGCGTGCGCGGCGGCACCGACGACGCCCGCCGGGAGGCGCGCGAGCGGTTCCTGGCGCCGGTGCTGGCGCACCTCGACGATGCGGGCCTGGGCCACGTGTCCGAGATTGTCGACGCCGACCCGCCGCACACGCCGCGGGGATGCCCGTTTCAGGCCTGGTCGCTCGGCGAGCTCATTCGGATCGATCGCCTGGTCGGCGGCGGCCGCTAGGGTGCGGATACTGCGCGAGGGCGTCGCCCAGATCGCGGGCCACGCGCGTCACCAGATGATCCGGCGCCTCCACCCGCGCGAGCGGCCCGAAGCTCATGAGCCAGGCCTGGAGGCTCCAGTCCGTCGCCACGCGAAGCCGCAGGCGGACCGCGCCGTCAGGGAGATCGTCGACGGCCTGTGACGCGTGCCACGTGCGCTCCCTGATGTACGGGGCGATGGCCGGCGCAAACACGACGGCCACCGGCTCGGGCTGCCCCATGAACGCGCCGAGCGCGTGGGGAAAGGCCTCCCCGCCAATCTCCTGGGCGGGGGTGAAGCGCTCCTCCAGTGCGACGGCGCTCGCCACGCGCTGGGTGGCAAAGGTCCGCATCTCGCCGTATTCCGGCACGAAGGCAAACAGATAGAGCGCGCCTTGAGCGTACGCCAGGCGGTAGGGCTCGACGAGGTACTCCTTCTCGCGCCGACTCGCCAGCGATCGGTACCGCATGCGCACCCGCCGGCGGGCGAGCACGGCCTCGACCAGCGTCTCGACGGCCGCGCGCGCCACGCCGGCGGGGCTGGTGCCGGCGGCTCCGGCGCCCTTTGCCGCCAGTGCCTGGGGCAACTGGTCGACGAACCTCCAGAGCGAGGCGGGCAGCGTATCGGTGAGCTTGTCGAAGGCGCGTTCGAGATGCTGGTGGAACGGCGAGCCCGTCATCGTGGCGAGCACGGCGCGGCTGAGGTGGAGCGCGCACAGCTCCTGCAGTGTGAGGCCGGCGGCGGTGACGCTGCGGTAGGCGTCGCGGTTCAGCGTGAAGCGCGTCTTTCCGCCCGCGCGCGACGATTCGATGGGGAAGCCGGCCTGTGTGAGAGCGTCAAGATCGCGGCGGATGGTTCGCTCCGACACGCCGTCGCCGGCCGCGTCGCGAACCTCGGCCAACGACAACCCCCGCGCCCGCCCCTCGAGCGCCAGCAGGATGCGCCACTGCCGCACGATTTCCCCATGCCGCTCAACGCTCACGGTTCAGCCCTTCGCGCTTCGTCATTCACCCTTTGTCATTCGTCATTCGTCATTTGTCATTCTGACCCGATCTGTCACACCGCTCCGGCATGCTGGCTGCATGACACTTTCGATTCGCTGGTCTCGGCCGCGGCCCGCGCTGCGGCGCCTGTGCGAGGGGTGCGCCGCGGCCCGCGCCCTGCTGCGGCGGCAAGGGAGAACGCGCTGGCAGGCGGGGCAGGCGTGCTGCGAGGCGTGCCGGGCGGTCCGGCCGGCCGGGGCGGCCACTGTGCCGGAACTCCGTCAGGCGTAGCGCATCGACCCGAAAGCGGCTGCTCAAGGCGCCGCTGGAGTTGGTCTGGGGTGTGCAAGAATGCGAGTCATGAGGTATCTCGTCGCACTTGCATGCCTGTTGAGCGCCTTCGCGGCGCCCGCGTGGGCCCAGACCAGTCGCTGTGCCGACTGTCACGTCGCCAATGCCGACTCCTCGGCGCCGCTCTGGTCCGGCTTCGCCCAGCGGCACCTCGAGGAGTGGGATCACTCCCCGCACGCCCGCAACAACGTGGGCTGCGAGCGCTGCCACGGTGGTGATGCCACGACGTTTGAGTCGTTCCTTGCCCATCAGGGCATTCTCCCAGGGCGCAACCCGGCCAGCCCGGTCCACCGGGCCAACCTCCCGCGGACGTGCGGTTCCTGCCACACCGGACCGTTCGTGTCGTTCCAGAAGAGCCGGCACTACGAGCAGCTCAGGGCCGGCAACCACGACGTGCCGACCTGTTCGACGTGCCACGGCGAGGTCGCTGCCGACCTGCTGTCGCCGAAGGCGCTCGGCGCCCGGTGCGACTCGTGCCACGGACCGAAGAGCGCGGCTCCGCGACCGGAGCGCGCGGCCAACGCACGGCTGCTGCAGACGGAGGTACGGGCCGTCCGCGAGTCGCTGAACGACGCGCGGGCCATCATCCGGCGCATGAAGGCCGGGCCGGAGAAGACGGCGTTCGAGGAGCAGTGGCAGCAGGCCGAGGTGCCGCTCATCGAGGCGCGGCAGGCGGGCCACCAGTTCGTGTTCGAGAACCTCGAAGAGCGGCTCTCGGTGTCGAAGCGTCGCATCGAGGCACTGCTCGACGCGCTCGCCAACCGCAACTGACCCGCCGAGCAGCCGACGGGGGAGGGACCGGAAGCGCTCACGGTACGGGCACCGGCGGCGTGGCTGGGGCCGTCCGGTCGTCTCCCTCGTAGTACACGCGCTCGAGGAAGAGGCCCGAGGCCGGGGCCGTCAGCCGCGCCGGCGTGCCGGACGGCTCGCGGAGAAAGCGTGAGATCTCGCCCGCCGCGAGCCCGCCGCGGCCGGCCTCCACGATGACGCCGACCATCCGGCGCACCATCTTCCACAGGAAGTGCGAGCCTGCGACGCGGATCAGGATGAGGGCGCCGTGTTCGGCGACCGTCACCTCGTCGACGAGCACCGTGGTGGACTTCTCGTCCGGGTCGTCGTCGCTGAACGAGCGGAAGTCGTGGTAGCCCTCGAACACCGCAGCAGCGTCGCGCATCCGGGCCAGGTCGAGCGGGTCCTTGACCCACCACACGAAGGGCTTGGCAAACGCCGTGCGGCGTCGTGCCACCTGGTAGACGTAGCTGCGTGCCACCGCGGCGTGGCGCGCGTGGAAGCGGGCGCGCACGGCGGCCACGGCCAGCACGTTGATGTCCGGCGGGAGAGCCTCGTTCAGCCGGAGGCGCAGCGTGTCGGGCGGCACGGGGCGCCGCAGGTCGACGTGGGCCACCTGCATCAACGCGTGCACCCCGGCGTCGGTCCGACCCGAGCCCTGGCACTCGATGTGGCGTTCGCCGGTGACCTCGGCCAGGGCGCGCTCGAGCTCACCCTGCACGGTGCGGGCGTTCTTCTGCTTCTGCCATCCGCTGTAGCGGGTGCCGGCGTATTCAAGGGTCAGCCTGAAGCGGGCCACGGCCGTCCATCATAGAATGGCGGGCCATATGAGCCAGCATCGTCCCGTGCAAGCCGCCAACCTTCCCAAGTCCGTCGGGCCGTACTCCCCGGGGATGGGGTTTGAACGCCTGGTGTTCGTCTCAGGGCAGGGCGCCACCGATCCTGCGACCGGCGAGCTTGCCGGCCCCGACGTCACGGCGCAGACCGAGCAGTGCCTGAAGAACCTCCGCGCTATCCTCGAGGCGGCCGGCACCGACCTGTCCCGCGTGCTGCGCTGCGGCGTCTTCTTGCTCGACATGGCCGAGTTCGAAGAGATGAACGCCGTCTACGCGCGGGTGTTCGGCGACCACCGGCCCGCGCGCACGACGGTGCAGGTGGCCGGCCTGCCCGGGAAGGGCCTGAGGGTGGAGATCGACTGCATCGCGTACAGGCCCTGAGTGGGTCTGAGGCCAGGGTGAGGCCCGAGGCCTGGGGCGCGGCCCAGAGCCCAAAGCCCAGAGCACCAACGCCCCGCAGCCCGATTTGACCGCGGGGCGAGCCGGGGCGGAGAATCGAGGGCATGCGCACTCCTCTCAGTCTCCGGCGTCGGTTCACGCTCGTTCTGGCGGCCCTCCTGGCGGCCTTGCCGCTCGTCGGCCACGCCGACGAAGGGTTCTGGCCCTTCAACCGCGTCCCGCGCGCGGCCATCAAGCAGGCGCTGGGCGTCGAGCTCACCGACGGCTGGCTCGAGCGCGTGCAGCAGGCGTCGCTCCGGTTTCCGAACGGGTCCGCGTCGTTCGTGTCGCCCGAGGGGCTCGTGCTGACGAATCACCACGTGGCGCTCGACATCCTCCAGAAGCTGAGCACGGCCGAGCGGGATCTCGTCGCGAACGGCTTCCTGGCGCGGGACCGGGCCCAGGAGCTGAAGGCTCCTGATCTCGAAGTGCTGTCGCTGCAGCGCATCGAGGACGTGACGGCGAAAGTCAACGAGACGGTCAAGCCGGGGATGTCCTCGGCCGAGACGCTCGCCGCGCGCCGGGCGGCGATTGCGGCCCTCGAGAAGGACGCCGAAGCTGCCACGGGGCTCCAGGCCGAGGTGGTCACGCTGTACCAGGGCGGGCAGTACCACCTGTATCTGTACCGGAAGTTCACCGACGTCCGCCTGGTGTTCGCACCGGAGTTCGACGCGGCCTTCTACGGCGGCGACCCCGACAACTTCACCTATCCGCGCTACTGCCTGGACATGACCCTGTTCCGGGTGTACGAAAACGGGAAGCCGCTTGCGACGAAGCACTACCTGCCGTGGTCCCCCGAAGGGGCGCGACCGGGTGACGCGGTGTTCACGTCAGGCCATCCGGGCGCCACGCAGCGCCTGAACACGGTGGCGCATCTCGAGTTCCTGCGCGACCACGCGCTGCCCCTCTCGATCGAGATCTACGGTAGCATCCGCGACGCGCTCGAGGCGTACGGCCGGACGGGCGCGGAGCAGCAGCGGCAGGCCAAGGACCTCTTCTTCTCGCTCGAAAACGCGCTGAAGTCGTGGCGGGGGCAGCTCCTCGGACTGCGCAGCGCGGCGCTGATGGACCGGAAGCGTGCGGCGGAGGAGGCCCTCAAAGCCGCGGTGAGCGCAACCCCCGATTTCGCGGCGCGCTTCGGCGATGCCTGGGACCAGGTCGCGGCCGCCCGCGGGAGCCTGCCGGCCTACAACCTCGAGCGGGTGCTCCTCGAGAGCGCGTTGGGCTTCTACAGTGATTACTTCAGCTTCGCGCGCACGATCGTCCGCTGGGCCGACGAGAGCCAGAAGCCGAACGGGCAGCGGCTGCCGGAGTTCACCGATGCGCGCAAGGCGCAGATCGAGCGGCAGCTCGGCTCCGAGGTGCCGGTGTACCCGGGTCTCGAACAGGCGCGGCTGACCGCGTCGCTCACCATGCTCCGCGACAAGCTGGGCGCAGATCACGCGGTGGTCCGCCTGGCGCTCGAGGGGCAATCGCCGGCGGCGCGGGCCGCCGCGCTCGTGACCGGCACCACCCTCGGCGAGGCGAAGCAGCGCCTGGCGCTCTTCAGCGGCGGCGCGGCGGCGGTCCGGGCGTCGACGGATCCGTTCATCGTGCTGGCCCGGCAGGTCGACTCCAGGGCGCGGGAGCTGCGCACGAAGTACGACAACGAGGTCATCGGCGTGGAGCGGGATGCGTACGCAAAGATCGCGCAGGCCGTGTTCGCCGTCCAGGGGGAGAGCGCGTATCCCGATGGGACCTTCACGCTCCGGCTCTCGTTCGGGCAGGTGAAGGGCTACGTCGAGGAGGGGCGGCAGGTGCCGCCTTTCACCGAGATCCGCGGGCTCTTCGCGCGCGGAGACGAGCACGGCCTCGAGCCGCCGTACACGATCACGGACCGCTGGATGAAGGCCCGCGCGGCGCTCAACCCGACGACGCCGTACAACTTCGTGAGCACGAACGACATCGTCGGCGGCAACAGCGGATCGCCCGTCGTCAACGCGAAGGGCGAGCTGGTGGGGCTCATCTTCGACGGCAACATCCAGTCGCTCCCGTCCTACTTCGCCTACGACGGCGAGGTCAGCCGCGCCGTGTCGGTGGACGTGCGCGGGATGCGGGAGGCCCTGGCCAAGGTGTACCAGGCCGAGGCGCTGCTCGCCGAGCTCACCGGGGCGGCCGTCGGATCGACGGCAGGGAAGTAGGCCCTGGCCGCCCCGCTCCCGCGTCCGGTCAGGCTTCTCGGCTGGGTGAGCCTGCTCACGGACGCGGCGACCGAGGCGGTCTACCCGCTGCTGCCGGTCTTCCTGACACGGGTGCTCGGGGCGCCCCCGGCGGCCCTCGGTCTCATCGAGGGCGCGGCGGACGCCACGAGCAGCCTCCTCAAGGTGGTGGCGGGCCGGCTTTCCGATCGGCTCAGACGCCGCAAGCCGCTGGTCGTCGCCGGCTACGCGCTGTCGTCCCTCGTGCGGCCGCTGCTGGCCGTGACCGGTGCGTGGCCGCACGTCTTCGCCGTTCGCATCGCCGACCGCGTTGGCAAGGGGCTCCGCGGCGCCCCGCGCGACGCGATCCTCGCCGCGGCCGCGCCCGCCGGCGAGCGTGGCCGCGTCTTCGGCTTCCACTGGGCCATGGACCACGGCGGGGCGGCCGTCGGACCGATCCTCGCCTCGGCGTTCCTGTGGTTCCACCCCGGCGAGTACCGACTCCTCTTCGCGCTGACGCTCCTCCCCGGCCTCGCCGCCGTGGCCACGCTCACCCGCGTGCGGGAAGAGAGGGGACACGGGAATGGCGAATGGCGAATGGCGAATGGCGAAGCTCGAGCAGCGAACGGGGAGCTGTCGAGCGAATCGACAGCGCACGCCCTTCGTCATTCGCCATTCGCCATTCGTCATTCCCCGGTGTCAAGGTATCTCCTCATCCTGACCCTCTTCACCCTGGGCAACAGCACCGACGCGTTCCTGCTGCTGCGGTTTGCCGACGCCGGCGCGCCCACCGTGGCCCTGCCCCTCATCTGGAGCGCGCAGCACGCGCTCAAGGCGGCCCTCTCGACGCGGGGCGGCGCGCTCTCCGACCGATTCGGGCGGCCGGCGGTCATCGCGACGGGATGGGGCATCTATGCGCTGGCCTATGCGGCGTTCGCGTGGACGACGAGCCTGCCCTGGCTCGTGTGGTGGTTCATGGTGTACGGCGCCTATGCCGCGGCGGTGGAAGGCTCGGAGAAGGCGCTCATCGCCGACCTCGCTCCCGCGGACGGGCGGGGCGCGGCCTTCGGGTGGTATGCGGCCGTCCAGGGCCTCGGCGCCCTCGCCGCGAGCGTGCTCTTCGGGCTCCTGTACCAGACACTCGGGCCGGCGGCCGCGTTCCTCACCGGCGCGGGGCTGGCGCTGGGGGCCGCGTCCTGGCTGCTGGCGGAGCGCCACGCGCTGACGCTCGTCGAGCACGCCGGCCGCTGAGGCCGGTCTATCGTCCGGGCGTGGCGGGCGGACGTCCCTGGCCGACGACCTGCATCGCCGTGGTGATCATCGCGGCGACGTCGGCGACGTTCGACGGCAGGATGATGGTATCCGCGTGGGTGATCACCTTGCCGAATTCCCCGATGTACTGCTCGGCGACCCGCAGCTGAATGGCCTCGGCCCCGCCGGGCAGCTGCGAGGCTTCGGCGACGCGCCGGATGCCTTCGGCCGTCGCGGTGGCGACGGCCAGAATGGCGGCGGCCTCGCCCTCGGCCTCGTTGATCTGCTGCTGCTTGCGGGCCTCCGACGCCTTGATGACCTGCTGCTTCTCGCCTTCGGCCGTGTTGATGGCGGCGTCGCGCTGGCCTTCGGACGTCAGGATGACCGCGCGCTTCTCTCGCTCCGCGCGCATCTGCTTTTCCATCGCCGCCAGGACGTCTGACGGCGGCGTGATGTTCTTGATCTCGTAGCGCAGGACCTTGACGCCCCAGGGCTCGGTGGCCTTGTCGAGCTCGGCGACGACCGCGGTGTTGATGTTCGTGCGCTCCTCGAAAGTGCGGTCGAGATCGATCTTGCCCACTTCGCTGCGCAGCGTCGTCTGGGCCAGCTGCGTGATGGCGAACCCGTAATCCTGGATGCCGTACGACGCGCGCTCGGGGTTGAGCACTTTCAGATACAGGACGCCGTCCACCTGCACCTGCACGTTGTCGCGCGTGATGCAGATCTGCGCGGGGATGTCGAGCGCCTGTTCCTTCAGCGAGTGCTTGTAGCGAACGGCGTCGATGAACGGTACGAGCACGTGGAAGCCCGCATCGAGCGTGCCCGAATAGCGGCCGAGCCGTTCCACGACATACGCGCTCTGCTGCGGCACCACGATGGCGGTCTTGGCGAGGACGACGAGGGCGATGACCGCGAGCAGGACGATGACGAACAGGCCGCCTTCCATGGGTCACTCCGGCTGAATGCTGACTTCGAGTCCGTCCACGCCAACGACGCGGCACCGTTGTCCCGCGCCAATCGCCGAGCCGCTCGTGTTGCGGCCGGTCCACTGCGAGCCGCGGAGCTCGACCCGGCCCGTCGCGCCGGGCGCAATCGGCTCACGCGCCATGACGAGCTCGCCGACCATGGTGTCCACCCCCGAGGCCGTGGTCGACTCGAAGCGCGCCTGCAGGCGCCCGCGGAAGAGGAGCAGATACCCGACGGACGCTCCCGTGAAGATGAGCCACTGGAGCCACGCCGCGCCCGCCAGGTCGAAGCGGGCCAGGAGGCCGACCGTGAGCGCGCCCAGCCCGAAGAACATGATGAAGAAGCCGCTCGGCGTCACCAGTTCGAGCACCAGCAGCACGAGACCGGCCGCGAGCCACGCCCACCAAGTCATGGGGCGGATTATATAGGGCTGGTGGGGCGGGTAG
>JBFMCA010000027.1:0-45233 GCA_040754955.1 Acidobacteriota bacterium | reverse complement strand
CATGTCGTGGGTCTGTTCGTCGGGTCCGCGCACTCGCAGGCTCCTTTCAGAGTTGGTGCGAGCATGGTAGTACGGCGGAATCGATCTGTCGATCCCCCGCGAGTCACTTTTTCAGCACCCTGCTAGAAGTCGATCAGGCGGGTGAACTTCACCACGAACGACCTGCCCAGCAGCTCCTCCGGCGTGAAGCTCGACGTGTCGCGACGGTCGTTATAGACGACGAAGAGACCCGTGCCGCTGCGATTGAGCAGCGCGAGGCGGATGTTGGACGAGAACTGCCCGCTCTGCCCGTTGTACTGGAGCAGCGCCTGTACGTTGGCCAGCGTCGTGAAGGCGTAGCTGGCCTTGATGGGCACGAGGTTCGTGACGAACGCCCCGTTCGGCAGGTCGATGTCCTGGCGCGTCCAGCCCAGGCTGGCCGTCACCTTCGACCCGATGCGGTAGTCGCTCGTGACCTCCACGGACTGGAAGTCGCCGTTGTAGAACGTGCCGATGCGGTACCGGATGGTCCCCGTGACAGCGGCGCTGGGGTTGTGCAAGTACTCCAGCGCGTGTTGCCTCCATGAGTACTCGCCCGGCGCGATGACCACGCGATTCCCGTCGCGGTTGTAGACGGTGAACGGGCGCGTCGGGTTGTCCTTGTTCACATCGACGAACCAGCCGAAGCGGCCGCCCTGCGCCGGCTGGATCTCGAGCGGGTGGATGTGCGCCGACATGGTCTGGAGTCGATCGTCGAGGCCGTAGTAGGCGGTGTAGGAGACGTGCGGCGCCACGCGGCGAATCCACGCGATGGTCTTCGGCTGCGGCTGGAAGAACGCGCGGAACTCGGGGCGGCGGTAGCCGCGCCGCGGCAGGAACCCCACCTCGGGGTTGAAGCGGCTCCCGACCTGCGAGTAGCCGCCGGAGATCTGCCAGAGGTTGTTCGTGAAGTTGTAGAATGCGCGGCCCGCGTAGTCGCCGCCCGTCGCGCCCGGCGACTCCGTGCGGGCGAAGAACGCCGACACGCGCTGGTTGCGCGAGGCCTGCCAGTTGGCGTCGAGCCCGAACGCCCGGTTCCAGTTGTCGGCGCCCGCCCGCGAGCCGGTGGCCTGCCGGTTGACGAAGATGCCGCCGACGCTGGAGCGGCCGATCTCGCGCTGCGCCCGCACGACGGCGAAGTTGTTGGACGGCGCAATCAGCGCACCTCGCGCGTCGAACGCATCGTCGGTCTGGATGTCGAGCAGGCCCACGTTCCAGCCGCCCAGCTTGCCGCTCAGGCGCCCGCCCGCCAGGATATCGATGGGCACCCCGCTTGCGCTGAGCCCGATCCGTCGCGTGAAGAACAGGTCGATGGCCTGCGGCTGGCCGAACTGGAACGTCGACGCGTTTTCGAGAAAGAACGGCCGCTTCTCCGGGAAGAACAGATCGAAGCGCGTCAGGTTGACCTGCTCCTCGTCGGCCTCCACCTGCGCGAAGTCGGTGTTGACGGTGGCGTCGAGCGTGAGATTCGGACGGATGCCCCACTTGACGTCGACGCCGACCTCCCCCGCGCGGTCCACCTGGTCGGTCCGGACGGTGTAGTCCTTGTTCACCGCGCCCAGCACGTACGGGATGAGCTTGAGATCGCGCCGCTCCGGCAGGTCGAGGCCCGTCAGCTTGGCCGCCATCGACACGCGATAGAGGTCGAAGCCGCGCGGGATCGGCGCGAGGTAGACCTGCTCGTTCTTGTGGCGGATGTTCCGCATCACGTTGAAGCCCCAGGTCTGGTTGGTGCCGGTGCGGTACCGGAGCGTCTTGAGCGGGATCGCCATCTCGGCTTCCCAGCCGCGCTCGGTGACCCGGGCGCGCACGGTCCAGTCGCCGTCCCAGTTGGGATTGAAGGCGCTGATGCTGCCGCGCTGCTGCCCGCGGCCGCCGGCCTGGAACTGCGTGCCGCTCGTCTGACCCTCGCCCGCCACCTGGCCGTCGTACTCGATGCCCAGGGCGTTGGTGCCGAAGACGAACGCATTCTGGCTGTCGTTGAACGTGTCGAGGGCGATGATGATGGAGTCGACGTCGTTCAGCGCCGCGTCCCGCCGCGCCTGGGCCACGATAATCCGCGACGGGTCGGCGTCGAAGCAGATGACGCCGATGTACAGCTGACCGCGTCCCATCAGCACCCGCACCTCGGTGCGCTCGCTGGCCGGCGCGCCCTCGTTGGGGTCGGTCTGCGTGAAGGTCGAGACCGGCGAGACCGACCTCCAGGCCTCGTCGTCCACGCGACCGTCGATGGCCGGCGGGCTCGCGCCGTCCGCCAGCCGGCCAACCGGGATGGTCGGCGCGCCCTGCCGGGCCGAGACGTCCGTGGTGAGGAGGAGGAGGGCGATGATCGTGAGAACTGCTCGGAGGCGGCGAATCGTGACCATAGCGAACTGTCGCTGCAGACGACGCTCCGGCACGTTACCATGCGGGTCCCGCCCGAGTGTCACGCTTCGTAACTTCCGGGGATCCGGCCCGAGCGTTCGGGCGCATACTTGGCGCATGCGCACATGGCTGATTGCCGGCTCGGCGCTGGTGGCGTCGGCTGTGGCCTTCGCGCAGGCCCCGGCCCCGCGACTCACCCGCGAACAGCGGACGATCCTGGAGCGCCTGGTGGCGGCGGTCGACGCCGCTGCCGCGGCCGAGAGCGGCGGCGCGACGGCCGCGGCGGTGTGGCAGACGCACCTGCTGCGGGCCTCCGACGGGTCGCATTACCTGGCCACGTCCATCCTGCCCGAGGCCGGCGTCACGCGGCCCGGGCCGGTGGCCATCTACGTGCGGCTGGCCACCCGCTTCGACGTCCCTCCAGTGGTCGCCGAGCGGTCCGCGGTCGGCGACTGGCTCCGCGGCCTCCGAAGCGAACCCCTTCCGTTCAGGCCCACGCGGGTGGTGACGGTTCCGGTCGGCGAGCTGCCCGTGGGCGGCGCCAGCGTCGATCGCACCGGCGCCTCGCAGGCGTTCGGCGCGCTCGCCCTGATGGAGAAACAACGGGAGCGCGCCCGCGAGGAGCGCGAGCGGCGCGAGCGTGAGCGGCGCGCCGAGCTCGAGGGCGCCGGCGAGTCGAGCACGACCGCGCGCACGCCGCTCTTCCCGTTCGAGGACTTCGCGATGAACGCCGCCGTGGATCAGCTGGCCGACCAGTCGCCGGTGCTGCGCCGATCGATCGTCGCCGGTCCGGGCCGGTACGACCTGTTCGTGGCCATCGCCGAGCCCGGCCCGCGCAACCAGCCCGGCGCCGTGCAGGTCTTCCGCCACACGGTCACGCTGCCTGCGGCGTCGGCCTCACCGCTCGCGCTGAGCAGCATCGTTCTCGGCGACGCGGTGCGCACGCTCGACGCGCCCTACTCGGCCGCCGAGCAGACGGCGCACCCCTACGCCTTCGGCGCCATGGAAATCACCCCGGCCACCGACGATGTGTTCACCACGGACGAACAGATGGCGTTCGCCGTGCAGGTGATCAACCCGCGGGCCAACGCGATCGGCAAGCCCGATGTGACCCTGGCGTTCCGGTTGTTCCGCAGGACGGCCGAGGGCGAGCAGCCGGCGGCCACGCTCACGCCGCAGGAGCACAACGAAGCGACGCTGCCGGTGGATTTCGACCTCGCCAAGGGGCACCCGCTGTTTGCGGCCACGTCGTTTCCGCTACGTTCGCTCACGCGCGGCGAGTACCGCCTCGAAATCGTGGCCGCAGACAAGGTCGCCGGGGCCATGGCCCGCGCGAGCGCGACGTTCCGCGTGGCCGGGACACCCGCATCGCTCCTCGCCGAGGCGCCGGGCGGTCCGGCGCTCACGCGCGACGCGGCCCTCGACGCGCCAGTGCTGGCCGCCATCCTGACTCGCCTCCGCGGCGCGGCGCCGTCGGAGGGGCTGGCCCGGCTGACGGCCGCCGCGGCGGAGCGCCGCTTCGTGGATGCACTGCGCGACGAGCCGGTCACGCCGGCCGAGGACGGTATCCGGCTGGCGCTGCGCGGCCTCGCCCTGCTGGCCCTGGCGGACCCGCGGGCCGCCCTCGCCCAGCTTCAGCGGGCGCAGCGGGCGAGCGCACCGAGCGCCCCTGTGGCCATGCTCGTCGGCCTGAGCCACGCGATCGAGCACAACGACCGCGAGGCGCTGCACGCCTGGGAAACCGTCAGCCGGCTCGAGGACCTCGAACCGGCAGTCCTGGGGCTCGTCATCGACGCCCATCTTCGGCTGCGCGACGGAGCCGCGGCACTGCCCCTGATCGAGCGGGCCGAGCGCGCCGAGCCCGGGGCGCCGCGCTGGCAGCGGGCCCGGGCTCTCGCCTACCTCCACGCGGACCGTGAAGCCGACGCCGTCGAGCTGCTCGAGGCCCGCCTTGCCGCGGCGGCCGACGACACGGCCGCAGAGTTCCTCCTGATCGAGGCGCTGTATGCCGGCCACGTGAGGGGACGAGGGCCCGGCGCCACCCCCGAGGGACGCGCGCGCCTGCTGGCCCTGGGACGCGCCTACGCCGAGCGCGACGTGCCGCACGCCGCCCTGGTCCGCGAGTGGCTGGGCGTGCTGGCTACGGCTTCTTCGGCGCGCTGACGGGCGGCGGCGCCGGCAGCCGGCCCGTGGACTTCAGCGAGTAGGCCTGCCGCGCCGAGACCGACACGCCGGGTCGGCTCACCTTGATCTCGAGCGAGCGCACCCGCTGCGTGGGGTCCGGGTTGTTCGAGTAGTACCCGATGACGTAGTAGTCGCTCGTCTCCGCGTCGATGCGCTTGAAGGCCGCCGCGAAGTCGTTCTCGTTGACCACGGCAAACCCGCCGGTCTCCTCGGCGATGAGCCGGAGCGACCCCTGCGTCTTCTGCAGGAACGTCCGCCACTCGCTCTGGTCGATGTACTGCCCCGCATCGACAACGCCCGCCAGGCCGCGCGGGTCGACGGTGAAGAACGTCGCGTTCGCGCGGTTCGCCGACAGCACCAGCTCCTTCATGTAGAGGTGGAGATCGATGTCCGCGCTGGCGGTCGGCATCTCGTAGTAGGGGTTCCGTCCGTTGTTGAGGAAACGCAGCGGATCCGAGAAGCGGCCGCCCATCACCCGGTCCTGCCCCAGGCGGCCCTGCCGGAAGGGGTCGAAGTCGTATCCCGTGCTGATGTAGATGACCGCCTTGCGCTTGTTCCGCACTTCGTCGAGCGACGCGACCATGTTGTAGGCCGTGTAGAATGCCATGCGCGCCCGGTCGCGGATGTCGGCCGGTCCCTTCGACGACTCCAGGGAGCGGAAAATCTCCTCGGCTGTGATGCCCGAGCCGCGGATCTTGTTCGCGGCCGAGGCGATGAGCCCCCGATCGTACGTGAAGCCGATTTCCAGGCTCGACGGGCCGCTCGACACCATGGCCACCATGTCGCCGTCGTGCACGAGGTTCTCGAGCAGCGTGTCGATGAGCTGCCGCACGTGCGGCGTGTACTCCGGCACGAAGTGCAGGTCGTCCACGAAGATGAAGAACAGCCGGCCGGCCGTGTCCCCCACGGGCCGCCGCGTCCGCTGCGGCAGCACGATGCCCTCCGGCACCGGCGGCGGCGGAATCTCGAGGATGTTGAACGTGCGTCCGCCGTGCACGAGCGCAAACGACGCGATGGTCTGGGGCTGGCCGTCCTCGAGGACCGTGAACTCCTCTTTCTTCAGGTCGGGGAGAAACCGGCCGTCGCGATCGCGAGGAATCACGTCGGTCGTCACCAGCGCGACTTCGGTGCGGAAGGTCGGCTGCTGCGGCGCCTGTGCCGCGTCCACCGCCGCCATCATCCCGAGTGCCGCCAGCGCCGTCCCCAGTCGTCTCATGACTTTCAATTATAGGACCCCCGGGCCGTATACTGGCCTCGATGGCCTTCGACGCCGGACGCCGCACGGTGCTGCGGGAGATCGCCACGTGGGGCGCCGTGGCCGGCCTCGGCCTCACCGACGCGCTGGTGGACCGCGTCCTCGCGCAGGCACCGTGTCCTGACCCCGCGTCGTGGGGCGAACTGCTGGGCCGGCTGCCGCTCTACGGCACGCGGCCCGATGACACGCCCTATGGCGAAATCGTCGGCGGCACCGGCCTCGATGCCCGCCTCTTCACCGATCTGTCCGACCTCGAGGCCGACCGCCTGATCACGCCGACCGATCGCGTGTTCGTCCGCACCGCCTACCCCGCGTCGCTCCGGAGCCGGCCGGGGCCGTGGACCCTCCGCGTCACCCGCCTCGACGGCACGGCGGCCGCCCCCCTGCCCTTGTCAGCCATCGCCGCGCGAGCCAGGCCCATGGGGGCCCACCTCATCGAGTGCGCCGGCAACGCCGACCCGCGGAACTTCGGCCTGATGAGCGTGGCCGAGTGGGACGGCGTGCCGCTTGCCGAGGTGCTCGCGGTCGCCGACGCCGGGCCCGCGCACGCGGTCCTCGTGGGCGGCGTCGACGAACCGCAGGAATCGGCGCGGTCCATTCCCGGCGCCAGCTGGATCCTGCCGCTCGCCGATCTCGAGTCGCTCGGCGCCTTCCTGGCCGTCCGCATGAACGGCGCGCCGCTGCCACCGGACCACGGCGCGCCCGTGCGGCTGGTGGTGCCGGGCTGGTACGGCTGCGCCTGGATCAAGTGGGTGGACGAGCTGCGGATGGTCGGCCCCGACGCGCCGTCCACCACGCAGATGCGCGAGTTCGCCCGCCGCACGCACCAGGACGGGCTGCCGGCGCTGGCGCGCGACTACGCGGCGCCGGTCATCGAAGTGGCGGCGACGCCCGTGCGCGTCGAGCGGCGCCGCGTGGACGGCGAGACGATTCACCGCGTCGTCGGCATCGTGTGGGGCGGTGCGGCGCCCACGCGCGACCTGCTGATCCGCTTCTCGTCGCGCGACGCCTGGCGCCCCCTCACGGTCTGCCCTCCGCCGCGCACGCACCACACCTGGTCGGTGTGGGATTACCGCTGGCAGCCCGGGGGGCCGGGGTTCTACGACATCGCGCTCAAACCCGCCGACCCGGCCGTGCCGGCCCGCCGGCTGGATCTGTTCTACTACGTGCGCAGGGTGCGGGTGGACTAGATCAGGCAAGGGTTGCGGAGGGGGTTCGTTCACGGAGATTCCTTCACGGGGTTGCCCCTGCCCTTGCCTCCTTCAGCTCAGGCAGCTCCGGGTCAGCCTGACTCCAATTGCCGAGGAACCTCTTGTAGGCCCGCTGGCTGGCCGCGCGGTTGCCGGCCTTCGCGTACGCGCGCGCCAGGCCGAGCACGGCGCGGCTGCGGTTGGGCGTTCGCGCCAGGGTGCGCTCGAACCATGTGACCGCCGCCGAGGCCCGTCCGGCTTCGAGGAGCAGCTCGCCGTACAGCTCGTCAGCACCCTTGACCGGGTACGGCCGGCCGATGGGCCGCGGCATCCGGGCCTGCATTGCGGTGGCCTGATCCATGGCCGCGAACGCCTCCACCGGCCGGCCGATGGCCATCAGGTTGAGCGCCTCCATCTCCTTCTGCATGATGGCCGCCTGCTCGCGGAGCTCCGGCGGCTGACCGGGCGCGGCCGCCTTCGCCAGCATGTCCGCGGCCGCGCGCGCGCGGGCCAGATCGCCGGTCCGGACCGACGCCATGCCGAGCGCGAACAGCTCGTCGATGTTGTCGAACGTGCTCTGCCCCTTCATCTCGCCCCACCGCTCGCTCTCGACGACGTAGCGGGCGCGCATCGAGCCGCGGTCGTTGCGAAGCGCCATCGGCCCGGACCCGCGGCCGATGTCGGAGTCCGCGTAGTGGTGTCCCCCGATCCGATCGGTCTCCCTGACGACCTGCAGGGCCGCATCGACGGTCGCGATGGCCTCTCGCGCGCGGCGGAACCGGCCAAGCTGCGTCCACTCGTATTGGAGCCACGCAAGGCTGTGGTAGTCGCGCATCGCGATGGAGAGCCCGCGCCGCTTCTGCCACGCGATGGACGCGTTCCACGACGCCTCGTCGGTCGCCGCCGCCTCGTCCCAGATGCCGAGCTGGACGAACGCATGCGCTGGCATGTGCAGCGCGTGGCTCGCCGCGGGCGCGATGCGCGCATACGCGCGCGCGGCTGACAGCGCCCGGGCCGCGAGGCGCCCGTGGTCGTACGCGTGGAGAATGTAGTGCGCCGCGCCCGGGTGCTTCGGGTTCCGCTTGAAGACGCCCTCGGCGATGGCGCCGGCCCGCTCACGCATCGGGAGCGACGCGTCGCCCCGCGGCAGCACCGCCAGGATGGCGAGCGCGTGGAACGCCTGGGCCTCGTCGTCCGAGGGATGCGCCGCGGCCAGCGCCTCCATGGCCTTCTGGTACGCCAGGTCACGTACCCGCTTGTCCCCCGGCCCCCACAGCGCTTCGACCGCCCTGAGGTACCCCTGCTCACGCGGCGTCTTCGCCATCGCCAGGCGCGCCTCTGGGGTGGGCCCGAGCTTGCCCAGGGCCGCGCGGCCCGCCTCAACGTCTTCGTGGAACCACAGCGGCTGATTGAAGGCGAGCGATTCGCCCCAGTACGCCAGAGCGAAGGACGGATCCGCACGCTGCGCCGCCCTGAACGCGTCGATGGCTTCCTCGTAGCCGAACGAGTGCAGCCAGGCCACGCCGCGCAGGAAGTCGGCCTGCGCCTTCGCCGATCCGGAGTTCGGGAAGGTCACAGCCCCGAGCGGCGCTCCGGGCTGGGCGCTGGCGACGGCGAGGCTGGCAAGGAGGAGGACGGGGACGAGGGACCGCATGCGTACGAGGATAGCCGGAAACGACGAGGGCCGGGGATTGGCCCCGGCCCTCGTCCGATCGGCGCGACCGGCCCGGATGGTTCCGGGCCGGGTGCTCGTTCAACCTTAGAACGAGTAGCGGAACATCAGCTGGGTCATGCGCATGAACCCGCGCTGGCTGGTGATGCGGCCGAACGCCGCCGAACCGAACGATGTGTTGGGCGTGTTCGTCTTCACGGTGTTCGTGATGTTGATGATCTCCACGCGGATCTGGAGGCGCTGGCTGCCGCCGAAACGCACGTCCTTGGCCGCCACGAAGTCCCAGTTGTTGCGGTGCGGAGTCCGGGCATCCTCGAGAGTGCGGGGCGCCGTGCCCAGCGCGAACTGGCCGGGGTGCGTGAAGGCCGACGCGTTGAGCCAGAGCCCAGGCGTGGCACCGCCGCCGAAGAAGCGGTCTTCACGGCCGCCCTCGGTCTCGATGGCCGAGCCGGTGAGGTTCGGCCGCTGGACGCGGAACCCGTAGGCCGACAGGGTGTTGCTGCTGTTCGACACCGAAATCGGGAAGCCGCTCTCGAACGCGACGATCGACGAGATGGTCCAGTCGCCGAGGATGGCGGCGCCGATGCCGCTCTGGGCCCAGCGCTTGCCCTCGCCGAACGGCAGCTCGATGATGGGCGAGATCACGAGCTTGTGGGGCACGTCCAGAAGGCCGATGGAGTACTCGCCGTCCAGGTTGTACACGTTGGCGGTGTTGCCGTTGGTTGCCGAGTACGAGTTGGTCTCGCCGTACTGGTTGTCCCGCAGGCGGCTGAACGTGTAGTTGATGCGGCCGCCCCAACCGTTCGACACGCGCTTCTCGAACTTGAAGATCGCGGCGTGGTACTGGTTCTTGCCCAGGGTGGACTGGCGGACCAGCACCTGGTTGAACTGAGGATAGGGGAGCAGGAGCTGGTAGCGCGGAATGGTCGCGCTGCTCGTGCGGAAGCCGGCCGGGAGCCCGAAGAACGGGTTGGGCACCTGCTCGTTCAGCGCAGCCCCCAGCGCGAGGTGCCGCGGATCCAGCTGGTTGATGTTGACGATGCCATCGTTCGATCCGCCGAGGCCAAGATCACGGCCGGTCGCGCCGGCGTACTCGAAGCCCACCGCCATGTTGCCGGGCAGCTCGCGGTTGATGTCGAACGAGTACATCTGCACGTAGGGCGCCTTCTTGTTCTGGTCGATGACGTCGATGGTGCCGCCGACGCCGGTCAGCGCGCCGAGGGCGTTGCCCACCGGCCGCAGCACGCCGTTCGGGAACGGGTTGGTCAACGACGTGGTCGGGAAGAACTGCCCCTGGTCGATGAACGTGTTGAGGCTGTAGCCGGTCTGGCCGAAGTTGGTCGCGCTCGGGAACTGGTAGTTCCACGGCGCCCAGTACACCCCGTAGCCGCCGCGCACGACGGTCTTGGGGTTGATCGAGTAGACCAGGCCGATGCGCGGCGACACCTTGAGCGCCGGCGGATCGCCCTGGTATTCGTTGGCGCCGTTCTGGCCGGCGTAGATGAGCCCGCCGCGGATGGGCTGGCCCGTCAGCGGGTTCCTCACCGCGCCGAGCGCGCCACCGGGATTTGCGGCCTGATCGAAGCCCACCGTGAACCGGTTCTCCTCCTCGCGCAGCCCGTCCTCGTGCTCGAGGCGAAGGCCGAAGTTCAGCGTCAGGTTGCTCTTCACGCGGAAGTCGTCCTGCGCGTACACGCCGTAGTAGCGCGTGAACACGTTGAACGGCTCCGACACGAAGACGTTCGACAGGTTGCCCGGGTCACCGGTCGGGAAGCCCAGGAGGAAGCTGGCAAACGCGTTGCCCGACGGGCTCGAGCCGCCGGTGCCGTTGGTGTTCGGGTTCGACGACGTGTACCGCCGGTCGAAGTTGAACGTGCCCGCGCCGCCGGCGAACGACTGGGCGTCGAGGCCGATGGTGCGGAAGTCGGCGCCGAACTTGAGCGTGTGACGGCCGACCAGGCGCGAGAGCGTGCCGTTGGCGCTCCACGAGTACCAGTTGCGGTCGGTCGGGTCGATGGCGCCGAAGCTGGCGTAGTCGGTGATGTTCCCGTTCGGGAACTTCTTCACCTGCATGGCGTTGATGAACGACGAGTTGAACCCGAGGCGGGCCGGGTCGAAGTCGATCGACAGCGTGTCGTCGTCACGGAACTGCGTCCAGCCGTAGCGGAGCGTCAGCACCGTGTTGCTGCTCGGCAGCCAGGTGTTGTTGAGCGCGAGGATGTGGACGCGCCGCGCCAGGATGTAGTCGTTGGGATCGGCGAACCGGTTCGGACCGTTCCGCCCGGGTTCCCAGAAGTTCGAGCACGGTTCGTCGGTCTTGTTGTAGAGGTAGAAGCCCGAGAGCGACACGCTGTCGCTGAACCGGTGGTCGACCTTGCCGGTGTACATCTGCGCGCGGTCGATGATCTCGGCCGTGCGGAAGAAGTTCTCCTGCCCGTTGCTCCGGTCGATGTCCGGGTTCGGCATGAAGCTCGTGATGTTGCGGGCCACCGTGTTGAGGCGGTTCGCCGGAATCACGTTGCCCGGGAAGGGCGTGCGGCCCGCGCCGGTGACCGGATCACCGGTCAGCGGGTCGTAGATGATCACGAGGTTGCCCGCCGAGTCGAAGCTCTGCGAGAAGTCGCCGTTGCGCTCGCGCGCGGTCGGGAAGCGCAGCGCGCCGTTGCGGGTCGTGTTCGAGCCGTAGCCCTCGCTGGCGAACCAGAAGAAGGTGCGGTTGCGCACGATCGGACCGCCGAAGCCGCCGCCGCCCAGGTGGTAGTAGGTATCGGGCTTGGGCGTGCCGGCGCGCTCCGCGAAGAAGTTGTTCGCCGAGCCCCATCTCGGGCGCGTCTGCCAGAAGCCGCTGCCGTGCCACTCGTTCGTGCCCGACTTGGCCGCCGTGTTGAACGTGCCGCCGCCGGTCCGGCCGGTCTCGGCGTCGTAGTTGTGCACCTGGACGGCCACGTCTTCGAGCGCCTCGATGGTCGGATTGGCCGACGCCCGATTGCGGAGGTCGGTGATCGGGACGCCGTCGAGGAGGTAGTTGTTGCCGCGGCGCGTGCCGCCGCCGAGCGACAGGAGCGATGCGTTCGTCTGGTCCTGCTGCCGGTTGAACTGCGGGTCGCCCGAGGCGACCACCGTCGGCAGCGTCACCGCGAACAGGAACGCCGAGCGGCCGCCGCTCGGGAGCGTCGCGAGCTGCTGCGAGTTGATGACCGCACCACCCGACGCGTTCGACGTGTCGATGAGCGGCGCCTCGCCGGTGACCGTGATGGTCTCCTGCAGCTGCCCGACTTCGAGCACGATATCCAGCGTGATGAACTGCTGGGCCGCGATGCGGACGCCCTTGCGCTCGTAGGTCTTGAACCCGGTGAGCGACGCCCGGATCGTGTAGGTGCCCGGGGGCACCGCGGCGAAGTTGTACTCACCCGCCTCGTTGGACACCCCTTCGCGCGTCTGGTTGGTCGCTTCGTTGACCAACTGGACGGTCACGCCGGGGACCACGCCGCCGGCATCCCGCACCGCGCCTCGCAAGCCGCCGGTGAAGGTCTGGGCAAACGCGCTGGTCGCAGCCGCAAGGACCACGACCGCGACGAGCAAGGACCTGAACGGTCTCCTCATGCTGGCTCTCCCTGTTCCCGTAAATGCAAACCGTAAAAAACGACTCGGACGGCCCCGTGGGGACCAAGACAACACGCGGGGCGGGCTGACGCGCCCCGCGACGACACCGGAAAAACCCTAAGTGGTTGCGGATATTACGTTACAGGCCGCCGGAGGCGCAAGTACAACTTCCGGCGCGCCCACGGCCCAGGTTGAACGGGTATTCAGAGCCCCTGGGCGCCCGGCCTCAGTCGGTCACAGCGCCCAGGCTGGCCGACCGCACCAGGCGGGCGTACTTCGCCAACGCCCCCCGCGTCGCTTTCAGCCGTCGGGGCCGCCAGGCGCGCCGCCGGGCCGCCAGCTCGCGGGCCGGCACGTCGAGCGTGAGGGTGCGGGCGCGCGCGTCGATGGTGATCCGGTCGCCCCGCTTGACGAGCGCCAGCGGCCCGCCGGCGTGGGCCTCCGGCGTGACATGCCCGACCACGAACCCGTGCGTCCCGCCGCTGAACCGGCCGTCCGTGATGAGCGCCACGTCGGCCCCCAGCCCCCGTCCCATGATGGCGCTCGTCGGCGACAGCATCTCGCGCATGCCCGGTCCGCCCTGGGGCCCCTCGTAGCGGATGACCACGACGTGTCCCTTCCGGACGCGGCCCGCCAGGATGGCCGCCATGGCGGCCTCCTCGCTGTCGAACACGACGGCGCGGCCGGAGAAGCGCTCGCCTTCCTTTCCGCTGATCTTCGCGACGGCTCCCTCGGGCGCGAGGTTCCCGCGGAGGATCACGAGGTGGCTGTCCGGCTTGATGGGATGGTCGAAGCCGCGCACCACGTCCTGCCCTGCCGGATACGCCGGCACGTCGCGGAGGTTCTCGGCGAGCGTCCGGCCCGTGACCGTCAGCGCGTCGCCGTGCAGCAGGCCACGGTCGAGCAGCATCCGCAGCAGCGGCGTGAGGCCACCGATGCGCACGAGCGCGGCCATCTCGTAGCGGCCGCTCGGGCGCAGGTCGGCCAGCACGGGCACCCGCCGGCCAATGCGGGCGAAGTCGTCAAGGGTCAGCCGAACCTCCGCTGCGTGCGCGATGGCCAGCAGGTGCAGGACGGCGTTGGTCGATCCGCCGAGCGCGATCACCGTCGTGATGGCGTTCTCGAACGCGCGCCGCGTCAGGATGTCGCGCGGGCGGAGATTCCGCTCCACCAGCCGCACGACGGCCTCGCCCGCCCGGCGGCAGTCGTCACGCTTCTCGGCCGACACGGCCGCCTGCGCCGAGCTGTTCGGCAGGCTCAACCCGAGCGCCTCGATCGCCGAGGCCATCGTGTTGGCGGTGTACATGCCGCCGCACGAGCCCGGCCCCGGGCACGCGTGCTGCTCGAGATCCGCGAGCGCGCCGTCATCGAGCGTGCCGGCCGCATGCCGGCCCACGGCTTCGAACACCGAGACGATGTCGACCGGCGTGCCCTGCCAGGTGCCCGGGAGGATCGTGCCGCCGTACACGAACACGGCGGGCCGGTTGAGCCGCGCCATGGCCATCGCGCACGCCGGCATGTTCTTGTCGCAGCCGCCGATGGCGACCAGGCCGTCGAAGCCCTCGGCGCCGGTCACGGTCTCGATCGAATCGGCGATGACTTCGCGCGACACGAGCGAGTACCTCATCCCTTCCGTGCCCATCGAGATGCCGTCCGAGACGGTGATGGTGTTGAAGATGAGGGGCTTCGCGCCGGCCGCCGCGACGCCTTCGGCCGCGTCGCGCGCCAGGCTGTCGATGTGCACGTTGCAGGGCGTGACCTGGCTCCACGTCGAGCACACCCCCACCTGCGGTTTTTCGAAGTCCGCGCGCGTGAAGCCGACGGCGTGGAGCATGGCGCGTCCCGGGGCGCGGGCGATGCCGTCGACCACCCGGGAGGAGTAGGGCCGCTTCGGCGACGAGGAAGAGGTATGGCGCGTCACGGTCCGTAAGGATACCGCGCTGGTCGGCCGTACGGGTGCACCAGGACGTCGCAGCCGTCGCGCAACAAACGGTCGCACCCGCGCACCGGCCGGCGCCAGTTGCCCGAGAACGCCCGGTAGAGCTCCGGGGCCGGCTGGACCCGAGGTTGCATGACGGCACTGCGGGCGCGGTCTATATCGGACCTGCCCAGGCCTCCTTCGAGGGGGGCAACCCATGCCAAAACGGACCCTTGTCCTGGCGTGGCTCCTCGTGCTGCTCGCCGTCCCCGCGTGGGCTCAGCCCCCGGCGAGCGCGGTCCCCGCACCAGCATCCACGCAGGCCGCCCTCACCGCCGTTGGCGGCGACACGTGCGCGACGTGTCACGACACGCTGGCGGCCACCTTCTCCCGGTCGGCGCACGGCGATCTGGCCGACCACGAACTCCGGGGCCAGCCGGGCCGCTGCGAAGCGTGCCACGGTCTCGGGTCGCGCCACGTCGCCTCGGGCGACCCCGCGGACATCCGCGCGTACTCGACGCTGTCGGTGGCCGACGCGTCGCGCACGTGTCTGAACTGCCACCGCCAGGGCACAGCCATGGAGTGGGCGTCGAGCGCCCACGCCGGGGCGGACGTAGCGTGCACGGCCTGCCACCGCGTGCACCAGTCGCGGCAGGTGGTGTCGGCGGCGCTGCAGCAGGTGGACGGCCTGCGGCCCGTGCACACGGCGGCGCCCGCCGTGCGCGGATCGCTCGTCAAGGCCGAGACCGAGCTGTGCCTCGACTGCCACCGCGAGCAGCGCGCGCGGCTGATGCTGAGCTCGCGGCATCCGGTCCGCGAGGGGCGCATGCGCTGCAACTCCTGCCACGATCCGCATGGCGGGCAGCCCGGGCAGGCCATGCTGCGCACCGACGAGCGCGTCAACGAGCTCTGCACGTCGTGCCACGCCTCGAAGGCGGGCCCGTTCATCTTCGAGCACGCGCCCGTCGAGGAGAGCTGCCTCACCTGCCACGACCCGCACGGCACGACCGCCAACAACCTCCTCAAGCAGGGGGAGCCGTTCCTCTGTCTGCAATGCCACGAGATGCACTTCCACGCGGCCCGGCTGAACCCGTCCACGCCGTTTCCGATTCCGTCGGGCGTGACGGTGACGAACTGGAGCCCGACGGCCTTCCAGCAGGGCTACAACACGCGGTGCAGCGCGTGCCATTCGAAGGTCCACGGATCGGACCTGCCATCGCAGGGTGTCTCGGGCGGCGGCAGGGCCCTGACGCGGTGAGGAGGCGATCATGACCACGACACGGATTGTCGTCATCGCCGCGTGCCTCCTGGCGCCGGTCGGCCTCGGCGCACAGACGGCCCCGGCGCCGGCCGGAGGCCCCGTCGAGGGCGTTGTCACCGTCGGCGGCACCGGATCGACGACGCAGGGCGCGCTCGAGCGCGCCGGCGAGTTCCAGGTGATGGAGGACGCGCTGGCCAATCTGGGGCTGCAGATCTGGGGTGAGCGCGGGCGCTCGCGCTTCGACCTGGTGGCCGAGCAGGGCGGCGACGCCCGCCAGCAGCGCTACCGCGCGGACATCACCATCAATCGCCGGGTCACGGCCGTCGTGCGGTACGAGCGGTTCCCGCACCGGCTCGACCACGACCCGCTCACCTGGATGAGCGCCGCCTCGAACCTCGGCGGCGGGCCCTTCGTCGTCCGGGCCACCGACACGGATCCCGGCGCGGCCTACGCCCTGGCGCGGGGCGAGCTCGAGTCGCGGCTCGAGTTCACGGCGCCGCTGCCGCGCGCCGGCGCGCTGAAGTTCTTCGTCGGCCACCGCCAGGAGTGGCGCGACGGCGCGCACCAGGCGCTGACCACGAGCCACTGCGAGGCGTGCCACACCGAGTCGTTCACGAGGCGCCTCGATCAGCGCACGCGCGACCTCATCGCCGGCACGCGACTCGAAGCCGGCCGGCTGGCGGTGGAGTACGCCTACACCGCGCGGCGGTTCGACGAGCGCAGCGCGACGCCGACCAACGTGTACGATCGGGCCATCCACCCGTTGAGCCGGGCCGACGTGTTCTACAACCGCGTGAGCTACGACGAGCGCAACGGCCCCCTGCCCTTCGATTCGGTGCCGGGCCTGGCGAAGGACAGCCACGTGGTGCGGGCCTCGGTCGCCCTCCCCCGCGACGCGAGCCTGTATGGCCACGCCACCCACAGCGTGAGCCGCAATCTCGACACCGAGGTCGAGACGGCCGTGCGCGGCGCATCCGGCCGGCTCGTCGTGCCGTTCGGACGCAAGGTCGTCCTTCGAGGGTCGGTGCAGCGGTTCTCGATCGACAGCGACAGCGTGTTCGTCGATGTCGGCGAGCCCGTCGCGCCCGGCGGCCCGTCGGCGGGGCTGACCTACGCCCAGGCGTACCCGGGCCTCGGCGAGGTCGACTACCTGCGCCACTCAGCGCTGTCGCGCACGCCGACGCTGGCGCGCATCGAGCTGCTGTACCGCCCGGCGCGTCGGACGTCGGTGCGCGTCGGGTACGACTGGGAGGAGGTGACGCGAGACGCCTTCGAGGTGCACCGCACCACGACCCAGACGCTCCGGGCGTGGGCGCGCGGGTCGCCTGACAAGCGCTTCACCTGGCAGGCCCGCGGCAGCTACGACTGGATCACCGACCCGTTCGTGCACGAGCGGGGCGCGATGCCGGCGGTGCTCCAGCCATTCGCGAGCCCCGGCAACGTGCCGTTCACCGGCGCGCAGTACTACGACATGTACCGCGCGCGGCAGGCCAACCTGTCGTCGTATCCGACGGCGCGCGGCCTGTTCGAGCCGTCGTTCACGTGGACGCCGGACGAGCGCGTGTCGCTGTCGGCCTTCTACCGGTTCCGCGCGGCGGAGAACGACGATCTCAACTACAGCACCTGGAGCCAGCAGGCGCACGCGCCGGGCATCCAGTTCTGGGCCGCGCCGGACGACCGCGTCTCGCTGCACGCGGGCTACGCGTATCAGCGCGAGCGCACGGAGACGCTCTTCTCCACGCTCGCCTTCGTGGGTTGAGCGGCCGGCATCACCGGGGGCCAGTTCGGCTCCCTCACGGATCAGGCGCTCTACCGCCAGACCTTTCACAACGCGTGGGCGGGGCTGCAGGTCCGGCCTACTCCGCGCGTCGAAATCTTCGGTAACACCTTCTTGACGACGGCCGCGGCCGCGATCGACGGGTTCAGCTACGACCCCGGCGCGCTCGCGCCGCTCCTGACCGGGCTCGACTTCACGCTGATGGCCTCGGCGTTCGGCGGCTTCTCGGATCTCGACACGCGGCAGTTCGTGCAGAACGCGGGCGTCAACGTCCGCGTGTCGCACGACGTGATCCTCTACGGGGTCGTGGAGCTCAACCGCTTCACCGACCGCCAGCCGTACCTCTTCGACGCCACCGGGCGGTACGCGACGCTCGGGGCCGGCCTTCACTGGGTGTTCTGAGCCGCTCGCAGGCGGACGGTCACATCGCGCCGTCCGCCTGCCGCCACCGCCTGCGCCGCACGGCCTCGTCACGCTCCTCTTCCTCAATCGCGGCGGTCAGTTCGCGGAGGTCGCGCACGAGATCTGGCAGGACGCGCAGGTCGAGGGCGTTGAGGCGCCGCGCCGTCCGGGCGAGCGCCGCCGCCAGGCGCCGCACGGCGGTATCGGCCTCTGCGAACGCCACAACGTGCGGCAGCGCCGCCGCATAGGCCCGCGCGCCCGCGTCGACGCTGGCCGCGCTGCCGTCGAGACCGAACTCCAGCGGCAGAGGCTCCACCGGCACGGCCAGCCGCGGGAGGCGGACGCCGACCAACGAGACCGCACCCACCGCGACGCGTGCCTGCGCGGCCTGGACGAACGCGGCCCGGGCCAGCGTCACGGTCCCGCACTCGGCCCGCGCCTCGGACAGCGCAGCCCGCGCCTCGGCCATGGCGGCCGCCATCCGCCGCTCCGCCGTGGCCCGCCGGGCCTGCTGCCGGGCGAGCTCGCGCTGAAGCGTTTCCCGCTTCCGGTCGAGCAGCTCGCGTCCGTTTCGCGCAGCCTCGAGCTCTCGCCGCAGGTCCCGCACCCGCGAACGGATGGCAGGCCCGCTCATGAGGCGTCCGCTCCGCCGAGAAAGCGACTCAGCAGGGCCGGAGGTACTCGCGTCAGCTCCTCGGCCGGGAGCTGCCTCAGCACGGCCCACCCGCGATCCAGCGTGTCGGCGATGGCGCGGCGCTCGTCCGGCCGCTGCGCGACCAGCTGCCGGTCGAGCGCGTCGCCGACGGCCAGGTACCGCCGCTCGAGCTCCGACAGCTCGTCCCGGCCGATGATGGCCTCGAGCGCCCGCGCCCTGGCGGCCCGCGCGGCGACGGCATACAGCTGCCGCGCCAGGTCGCCGTGGTCCGCGCGTGTCCGTCCCTCGCCGATGCCGTCGTGCATCAGCCGCGACAGCGAGGGCAGCAGCGCAATCGGCGGGTAGATACCCCGGCGGTGCATTCCGCGGTCGAGCACGATCTGCCCCTCGGTCACGTAGCCGGTGAGATCCGGAATCGGGTGTGTGATGTCGCCCGAGGGCATCGTCACGATCGGGATCTGGGTGATCGAGCCCGGCCGGCCCCGGATGCGGCCAGCCCGTTCGAAGATCGAGGCAAGATCCGAGTACAGGTAGCCTGGATACCCCTTGCGGCTGGGCATCTCCCCGCGCGCGGCCGACGCCTCCCGCAGCGCCTCGCCGTAGTTGGTCATGTCGTGCAGCACGACGAGCACGTGCAGGCCGAGATCGAACGCCAGATACTCCGCCGCCGTCAGCGCCACGCGTGGGGTCATGAGGCGTTCGGCCGCCGGGTCGTCGGCCACGTTCAGGAACGCCGCCATGCGGCGCAGGGCCCCGCCCCGGCGAAAGGTGGCTTCGTACTCGAGCGCCACGTGACGCGGCAGCCCCATCGCGGCAAACACGACGACAAACCCCTCCCCGCCGCGGATCCGCGCCTGCCGGACGATCTGCAGGGCCAGCGCGTCGTGCGGGAGGCCTGCTTCGCTGAAGATCGGGATCTTCTGGCCGAGCACGACGCTGTTGAGCCCATCGATCGCCGAAATGCCGGTCTCGAGGAAGTCGCGGGGGTACTCGCGGCGGCAAGGGTTGATCGGCGCGCCGTCGATGGGCCGCTGCTCGCGCGCGACCGGCGCCGGCAGTCCGTCGCGGGGCCGTCCCTGGCCGTCGAAGACGCGGCCCACGAGCTCCGGACCGACGCCCATCCGCACCGCGTGCCCGGCGAAGCGGACCCGGCAATCCGCCAGCGCGAGGCCGGTCGTGTCGCCGAACACCTCGAGCACCGCCTCGCCGCCGGCGAGCGACACGACGCGGGCCTGGCGGGCCTGGCCGTCGCCGCCGATGACGACGGCGTGCTCGCGCAACCCGACGCCCTCCACGTCGGCCACCGACGCCAGCGGGCCGCGCAGGCTGGCGAGTCCGCGGTACTCGAGGCCGCTCATGGCGCGACCTCGCGTGGAGCGGGCGACTCGAGCCGACCGCAGGCGGCGTCGAACGCCTCCAGGAGCGACGCCAGACCGGCCGCGTCAGGTACCTCGGTCTTGGCGCGCTCGATGGCCGCCAGTTCCGGCAGCGCGCCGAGCGCGCGCGCCGGTGCGCCCCGCTCGATCGCCGCCTCGGCTCGCGACAGGGCGTCGAGAATCAGGGCGAGCAACGCGTGCTGGCGCGCGGGTGCGCAGAAGGCATCGACATCGTCGAAGGCGCTCTGCCGGAGAAACCCCTCTTCGACGACCCGCGCAAAGCGGAGCACGAGCTGCTGGCGTTCGGGGAGCGCGTCGGTGCCGACCAGGCGCGCCGTCGATTCGATCCGGTCGGCCTCATCGACGAGAGCCAGCACGGCACCGCGGCGGTCGGGCCAGTCGGGCCCGACGTGCTCCACCCACCACTCGGTCACGCCCGACGGCAGGTCGCAGTAGGAGTCGCGGGTGCTCACGGCCGGGAACACGCGCGCGGCCGCCAGGGACTGATCGAGCGTCCAGAAGGTGCGCGTGAAACGCTGCGTGTGTCGCGTCACCGGCTCGGTCAGATCGCCGCCGGCCGGTGAGATGGCGGAGATGAGCGTGACCGACCCCTCGGCGCCGCCAAGGGTGCGCACGCGGCCTGCGCGCTCGTAGTAGGCGGCGAGACGGCTGGACAGATACGACGGGTACCCTTCCTCGGCCGGCATCTCGCCCAGGCGACCGCCCAGCTCGCGCAGCGCCTCGGCCCAGCGCGAGGTGCTGTCAGCGAGGAGCACGGCGTGGTAGCCCATGTCACGGTAGTACTCGGCAATGGTGAGGCCGCAGTACAACGAGGCTTCGCGCGCGGCAACAGGCATGTTGGAGGTGTTGGCGACGAGCACGGTGCGCTCGGCCAGTGGACGCCCCGTGCGCGGATCGGTGAGCTCCGGCAGGCGGCGAAGCATCTCGGTCATCTCGTTGCCGCGTTCGCCGCACCCGACGTAGACGATGACGTCGGCATCCGCCCAGCGGCACAACTGGTGCTGCATGATGGTCTTGCCGGTGCCAAATCCGCCGGGCATGCCGGCGGCGCCCCCGCGCGCGAGCGGGTACAAGGTATCGAGGACGCGCTGGCCAGTAATGAGCGGATGCCGGGGCGACAGCCGCTCGAGGAAGGGTCGGGCGGCCCGGGCGCGCCACCGGTGATGCGCGCGAATCTCGGCGGTCCCGTCGTCCGATTCGACACGCGCCACGCAGTCGTCGACGCCGACGTCGCCCTCGCTGGCGAGCCACAGCACGCGGCCGCCACCTCGCGGCGGCACGAGCAGCCGGTGCTCCACGGCGGGCGTCTCGGGCACTGTGCCGATGACCTGCCCGTCCCGGACGTCCGCGCCCACGGCCACCGCCGGCGTGAACCACCAGCGGCGCGAGCGGTCCAGCGCGGGCGCACGGGCGCCCCGCGCCAGCAAGTCGCCCTCGCGGCGCGCGAGCGCGTCAAGCGGCCGTTGCACGCCGTCGAACACCTGGCCGAGCAGCCCCGGACCGAGCTCCACGGCCAGCGGCGCACCGCTGGCCTCGACCGCATCGCCCGGGCGCAGCCCCTCGGTGTCCTCGTACACCTGCAGGGTCGCGACGTCGCCGTCGAGCGCCACCACCTCGCCGAGCAGTCGTGCCCGGCCGACGTAGACGACCTCCCCGATCGAGATCGACGACGTCGTCTCCGCAAGCACGACCGCTCCGCTCACCGCGCGTACCCGGGCGGCCCTCACCGTCGCACCGCCTCGAACACGGCGCCGAGCGCCGCGCGGCACTCGGGCAGGAAGCGGTCGATGCGCGCCTCGATGGAGTTGTCGTACGCCGCGCGTCCATCCGGGGTCCGGGCGACGCATCCGCCACCGATCTTTCCGGCAACCAGTTCCACACCCTGCTTCCCCGACTCCCGCGTCACCGCCTCGCGCCATGCGAGATCCACGGCGGCCAGGTCGCACGCTGCCAGCTCGAGGACCGCCGTGGATCCCGGTACGCGAGCCAGCGCCTCGACAGCCAGACGGGTCAGGACCCGACGCCGCGCGGCGGCGTCACGCGACTCGAGCAGCTGGCGCCCGCGGGCGGCGACGGCAGCCATCCACCGTTCCCGGACGTCGAGGTCGGCCCGTGCGTCGAGGTCGTCCTCGCGGGCCATCCGCTCGCCGGCGGCAGCCCGCGCCCGCGCCAGGCGCCTGTCCCGATCGGGCGCCTCAACCGTCAGCTCGGCGAGCGCGCGCTCCAGGGCGCCGACGCGCGCGGCCGCCTCCTGCTCGACGCGATCGACCTCCGCCGCGGCCTCGTCGCGCATGGCCGCCATCACGGCGGCGGGGCTGCCGGCCGTCCGCATCACAGCACCGTCAGCGGCGGACGCCGCGGATCGCGGTGCCAGTCGTCAACGAGGTGCGGAGCACGGTCGCGCGCGGCGCGCGACACGAGCACCAGCCCTGGCGGTGGGTCGAGCGCCGCGAGCGCGTCGAGGGCGCGGCGCAGCTCGTCGCGAGTCGCCGCCGGATGCACCACGGCGCCGGCCAGCGCGAACCCGTGCGCGTCGTCGCCGCTCCCGACGAAGTGCACGGTCACGACAGGTACCCGAGGATCATGATGGCGATGATGAGGCCGTAGATGGCAATGCCCTCCGCCAGGCCCACGAAGACGAGCGCGCGTCCGGCCATCTCCGGCTTCTCCGCCACGGCCCCCATCGCCGCGCCGCCCACCACGGCCACGGCGTAGGCCGCGCCGAGCGCCGAGAGGCCCGTCACGAGCGCCGCGGCCATGAAGCCCCACTTGAGAACCTCCGGCGCCACGGTCGCCGGCGCCGGCAGCGGCTCGGCGGGCTGCGCCCCGGCGGACACGACGAGCGCCGCCGCCGCCGGCGCCAGCGCCACCCCCGCGGCCAGCAGCCGCGCCTTCCAGGTCAGGCCGGTCATGACTCCCCCTTCGTGCGCAGCATGAGCGGGCGGTAGGCCTCGCCGCCGCCGCGGAAGAACCGTCCGAAGAACTCGTAGTACTCGAGGCGCAGGACCTGCACCGAGATGGTCAACCCCTCCAGCAGGATGGCGATGATGTTGGCCGCGACGAGCACCACGGCCGACAGCACGCCGCCGAACCGCAGCGCGGCCAGCGTGTCGACGAGGGCGAACATCGCGACGAACACGCCGGCGTGCACCGCGGCGAAGGCCGCGATGCGGACGAAGGACACGGTGTTGGCGAAGAACGTCACGAGAGCGTCGACGAGCTCGACCGAGCCCTCGAGCGCGGCAAGCCACAGCGGTCCGCGCACGCCGTTCCGACGGGGCGGGCGCCCCCGGTCGAGCCACGCGACGATTGGCCGCTTCAGCACGAGCAGGCCTGCCGCCACGGTCAGCAGGGCCACGAGGAGCCACGCCGGCACGCGGACGGCGGGCATGACGCCCCGCACGACGAGCGCGAGCAGGCTCCAGTACACGAACGCGCCGAAAACGCCGTGCAGCCCGAAGATGGCTGTGGGCCGCTCGCCGGCCCGCCAGGCGTTGATGGCGTTGAGCCCGAGCGCCAGGCTGATCAGCACGGCGCCGACGCCGAGCGCGATGCCCATGAAGCGCGGCAGATCCCGGATGGGCTCCATCCAGAGCACCGGGATGACGCCGTGCACGCCGAAGACGCTGCCGTAGAGGGCGCCGAAGACGGTGGAGGCCGCGCCCGCCTCCATCAGGAGAATCCCGTAGTCGAGAAAACGGGGAATCCGGCGGTAGAGGAAGTACCCGGCGGAGAACAGCGTGGCCCCGTGGCCGACGTCGCCGAACATGAGGCCGAACATGAGCAGGAAGCTGAGGGCGAAGAACGCCGTGGGCTCGACCTCGCGGTACGAGGGGGTGCCGTAGAGGCGGACCAGGCGCTCGAACGGTCGAATCAGCAGCGGATTGCGGTGCAGGATCGGAATCCGCAGCGCGTCGGTGAGCGCCTCGGGCATCTCGTCGGGACGCTCGACCGTGACGATCGCGCGCCCGCCGCTGGCGGCGGCGATGCGGGCGGTCAGGTGATCGGCGCGCTCCTCGGGAATCCACCCGGCGATGACCACGAAGCGGCCCGACACGGCGAAGTGCGTCTGCGCCTGCAGCAGCACCACGGCCACCTGCACGCGCTGCCACAACTCGTCGATGACGGGCGCCACGTCGGCGGTCATGCCGGCCAGGAGCGCGCGCGCCTCGGCCAGAGCCTGGGTCGTCGCGCGATGCTCGGCCTCCAGCGCGTCCTCATCGAGGCCGACGACCGACGAGGAGGCCGCGACGGCCTCGAACGGCGCGACGCGCAAGGCCTGATCGACGCGGTCGGCGGCGCTCCGTGGCGCGGCGACCGCGGCCAGGCACCGGCCGCCCTCCACGTCGAGGGGCACGACGGCCACGGGCGCGGGCGCGACGAGGTGCGCCACCTCGCCGATCGCCTCGATGGGCAGCTCGCCCAGTCTCACGGTCAGATACCGCAGTCCCGCCAGGCGCGTGGCGTCCACGCCGGCGCGGCTGAGTCGTTGCGCCTGGCGCCGGCTCGCCTCGAGGCGCACCAGCCGGTGTCGCGCCTCGGTCGCGCGGGTCCACGCCGCGTTCACCGCCTGCTCAATCGGCGCCAGCCCGCCCTCGAGCGCCTCGCGCTCGGCCCCGAACGACGATGGGGCGCGGGCGTCGGCGCCGCCGGTCAGGTCTGATAACGGGATCGTCAGCCGATCGGCCGTCCGCCGTATCCGCGTCGCCAGATCACGGTACGCGGCAAGCGCCTCGCGACTGCCGTCGCGGGCCGGCGTGGCGCTGAGGCGCCCGTGCGCGATGTCCACGAGGTGCAAGAGCCCCTCGGCGGCAATGCCGTGCGTCACGGCCGCCGCATCGCGGCTGGGCACCTGCACTTGCATGTGGACCATCGGCACCGACCGCAGCATCGTCAGGTCTCCAGGAGACTGGCGGCCGTCGCCCGGCGGCGGGCGGGGCTTCCGTCGGCCGGGCCGAGCGCGGCCGCGTCGAGTTCCGCCGACTTGAGGAGCACAATCGCCAGCGGAACCGCGAGCGCGAAGGGGGGCCCCATCAGCGCCGCGAGACATGCCCGCCGGCGCTCGTGGCGCGCGGCGACCATCAGGTCATCCCAACCGGTCGCAGCGCGGGCCCACGCCCAACGCCCCGGCAGACGCTCGCCGAGGGGGCCCTCGCCCTCGCGCCAGGCCGCCAGCGCGCCCGTCCGCGTGGCCCCGAGGCGGGCCGCCACGACGACCGTCGCGCGCGCCGCCACCTCCGGGGCCACGCCGAGGCGCGCCGGGGCGCGACGGAGCCAGTCGAAATCGGCGTCGAGCAGCACCCACTCGACGAGCGCGACGGCGCGGTCCTCGCCCGCCGGCAGGCCGCGGGCGAGCACGCTCGCGCGGGAGGCCCACGCGCGCCCGGCGGCGAGCAGCGTCTCCCCGAGCGCGCCCGGCCTTCCCCGCCGCACCACGGGCGCGAGCCACTCGACGCCCCTCGACCCGAGATGCTCGGCGAGATCGGCCGGTGCCTGCCAGCCGGCAAGGTCGTCCACGGAGACATGCGCGAAGTCGCCGAGGGGTTCCCAGAGCGGATCAAGGCCGACGCGGTCGCGGCGGTTCGTCAGCACGGCCAGCGCGAGCGCGACGTTGCCCAGCTCACGCCGCGCAACGAGGTGCGTGACGAGCGCGCGCAGCTCGGGGCAGCCTCGCGCGAGCGCGCCGCACAGCGCCAGGAACTCCGCGCGCACGATCGCGGGTTCGATGCCGTCCTTCGGCGACAGCCCGACCGCCCGGCCTGCGACCTCCGCACGCCGCCGGAGCCGGCCCGCATGCGCGCGCGCGCGGGCCACGGCGAATGCTCGACGGGGAGCCGCCCGCATGCGCCCCTCCTACGCTCGGGGACCCTCCTCCACGATACGCGCCCACTCGGCGGCCGCGGCCTCCGTGCGGTCGCGCGCGTCCTGCTCCATCTGCCGTATCCGCTCGGACCTCGCCGCCTCGCGGGCACGCGCCCGCTCTGCCGCCGTCCGCTCGATGGCTTCGACCTCCTCGGCCAGGCTGGCCTCGGCCCGCGCGAGCGCCTCCTGACGACCGGCCTCCAGCGCCGCCCGGGCCTGCTCCACGCGGGCGCTGGCGTGCGCCTGCGCGCGCGCCAGCCCGGCGCGCAGCTCTTCGTCGGTCGCCACGAGATCGGCCAGATCAGTGGTGACCGCGGGGGTGAACGAAGCCGTGCTCATGGTCGTGTTCGCCCGCGCCTGGCGGCGCGTGGTGCCGGTGTTCGTGATGGTGCCTCGTCACCGACAGCCGCGGGCCGGCCGGCCGCCGCATCTCGATCCACTCGATCCAGGCATCGAGGCCTTCGCCCGACCGGGCGGACACCCGCAGCACGCGCGGGTCGGGCATCACGCGCGCGAGGTTCTCTTCGATGAGCGCGAGATCGGCGCCCACAAACGGCACGAGATCGACCTTGGTGAGCACGACCAGGTCGGCCTTGTGAAACATCACGGGGTACTTGAGCGGCTTGTCTTCCCCTTCGTGCACCGCGAGGAGCACGACGTTGGCCGCCTGGCCGAGGTCGTACACCGCAGGGCAGACCAGGTTGCCGACGTTCTCGATGAACAGGTAGTCGAGGTCGGTCCAGTCGAAATGGTGCAGTGCGTGGTGCACCATCTCGGCGTCCAGGTGACAGGCGGAGCCCGTCGTGATGGACAGCGCCGGGACCCCCGCCGCGCGCAGCCGCGTGGCGTCGTTCTCCGTGGCCAGGTCTCCGGCGAGCGCGCCCAGCCGGCGCGTGCCGGCCAGTCGGCGCGCGGTCGCCTCGAGCAGCGCCGTCTTGCCCGCGCCCGGCGATCCCATGACGTTCAGCGCCAGGACGCCCGCGCCGTGGAAGTGCTGGCGGTTGTGGCGGGCCTGCCGCTCGTTGCCGGCGAGGATCCGGTCCCGCACCTCCACCGGAACGGCCTTGTCTCCGCAGCCACAGACGTCACACATCGCCTACCTCCAGTTCGATCCGCTCGAGCACGATCTCGTCGCCGGCGGCGAGCCGCACCGGCGCGCCGCACGCGCGGCAGACGAGCCGCGCGCCCGCCTCCGGCGCGCCGCCACAGCGCGGGCACGTCCAGCGCGCCGGCACCACGTCCAGATGGAGGGACGCCCCGGCGCAGGCCGTGCCCTCGCGGAACATCTCGTAGGCCGTGCGGAGCAGCCCCGGCTCGACGCCCGACAGCGCGCCCAGCCGCACTCGCACCGACGTCACCGCGCGCGCGCCATGGGCGGCGGCCTCGGCCGCGACCCGCGCGCACAGCGCTTCGACGATGGAGTACTCGTGCATGGCGCTACCGCCCGGTGAAGCTCGCCTCGCGCTTCTCGAGAAACGCGTCGAGCGCCAGCCGGAAGTCCTCGCTGTCGGCGCTCCGGGCGAGCTCGTCAATCTCGAGATCGAGATGCACGTCGAGCCGCTCGGCGTTGAGACCCTGATTGATCAGCCGCTTGGCCGCCGCGTACGCGCCGGTCGGACCGGCGGCCAGGCGCGCGGCCAGCCGTTCGACCTCCTCGTCGAAGCCCTCGGCCGGCAGCACGCGGTTGACGAGGCCAGCCGCGAGCGCCTCGGAGGCCGTCAGCCGCTCGTTGAGCAGCACGAGCCCCATCGCGCGGCGGAAGCCGACCAGGCGCGGCAGAAAGAAGGTGCCGCTCTCCGCGCCGCTCAGCCCTGTCTTGCCGTACGCCCACTCGAACGACGCCCGCGACGAGGCCACGACAAGATCGCACGCCATGGCGATGCCCAGTCCGCCGGCCGCCGCCACGCCGTCAACCGCGGCGATGAAGGGCTTCGGCGACCGGCGAATCTCGGAGATCGTGCTGTGCAGGTACTCGAGGATCTGCTTGAACACCTCGCCGTACCCGCGTGGAATGCCGCGAGCCGCGGGCTGCAGGTGGCCGAGGTCGGTCTCCGCGCCGCCGGCGCGGATGTACTTCAAGTCGGCTCCGCTGCAGAACACGCCGCCGGCGCCGCGCAGGACGACGGCCCGCACCCCGTCGTCGCGCGCGTACTGGAGCGCGGCGCGACGGAAGTCCTGGGCCGTCACGACGTCGAACGCGTTGAACCGCGCGCGGCGGTTGATCGTGATGACGCCGACGTTCCCCGTCCGGTGCTGCAGGATCGTGCTCACTGGCGTACGCCCTCCGGGACGGCGCGCCGGGCGGGCGCCAGGCGTCCGTCCTCGAACAGGTCCCACGGCGCGCCGCTCAGCATTTGGCCGCGCGCCAGCCGGCCGCGATCGATCGAGGCCTGCACCAGCGTCCGGACCATCAGCGGTCCCCAGGCGCGGCGCAGCATCCACTCCTGATGGGCCCACACGTACGCCTTGAGGAGGTCCGCCGCGCCCAGGCGCCGGGCCTCGGCGGCGAGCGGCGAAACCGGAAACGCCCAGGACCGCATCACCACCGGGCCATCGTCGAGCGCGTCGGTGACGACGTGGACCGAGGTCCGGGTCTCGACGGCGCCGGCCACGATGGCGTCGCGGACGGCCCGGAGGCCCGGGTAGCGCGGCCGCCGCGCCGCGTCGCGGTCGAGCATGTCGCTGTGATGCAGGTTGAAGACCGCGCCGGGCCAGCGGTCGAGCACGGGCGCGGTCAGCACGTACAGGTAGCCGCAGCACAGCACCACGTCGGGCCGCCACGCCGCGAGCGCCTCCGCCAGCGCCTCATCGAACCGCTCCCGCACCGTCCGATCCGACAGCGCGGCGCGCGCCGCCCGGTGGAACGCGCGGATCGGACGATGGCGCACCGGCACGTCGTGTGACGCGCACGTCGCGCCGTCGGCATAGTGATGCTCGCTGGAGATGACGCCCACGAGCGCGTACGCGGCGCCGTGGAGCGGGTCGCGCAGCAGATCCGGCAGTCCGGGCGACCGGTGGGACGTGAGCAGCGCGACGCGCAGGGGCGGAGGGATGGTCAGCATATGCGCGGGAGGAGTTCGCCTTCAGGCTCTGCCACGAGCCGGAGGCCGAGCCCGGTGTCCAGGACAAGGGCGCCGACGTGGTCGGCGGTCGCGCGCCCGATGATGGCCGCATCGCGGCCGTACTGATGCCGCCGCAGCACGGCGAGCACGCGCTCCGCGGCGTCGGCGGCGACGCCGATGAGCGCCTTGCCTTCGTTGGCCACGTGCAGCGGGTCGAGGCCCAGCAGGTCGGTGGCGGCGCGAACGGTGTCGCGGATGGGCAGCGCCGCCTCCTCGAGGCGGATGCCCACCCCCGCCTTCGTGGCCATCTCGGCGAGCGCGCTGGCCACGCCGCCGCGTGTGGGGTCCTTCATCGCCGTCACGGCGTCGCCCGCCTCGGCGAGAACCGCCCGGACGAGGCCGTTGAGCGGCGCGACGTCGGACCGCAGGTCGCCCGCGATGGACAGCGCGTGGCGCGCCGCCATCACGGCCATGCCGTGATCGCCGATGGTGCCGGTGACGATGATCGCATCGCCCGGCTGCAGACCCGCGTCGCGCACCAGCCGCCGCGTCAGGCCTACGCCCGTGGTGTTGATGACCAGCCCGTCAATCTCGCCGCGACCCATCACCTTCGTGTCGCCGGTCACAACCGAGATCCCCGCTTCGCGACAGGTGGCCAGCATCGAGGCCTGCGTCGCGTCGAGCTCGTGCCGCGGGAAGCCCTCCTCGATGACGACCGCGCACGTCAGGCCGAGCGGCTCGGTCACGCCCATCATGGCGAGGTCGTTGACGGTGCCGGCGATGGCGAGCCGGCCGATGTCACCACCCGGGAACACGCGCGGGTGAATCACGTGGGAGTCGGTCGTCACGACGAGCCAGTCGCTCCCCACCCGGAAGGCCGCCCCGTCGTCGAGCGCCCCGAGTCCCACGCGGTCGGGCGTATCCGCTCGGTCGGCCTCGCGCAGGAACACCTGCTCGATGAGCGCGCGCATCGCGCGGCCGCCGGCGCCGTGCTTCATCGCCACGCGCTCGGAGGGAGCCAGCGTGCGCAGGGTCATCGGGGACCTCCCACCATGGAGGCGACGTCCGGCCGCCCGCCGTACTGGAACCAGATGCGGCACGTGCCTTCGCTGCTCACCATGCAGGCGCCCACGGGCGCCTCCGGCACGCAGGTGGTGCCGAACAGGGTGCAGTCGGACGGCGACCGGAGCCCGGCCATGATGTCGCCGCACACGCAGTGCTGCACGAGCGTACCGGGCGCCTCGTCCCAGAGGCCGGACGTGCGAATGTCGAAGACCCGACGGGCGTCGCGCGCGGCGAACTCGTCGCGGAGGCGGAGGTTGCCGTTCGGCACGTGCGCGATGCCCCGCCACCGTCCGCCGATGGGCCGGAACACCCGCCAGAGCTGCTCCTGCGCGCGGAGGTTGCCCTCGGGCGTCACGCAGCGCGGAAACATGTTCTCGACGCGCGGCTCGCCGCGCGCGACGAGATCCACCAGCTTGACGAGGCCGGCGAGGATGTCGAGCGGTTCGAAGCCGGCCACCACCACGGGCGTGCGATGACGGCGGACGAAGTCCTCGAAGATCCGCCACCCCGTGATGGTCGCCGCGTGACCAGCCGCCAGGAAGCCCTCGACGCGTGAGCCGGGCATCTCGGACACGATCTCCATCACGGGCGGGATGTACTTGTGGGCGGAGAGCACGAAGAAGTTGGGCGGCGGATCGGACAGCAGCGCCGCCGCCGTCGCCACCGCCGTCGTCTCGAAGCCCGTGGCGAAGAACACGAGCGGCGCCGGGTCGCCGGCCGCCATCTCCACGGCCTGCTGGACGCCGTACACGACCTCGACGCGCGCGCCCTCGGCCTGCGCGTCGGCGAGCGACCGCGACGTTCCGGGCACGCGGAGCATGTCGCCGTAGGTGACGACCCGGATGCCCTGGCGCGCCAGCGCGACCGCCTCGTCCACTTCGGGCTGATCGGTGATGCACACCGGGCATCCCGGCCCCATGATCACGTCGAGCGCGGCGGGAAACGTCGCGCGCAAGCCGAAGCGCGCAATGGCCTGCTCATGCGAGCCGCAGACGTGCATCACCGACACGCGTCGGCCGAGGTCGTGCACCCGACGGCCAAGCGCCTCCACGAGCGCCCGCGCGCGCGCCGGGTCGCGGAACTTCAGCTGCCCGACGTCCGGCGTCGTCACCGTGGCTCTCCTTCCCCGTCCGCGGGCCGCCCGCGGGCCGCCTGCAGCTCGCCGGCCACGTCCGCGGCCATGAGATCACCGTCCTCGCGGGCGGCCTCGGCCAGGAGCTGCTCGTACAGGTCGAGCGTCGCCTGAATGTCCGCCTCGGGTATGCGTCGGATCGCGTACCCGACGTGGTTCAGGATGTAGTCACCCGGGGCGACGGGCTGATCGACCAGGTCCAGGCAGACCTGCCGCCGCACGCCCCAGAAGTCGACCACGGCCTGGTTGCCGCTCACCTCGACGATGCGTCCGGGAATACCTAGGCACATGGGGTGATCCTTGAAATGACGAATGACGAATGACGAATGGCGAATGACGAAACGGCGGATCGCGAAGGGTGCGCAGTCCTTTTCATTCGTCATTCGCCATTCGTCATTCGCCATTCCCGTGTCATGCGATCCGCCACCACGGCCTGTCCCAGTGCGAGGCCGCCGTCGCCGGGGGGGACCTCGCGGTGCAGCAGCACGCGCCGGTCGCCGAGGCGGCCGAGGATGTCGGCAACGAGCAGTGGGTTCTGAAAGCAGCCGCCCGTCAACCCGACGGGCAGCGCGCCGCGATCGCGTGTCACCGCGTCGATGGCCGCAGCCGTGGCGGCCCCGATCGTGCGGTGGAAGCGCGCCGCAAGGCGTGCGGGGCTCAGACCGGCGAGGAGGTCATCAACGAGCGCCCGCACGCCCCGGCGCAGATCGATCTCGACTGGCGTGCCGGCGCGCAGGTCGAACGGGTACCACCCGGACTCCCGCTCGTCGGCCGCGGCGTTGAGCTCGAGGGCCACCTGGCCCTCGTAGGTGGCGCGGCTTCGTCCGAGCACGAGCGCTCCGACCGCATCGAAGTAGCGCCCCACGCCGTGAGCCGGCACGGTGCGGAGCCCCGTCGCCAGCATCTCGCGGACGACGATCAGGTCCCTCGGCTTGACCCCGTCGAAGAGGCGCAGCCCGTCCAGCGGTGGCGGGCCCTCGTAGGCGTCGACGAGCAGCGCAAGCGCCTGGCGCCACGGCTGGCGGATGGCCTGGTCGCCGCCGGCGAGGAGGATCGGCCGGAACGTGGCCACGCGCTCGAAGGCGGCGGCGTCGGCCACGAGGATCTCGCCACCCCACGCGTGGCCGTCGTGGCCGAGCCCCGTGCCGTCGTAGGCGGCGGCGATGACCGGGCCCTCCCATCCGCGTTCGGCGAGGAGGCTGGCCACGTGGGCGTGGTGGTGCTGAACGCCCACCTTGCGGGCCTCGGGACGCGCCAGCGCGTAGCGGGTGGAGGGGTACTCGGGATGCAGGTCGTAGGCGACCACTTCCGGGACGATGCCCAGGAAGCGCTCGAACCGATCCACAGCCTCCCGATAGGCATCGAAGGTCTCGACGTCGTCGAGATCGCCGATGTGCGGCCCGAGCCATGCCTCTCCGCCGGCCGCGAGGCAGAAGGTGTTCTTGAGCAGCCCGCCCGCCGCGAACACCGGGCGCCCGACCGGCCGCGCGAGCGGCACGGGGCGGGGGACGTAGCCTCGCGCGCGGCGCAGCAGCACGGGGGCACCGGCGATGACCCTCGCGACCGAATCGTCCGCGCGCGACACGATGTCGCGATCGTGGACGAGCAGCAGGTCCGCGAGGTCGCGCAGGCGGTGCCGCGCTTCGTCGTTGCGAGAGACAATCGGCTCGTCGCTCACGTTGCCGGAGGTCATCACGAGGGGCCGCCCGGCATCGCCGAGCAGCAGGTGGTGCAGCGGGCTGTACGGCAGGAGCAGCCCGAGGAGCGGCGTGCCCGGCGCCACGCTCTCGGCGACCGGCGCGCCGGCGCGTCGCGGGACGAGCACGATGGGACGCTCAGGGCCGCTCAGGAGGCGCGCCTCGACAGTCCCCACCTCGGCGAGCGCCCGCGCCTCGCCGAGCGAGCGCACCATCACGGCGAACGGTTTCTCGTCGCGCTGCTTCCGCCGGCGCAGGCGCGCGACCGCCGCTTCACTGGCGGCGTCGCACGCCAGGTGGAACCCGCCGATGCCCTTGACGCCGACAATCAGGCCCTCGCCGAGCGCTCGCGCCGCAGCGCCGACCGGGTCGTCGGTGTCGATGGCGGAGCCGTCGGTGGCGAGGAGCGCAAGCCGGGGCCCGCACGCCGGGCAGGCGTTGGGCTGCGCGTGAAACCGCCGGCTGGCCGGGTCGTCGTACTCGCGCTGGCACGCCGGGCACATCCGGAACGCCGCCATCGACGTGCGCGGGCGGTCGTACGGCACGTCGCGCGCGATCGTGAAGCGCGGGCCGCAATCAGTGCAGTTGGTGAAGGGATAGCGATACCGCCGGTCCGTGGGATCGCGCACCTCGAACGCGCAGGCCTCGCAGGTCGCCAGATCCGGCGGGATCGACACGCGGCGCGCGCCCGGCGCCACGCTGGCGTCGATGACGAACTCGGGCGGCGCGTCGCCGGCGAGGGGCGCCGCCGCCAGCGCGTCGATCGAGGCGGCCGGGGGCGGGTCCCGGCGGAGGCGGACGAGAAAGCGTTCGAGCGCGGGCGGGGCGCCGTAGGCGTCGATCGTGACGCCGGTGCCATCGTTCGCGACAGAGCCGGTGAGGCCCTCGGCGCGGGCAAGCCGGTACACCCAGGGCCGGAAGCCGACCCCCTGCACCGTCCCCCGCACGATGATGCGTTGCCCGTGGATCGTCACGCCTCGCCTCGTGAGCGATACCGCGCTGAGGCGCAAACGTGATGCCAGCGGGCCGCGTCGGGGATCCGCGAGAACGCGGCGCCTCGCCCCGGCCGCGGAAGCGAAGCGAGCCCGGCGCTGCGGAAACCGCCGGGTTCCCGGCAGCACATGCGTCTCGCCGCAAGCCGTCCGTCTCGCGGCGCGCGTCCCGCGACGCGCGGCGCGGCCCACTGCGCCTGTTTGGCCCGCCGTGCTACGACCCGGCATTGGCACGCGACGTGATTGATCGCGTCAGACCTCGTGCCTCTCGTCAGAAGGAGGACCCCATGCGCAGCTCACCCCCCAGCATCTGGGAGCACGCCCGGATGCAGGGATTCTCGCGGCGCGACTTCCTCCAGTTCTGCACCTGGCTCGCGGCCGCCACCGGCATCGAAGCCGCCGGCGTGGCCCGGGTCGTGGAGGCGCTCGACACCAGTCCCCGGCTGCCGGTCGTCTGGTTCCACTTCCAGGAATGCACGTGCTGTAGCGAGTCGTTCATCCGCTCATCGCACCCCATCGTCGCCGACATCCTCCTCGATCGCATCTCGCTCGACTACACCGAAACGCTGATGGCCGCGGCCGGGCACCAGGCCGAGGCGGCGCTGCACGACACGATGACCAGGCACCGCGGCCAGTACCTGATGCTCGTCGAGGGGTCGGTGCCCATGGAGGCGGACGGCGTCTACTGCTGCATCGGCGGGCGCACCGCGCTCGACATCATGCGCGAGGCGGCGGACGGGGCCCAGGCGATCGTGGCCTGGGGCAGCTGCGCCTCGAACGGGTGCATCCAGGCGGCCAAACCGAATCCGACGGGCGCGACGGCCGTGCACAAGCTGGTGCGCGGGAAGCCGGTGATGAACGTCCCGGGCTGCCCGCCGATCGGCGAGGTCATGGCCGGCGCCGTGGTGCACCTGCTCGCGTTCGGGCGGCTGCCGCACCTCGACGCGCAGGGGCGGCCGCGCGCGTTCTACTCGCGGCGCGTGCACGACACCTGCTACCGCCGGCCGAACTACGACGCCGGGCTCTTCGTGGAGTCGTGGGACGACGAGAACGCGAAGCGGGGGTACTGCCTGTACAAGATGGGCTGCCGGGGCCCGGTGACCTACAACGCGTGCGCCGTGACGAGGTGGAACAACGGCGTGAGCTTCCCGATCCAGTCGGGGCACGGGTGCATCGGCTGCAGCGAGGCGAACTTCTGGGACAACGGTCCCTTCTACAGCCACCTGCCCGCCACGGGGTTCGGCATCGAATCGACCGCCGATACGGTGGGCGCGGCGCTGGCCACGGCGGCCCTCGGCGGCGTCGCCGCCCACGCGGCGCTGACGGCCGTCCGGAAGCGGCCGGTGGTGAAGCAGCTGGTCTCCGAGAGCCGCGAGACGCCGGGGACGGACGCGGATCGCAACGAGTAGCTGGAAGGAGACCGCCATGGCCACCCGTGTCGTCATCGACCCCATCACACGCATCGAGGGGCACCTGCGCATCGAGGCCGAGATCAGGGACGGCAAGGTCGTCGACGCGTACAGCTCCGGCACGATGGTGCGCGGCTTCGAGATCATCCTGAAGGGCCGCGACCCGCGCGACGCCTGGGCGTTCACGGAGCGGGCCTGCGGCGTCTGCACCACGGTGCACGCGCTGGCCTCGGTCCGCACCGTCGAGGACGCGCTCGGCATCACCGTGCCGCCGAACGCCGAGCTCATCCGCAACCTGATGTTCTGCGCGCAGTACCTGCAGGATCACGTCGTCCACTTCTACCACCTGCACGCGCTGGACTGGGTCGACGTGGTGAGCGCGCTCAAGGCGGACCCGAAGGACACCGCCGCCCTGGCGCAGAGCATCTCCCGGTGGCCAAAGGCGTCGCCGGCGTACTTCGCCGACGTGCAGGCGCGGCTGACGGCGTTCGTGAACACCGGGCAGCTCGGCATCTTCGCCAACGGGTACTGGGGGCACGCCGCGTACAAGCTGCCGCCGGCGGCGAACCTGCTCGGCGTCGCCCACTATCTCGAGGCCCTCGAGTGGCAGAAGGAGATCGTCAAGGTCCACGCGGTCTTCGGCGGGAAGAACCCGCACCCGAACTACCTGGTGGGCGGCGCGCCGTGCTCGATCAACATCGAGGAGGTCAACGCCATCAACGCGGAGCGGCTGGCCATGGTCGGCCGGCTGTTCGACGAGGCGCAGACCTTCGTCGAGCAGGTGTACATCCCCGACCTGCTGGCGATCGCCTCGTTCTACAAGGACTGGGGCGCCATCGGCGGGGGGCTGGAGAACTACCTGTCCTACGGCGATCTGCCGACGTCCAGCTACGGCGACCCGTCGACGTTCAAGTTCCCGCGAGGCGTCATCCTCGGCCGGAACCTGGGCGAGGTGCTGCCGGTGGATCCGCGCGACGCGACCGAGATCGAGGAGTACATCCCGCACTCCTGGTACGCGTACTCGGATGGCGACGAGGCGGGCCGGCATCCGTGGGTGGGCGAGACGGCGTTCAACTACACGGGACCGAAGCCGCCCTACGACCAGCTCGACGTCGCGCAGAAGTACTCGTGGCTCAAGACGCCGCGGTGGAAGGGCCACCCGATGGAAGTGGGCCCGCTGGCCCGGCTGCTCGTGGCGTACGCATCGGGCCACGCCGAGGTGAAGGAGGCCGTCGACGGCGCCCTGAAGGCGCTCGACGTGCCGGTGGCGGCGCTCTACTCGACGCTCGGGCGCACGGCGGCCCGCGGCATCGAGACCCGGCTCATCGCGCGGTGGGCGAAGGAGTTCTACCAGCAGCTCCTGACCAACATCAGGAACGGCGACACCCGCACCGCCGACGTCACGAAGTGGAACCCGGCGACGTGGCCCGCCGAAGCGCGGGGGGTGGGGCTGAGCGAGGCCCCGCGCGGCGCGCTGGCGCACTGGATCGTGATCAAGGACGGCGCCATCGACAACTACCAGCTCGTGGTGCCGAGCACATGGAACGCGTCGCCGAGAGACGCCCGGGGGCAGCGCTCCGCGTACGAGGCGTCGCTCGTCGGGACACCCATCGCCAACCCCGAGCAGCCCATCGAGGTGCTGCGGACGGTGCACTCGTTCGACCCGTGCATCGCCTGCGCGGTGCATCTCCACGACACGCGGGGCAGCTACGTGCACCAGGTGCGCGTGTTCTGAGGGAGGGGCCATGACGACCACCACCCTGCAACGCGTCTACGTGTGGGAGATGCCCGTGCGTCTCTTCCACTGGGTCAACGCGCTGGCGATCGCCGTGCTGGCCGTGACGGGGCTCATCCTCGGCACCCCTCCCGCCTTCCTGTCGTCGGCCGAGGCGGGCGACGCCTACTGGTTCGGCACCGTGCGCTTCGTGCACTTCGTCGCCGGCTTCGTGTTCGTCTTCAACCTGATCCCGCGACTCTACTGGGGCCTCGTCGGCAACCGATGGGCGCGCTGGAACAACTACCTCCCGGCGACTCCGCGGCGCCTCCGCGAGCACTGGAACTCGCTCGTCCGCACGCTCCGGGCGGACATCCTGGAGATCGATGTCCAGCCGTATTAAACCGTCGGCCATAACGCCGTGGCGCTGTCGACCTACCTGGCCCTGTTCCTCATCATGCTCTTCCAGGCCGGCACGGGGCTGGCCCTGTACGCGCCGATGAGCGACTGGTGGTTCCCCGGCCTCTTCGCCTGGATCGTGCCACTCATGGGCGGCGACGCCGAGGTGCGGTACTGGCACCACGCGGCGCTGTGGGTGTTCGTGGTCTTCACAATCATCCACGTGTACCTCGTCGCGTTCCACGACTACGTCGAGGGACGGGGCACGCTCTCGTCGATCATCGATGGATGGAAGTTCATCGACACGCCGCGCCGGTGACGGCAGGAGGGCGGGATGCCGCAGGCGCTGGTGCTCGGCGTCGGGAACGTGCTGATGGGCGACGAGGGCGTGGGTGTCCACGTCGCCCGGCGGCTCGCCGAAGGGACGCTGCCGGCCGGGGTGAGCGCCCTCGACGGCGGCACGGGCGGCTTCCACCTGTTGTCGCTCTTCGCCGACTACGACCCGCTCGTCATCGTCGACGCCACCCTTGACGGCCAGCCGGCCGGCACGGTGCGCGTGACGGAGCCGCGCTACCCGTCGGACTTCCCGCCGACGCTGGCCGTGCATGACATCGGGCTGCGCGACCTCGTCGAGTCGGCCGCGCTCGTCGGCCGGCGGCCCCGGATCTGGCTGGTGGCGGTCTCGATTGAGCGCCTGCAGCCCATGACGATCATGCTGTCGCCGTCGGTGGCCGCGGCGGTGGCCGACGTCGCCGCGCTGGCCGTGGCGCTCGCCGCCCGCGGCCTCCGGACCGCGGCCGGGCCGCCGCTGGCGGCCGTGCCGGGGTAGACTCGAGGCGATCAATCGACGGCCGGCCCAGACAGGAGAGCTTCCCCATGATTGCGCTCCGCACCATCCTCGTGCCCACCGATTTCAGTGACACCTCGGAGGTGGCCCTGCGCTACGGCAAGGCGCTCGCGGGCGCCTTCAAGGCGACCATCCACGTGCTCCACGTCGTCCAGGAGCCCTTCGCACAACCCTGGGCCGTCGAGGCGTACGGGTTCTCGCTGGCCGCGCTGCAGCAGGAATGGCTCAAGGAGGCGACGGCCCGCATCGAGAAGGCGCTGACCCCCGACGAGCGCCGCGCGCTCAACGCCCAGCTCGTCACCGTGCTCGGCCACCCGGTGGTAGAGGTGCTGCGGTACGCCCAAGAACACCAGGTGGACCTGATCGTCATGGGTACCCACGGGCGGGGCCCGTTGGGCCACATGGTCATGGGATCGGTGGCTGAACGCGTGGTGCGCAAGGCCCCCTGCCCGGTCCTGACCGTGCGTCAGCCGGAACGTGAGTTCGTCCTACCTGACCAGGAATAGGATTTCTACGAATGCAAGGTCTTTAATGTCATATAAATAGTCGTAGATAGATTAAAGTTACGACTTTATACGACAATATAGGCATCTCGTGCTACCATCTCCTTCCGGACTGCTTGCTCCAGTGTGGTCGCGGTCTCTGGAAGAAAGATGTCACGCCGTCTCATGTCTGCAGCCCGGTTGCACACGTCTGCCTCCGGCTACGCGCGTCCCGCTGATTCGACGCGCGCCGGATTCGCCACTGAACCGACCGTCGCCCGCCTCGAGGCGCTCATCGCCGGCGCCTCGGAGGCCATCCTGCTCACCGACGCCGGCCACGTCATTCTCCAGGCCAATGCCGCCGCCGAGCGCATGTTCGGGGTGGTCGAGGGCGGCCTCGCCGGTCTCGCGGTGGATTGCTTCGTGCCCGCGTGGGTACTGCCGAACGCTGACGCGCTGACATCCAGTCAGCCCGATGGCGCGGCGCCCAGACCCCGGTCGATCGAGGCCCGCGTCACCGCGCACCGCATCGACGGCACGGAGTTTCCCGTCGAGCTCCGGGCCGTCACGCTGGCCGTCCCCGGCGCGCCAGCAGCCGTGGCCATCTACCTTCGCGACATCAGCGCGGCGACGGCCCTCGAACTACATAGCCGCGACCTCGAGGACCAGCTCCTCCGGGCTCAGAAGATCGAGGGTCTCGGCCGGCTCGCGGGCGGCATCGCGCACGATTTCAACAACTTCCTCCAGGTCATTCGCGGCTACGCGTCGCTCGCGCTCGAGGATGATGCGGCCGCCGGCGCCCTCCGCCGCCAGGTCGAGCATGTCATCGCCGCGAGCGAGCGGGCCGAGGCACTCACGCGCCGCCTGTTGTCGTTCGGCCGGCAGGAGCCGCCGCAGAAGGCCGACGTGGAGCTGAACCGGCACGTCGAGCGCGCCGTGCAGCTGCTGGCGCGGCTCATCGGGGAACACATCGAAGTGGAGTTCCTGCCGGATCCGGCCGTGGGCGTCGTGCACGCAGATCCCACGCAGCTCGACCAGGTGCTCCTCAACCTCTGCCTCAACGCCCGGGACGCCATGCCCGCCGGCGGGCGGCTCACTGTCGCCACCGCGGCCGAGGCCCGTCGGGCGACGCGTCACGGGCAGTTCGTCTCGGTCAGCGTGCGCGACACGGGCGTCGGCATGCCGGCCGAGGTGCTGGCCCGGGCCCGCGAGCCCTTCTTCTCCACCAAGCCGTCGTCGCGCGGCACAGGCCTGGGCCTGTCGGTGGTCGAAACCATCCTCCGCCAGCACGGCGGTTACCTGGAGATCGAGAGCACGCCCGGCCACGGGACGGTCGTGCGGTGCGGGCTGCCTCATCGGGCACCCTCGGCGCCGGTGGTCGACCGGCCGCTCACGCCGGCTCCAACGCCGCGCCTCGTCAGCGGCGCCAGCCTCATCCTCGTCGCCGATGACGAGCCGGGCGTCCGGGACCTGACGCGGGACGTGCTCGAGGGTTTCGGCTATCGCGTGGTCACCGCGGCCGACGGCACGGAGGCGTGCGCGCTCTTCGATCGCCATCGCGAGGAGATTGCCGCCGTCATCCTCGACCTCGTCATGCCGCGGTTCGGCGGGGCCGAGGCGCTCGGCCGCATGCGCGCCGTGCGGCCAGACCTGCCGGCCGTGCTCTGCTCGGGCTACGGCGACGACTGGCCCGGGGCGCCGACCGACGATGCCGTGGCGACGCTCAACAAGCCGTACCTGCCTCGCGATCTGCTGACCACGCTCGCGCTCCTCATCGGGTGAGTCGGCCGGCATGGTACGCTGGGGCGCATGGAGCCGCTGACGGCGCTGCGCGTCGACGTCTGGCTCGACGTGGCGTGCCTCTTCCGTACCCGCTCCGAGGCGCAGCGCGCCTGCCGCAACCGCCAGGTGCTCGTCAACGGGCAGCCGGCGAAGCCTCACCGCGACATCCGCCCTGGTGATGAGCTGGTCATCATGCGCCCGCTCGGTCGCCGGCAGACGGTCGTCGTGATAGGCCTTGCGTCCACGCACGTGCCCAAGGCGGAGGCGCGAACCCTCTACGCGGATCGCACGCCGCCTCCCACGCCCGAAGAGGTGGAGATGCGGCGGCAGGAGCGCGTGTTTCGGGCCACGATGGTGCCCGCCGGGCGGCCCGACAAGCGGCAGCGGCGGTCGCTCCGGCGGGCCAAGGGCTTCGATCGCTAACCAGAGGGCGCCGCGAGCATCCGATTTTGGTATCCGCCGGGGCCGGTCGATGGCATCATCGCGGGGATGCCGCGCGCAGCCCTGATCGCCGTCTTCGCCCTCGTGTTCTTCATCGTCCCGGCCGCCATCGGCTTCCTGGTCGACTGGCTGTGGTTCGGGGAGGTTGGCTACCGCGAGGTGTTTCTGACCTCGATCTCCGCGCGGTGGTCGATCGGCGTCGCCACGGGCGCCGCGGCCTTCGCGTGGCTCTACCTGAACGTGGCGCGCGCGCTGGCCGCGCTCACCGACGAGCCTGTGTCCTTCACCACACAAGAAGGGCTGACGATCGCGCTGCCGACGCGCACGCAGATCACGCCGCTGGCGCGGCTGGCCACAGCCGGCGCGGCGCTCCTGGTGGCGACCTACGCGGCGTCGCAGTGGATGACGGTGCTGGCCTGGTGGCACCAGACGCCCTTCGGCGTCGAGGACCCCATTCTCGGCTACGACGCGGCCACGTATGTCTTCACGCTGCCGGCGGCCGAGCTGGGCCGCAACCTGCTGCTCGCGCTGGTGCTGCTGGCGGCGGTTGGCAGCGCCGCTGTCTACGTCGTCGCCGGCCGTCTGGCGCTCACGCCGTTCGGGCTTCGCATCAGCCCCGGCGTCACGACCCACCTGGCCTGGCTGGCGGCGTGCCTCTTCGCCACGCTGGCCCTCGGCGCGTGGCTCGATCGCCCGCGGCGGCTCGTGACGCCCGCCGATATCATCCAGGGCGCCACCTACACCGACGTCCACGCGCGGATGCCGGCGGCGCTCCTCCTGATGGGGGTCTCCCTCATCGGCGTCGGCCTGTCGGTGGCGCAGGCGCTGGGACGCAGCGTGTGGGCGCTGCCGGCCGCCGCGGTCCTCTACACGGTCGTGCTCTTCGGCGGCGAGGGGTATGCGAGCCTGCTGCAGCGCTTCGCCGTGGCCCCGAACGAGCTCGAGCGCGAGGCGCCCTACATTGCCCACAACATCGCGGCGACGCGGCAGGGGTTCGCGCTCGATCGCGTCGAAGAGCGCGAGCTGTCGGGCGACGCGGAGCTGACACGCGCCGACATCGAGCGCAATCGCGCGACGCTCGACAACGTGCGCCTCTGGGACCACCAGCCGCTGCTCGAGACGTTCGGGCAGATCCAGGAGATTCGGACCTACTACGATTTCATCTCGGTCGACAACGACCGGTATCTCATCGACGGGCAATACCGTCAGGTGATGCTGTCGGCCCGCGAGCTCAACACGACGTCGCTGCCCAACCGCACGTGGATCAACGAACGGCTCGTGTTCACGCACGGCCACGGTCTGACGCTCGGCCCCGTGAATCAGGTGACCGCCGAGGGCCTGCCCGTGCTGTTCGTCCGGGACCTCCCGCCCGTGTCAACCGGCGCCGTGACGGTCAGCCAGCCCAGCATCTACTTCGGCGAGCTGTCGAACGAGTACGCCATCGTCCGCACCCGGGCGCGGGAGTTCCACTACCCGAAGGGCGAGGACAACGTCTTCATCGACTACGACGGACAGGGCGGCGTGCCGCTCGACTCGCTCTTCACCAAGCTGATCTTCGCCGCGCACTTCCGCGATTACCAGCTGCTCCTGAGCGAGCAGGTCACACCGGAGAGCCGCCTGATCTTCGATCGACAGATCCGGACGCGCGTCCGCAAGATCGCCCCGTTTCTCATGTTCGACCAGGACCCGTACCTCGTGATTGACGACGGCCGGCTGTTCTGGATGCAGGACGCCTACACCACCACCGATCGGTTCCCCTACTCGGCCGCGGCCGTACCCGGCGTCAACTACATCCGCAACTCGGTGAAGATCGTCATCGACGCCTACCACGGCACGACGACCTTCTACGTCGCCGAGCCGGACGATCCGCTCGTCCGCACGTTGGCCGCGATCTTCCCCACCCTCCTGCGGCCGCTGGCCGAGATGCCGGAAGGGCTGCGCGCGCACATCCGCTATCCGGAAGGCATCTTCAATCTGCAGGCGTCGGTCTTCTCCACCTACCATATGGACAACCCGTCGGTCTTCTACAACAAGGAAGACCAGTGGGAGGTGCCCACGATCGACCGGAGCGGCAACACGGTCCGGATGGAGCCGTACTACACGATCATGAAGCTCCCGGGCGAAGAGCAGGCGGAGTTCATCCAGATGCTGCCCTTCACGCCGCGGCGGCGCGACAACCTGGCCTCGTGGATGGTGGCGCGCAGCGACGGCGAGCACTACGGGCAACTGCTCGTCTTCCAGTTCCCGAAGCAGAAGCTGGTGTTCGGGCCGCGGCAGATCATCGCCCGCATCAACCAGGACCAGGTGATCTCCCCACAGATTACGCTCTGGAACCAGCAGGGGTCGGAGGTCATCCAGGGCACGCTCATGGTCGTGCCCATCGAGGAGTCGCTCCTCTACATCCGCCCGCTCTATTTGCGCGCGCAGGCCGGGCGGATCCCGGAGCTCACGCGCGTCATCGTGTCCTACCAGAACCAGATCGTCATGGAGCGGACGCTCGACCAGGCCATCAACCGGATCTTCGGCGCCGGCCCGACGGCGCCGGTCCCGGCCGCCGCGGCGGCCACGCCTGCCGAGGACCCGCGGACCACGCCCGCCGCCGACGCGCCGCCCATGGTGCCGGCGCTGGCGCAGCTTGCCGAAGAAGCGCGCGCCACCTACCAGCGCGCTCTCGACGCGCAGCGCGCCGGCGACTGGGCGCGCTACGGCGAGGAGATCCGTCGGCTCGGCGAGATTCTATCGCGGATGAGGCAGTAGGGAGGGGTGGAGGCTTGGAGGCTTGGAGACTTGGAGGGGGGAGGTACCTCCATCTCTCCAAGTGTCCACTCCCCCATCCCTACACCGTCAGATACACCCCCCGCCGGTGCAGCGCCCAGAGCAGCGCCCAGAGCGCGGCGAGGTTGGCCAGCGCAAACAGGAGCGACGCCACCTGCGGCGCGGCCACCGGCGCGAACAGCCCGGCGTAGATCCAGGTCTTGAGCGGCACGGCGGGCTCACCGAACCGGACGATCCCAAGCACTCGTGCCGTCACGCCCGAAATCACGAAGAGCAGAATCGCGTTCCGCCCGAGCGCGACAAAGGCCTCGGCGATCGCGCCGTGGTATCGCCGGCCGCCGGCCTGCGGGATCGGCGCGTGCGGCTCCACGAGGCCGTGGCAGAGGGCCAGCCCGATCGCGGCGGCGCCCGCCGTGAAAAGCACGTACGAGCTCGTCCACAGGTTCTTGTTGATCGGAAACCAGGGATGCCACGCGTAGCCGGCTGCGATGGCGACGGCGCCGGCCACGGCAAGCCCGAGGCGCAGCCGCGCCGGCTCGCCGGCGCGGGCCTGCATCCACCAGCCCGCCAGCACGCCGCTCAGCGTCGTCGCAACCGCCGGCGCGGTGCTCAGCAGCCCTTCGGGATCCCAGTCCGGACGCCACAGGTGCCCGCCCAACAGTCGGCGGTCGAGCCACGCGCCGAGATCGCGCCCGGGCCCGAGGTCGCCCGCGGCGCCGCCGGGCACGGGCACCAGCAGGAGGAGCGCGCAGTAGCCCGCGAGCACCGCGGCACTTAGCGCCGCCACGGCCGCGACCCGCCGCCGAGACTCGCCAACCAGGCGGACGGTCGTGGCCGCCGCGACGTAGCACAGCGCGATACGCTGCAACACCCCTGGCAGCCGCATCGTCTCGAGCCGGTAGTACGGGAATCCCGAGAGGAGGAGGCCGAGCCCGAGGATGATCAGCCCGCGTCGTCCCACGGCCAGCCATCCCGCCCGCGTCGTCCGCGCATGGGTGATCGAGACGCCGACGAGGAAGAGGAAGAACGGAAACACGAGATCGGTGGGCGTCCAGCCATGCCACTCGGCGTGGCGCAGCGGCGCGTAGACCGCCGCCCAGTCGCCCGGATTGTTCACGATCACCATCGCGGCCATCGTGACGCCGCGGAAGACGTCGACCGAGGCCAGCCGTCGGCCTGACACGAGCCGGTATGATATGGCATCGGAATGAGCGTGCAGGCAGCTCAGGCGGCCCGGCGTCTTCCGGGCTCTTTCGTGGTGCTCATCGCGCTCGCGTCGCTGGCCGTGGCGCTCCCGGCGGGGGCCCAGGCGCCGGTGTCGGCCGAGGACACGGTGCCGACGATGGCACGCCGCGCCGTGCTGCACGTGGAGGCCGTCGTCGCCCCGGAGGCTGTCGCGGGATCGCTCTTGGCGGCGGGGGTGGCGCACGTGATGCGCGAGCCGGCGCGATGGAACCGCGACGCCGGCGGCTTCGGGCGCCGCCTGGCGTCCGCAGTAGGCGTCAGCGCCGTCAACGAGGGCGTGCAGTTTGCCGTCGGCGCCTGGCTGGGCCACGATCCGCGATACCGGCGCCGCGGGCGCGGAGGCCTCCTCCGGCGCGCGGGGCACGCCGCCGTCTCCACGTTCGTCGCGCGTGATCGCCATGGGCGGCGCGTGCCGGCGTGGCTCCGCCTCGCTGGCGCCTACACGGCGGCCGCCGTCTCGACGTCCTGGTATCCCGAATCGGAGGGCGCCGGCCGCTACATCGCCAGCCGTGGAGCGCTCGTGCTCGGCAGCAATATCGTGTCGAATCTCTGGGCCGAGTTCCGGCCCGACATCCTGCCCTGAAATTCGGGGTCGGGCCTATTTTTCGCCCTGGCCCGAATCCGTTGCGGGCG
>JBFMCA010000026.1:0-45307 GCA_040754955.1 Acidobacteriota bacterium | reverse complement strand
CCAGTGAATCCAGCCGCCGAACAAATAGGCCCGACCCCGAATTTCCAGTCCGCGGAAAATAGGCCCGACCCCGAATTACGGGAGCCGGAAGACGCTCTCCACGTAGCCGAACCGGAGCACCCGGCCCGCGAACTGCCGGCTGACGACGTCGCCGCCGCGCACGACGCCCAGATACCCGTTGAGCGACCAGCGGCGCGTGACGCGCACGTCCGCCGACCCCTCGACAACCGCGCCGAAATGGGTGGCACCCGCCGACGGGCGCGTGGCGTAGCCGAAGAAGGCGCTCCGGGCCTGGGTGGCGCCGCTGCCCGCGTACCAGCGATCCGCGGGCGTCGCCAGGTCCACCCGCCGGACGTCGAGCCGCGTGCGCACGCGCGGATGGGGTTCGACGAGCACCTGCGCGAAGACGTCGCGCAGGTTCATCGACGTGTAGGTGATCGACAGCGCGTAGCGCCGCGCCGTCGGCAGCATCGGGAAGAAGGTCGTGTGGCGGTCGTCGAGCCCGTTGCCATCCCCCGACGCCTGCATCACGCCGGCGCGTACCCACGGCCGGCCGGGCGCACCCGACCACCGATGCCCGCCTTCGATCGCCAGGCTCCACGCCCGGTGCCGCTGGCCGTACCACGATCCGCCCTGCACTGCGCCCCACACCAGCGAGTCGGCCTCGCCCCGCACCGTCGGGTAGATGCCGACATGCGACGCGCCGGCCGTGACGATGGTGACGTCCACCGACGACGCGCGCAGGCCCGTGTTGTCCGGCCGCGCAGCGACCGCGCGATGGTCGTCGTACAGGTACGCGAACACCTGCCACTCCGCCGGCTGCCCCGCCGGCCCGTCCGGGCGCTTCGTGACGCTGACGGTTCCGACCCTCACCTGCTCCATCGTCGGCGTCGCGGATTCCTCGAAGCCGCCCTGCGCGGGCAGGAGCGCCGCGCCCGTGACGTGCCACCCCGGCCGCCGGACGTCGAGCCGCACGCCGTCGAAGGCCCGCTCGAACTGCGACCAGTCGAAGGAGCCGACCAGGCGGTCGTGGAGCCGCATGCGCTTGACCGCCTCGATGGCCGGCACGCCCGAATCCGATTCGCCGCCCGAGGCGAACGCCATCCGCCCGACGGTGAGCGCCACGGTGCCGGAGGCCGACCGCGCGGTCAGGTTGAGCCGCTTCAAGTACAGCTGGAAGGCGAGGTCGTTGCCCGCGTGAAACGCGTACAGCGCGCCGCCGCCGAGCGCGCCGGGACCGAACGCGTCGAGCGGCAGGTTGGCGAGCTGCGTGTACTGGAACGCGCCCTCGACGCTGATGCGCGCGCCCCGCACGCGCACCCCGAGCGTCGCCCGGTTGGCGGGGAACCAGTAGTCGGGATCGCCGGGCCCGCCGCCGGGCGCACTGGGCGGCGGATCGAAGTACGACCAGCCTTCCAGCCGCGTGAGGTTGCTGAAGTACGGCTCGACGGCGACATCCTGGGCCCGCGCGGCCGCGGGCCCGCACACCGCAAGCGCCAGGACGACCAGCCCTGGGCGCATGGCCCGCACCTATCGCGCCGTCGCGCGCGCGCGCACCACCTCGGCCAGCGCATGCTCGCCGCGTCGCGTCTGCTCGAGCGAGAGCGCCAGCACGCGCATGGCCTCCTGCGGCGCGTGGAAGCCCATGGAGTTCTCCGCCTCGATGAAGTCGACCAGGAACTGCGCCTGGCGCTGGTGGTCGCGCACGGTGGCCAGCGCCTCGTCCGAGGCCCCGGCTTCGCGCGCGGACTTGATGCCCCCGATGAGCGAGACGAGCGCGTCGATGGCCACGTTCCGGACCTGGTAGGTGCGGTCCTGGATGGTGTACACGCGGTCGCGCAGCTCCTGCTCCGAGGCGCGGTGGCAGGTCTGGCACGCGCGGTTGATGTTGAGCAGCGGGCTCCGCACGTGATGATCGCTGACCTTGAGCGCGCCCTCGCGCTGGTACGGCATGTGGCAGTCGGCGCACGCGACACCGGCCCTGGCGTGGATGCCCTGGCTGTACAGCTCGAACTCCGGGTGCTGCGCCTTGAGCGTCGGCGCGCCGCTGTCGGCGTGCACCCAGTCGCGGAAGCCCGCCTCCTGGTAGTACGCCAGCATGTCGTCGGCCCGAAGCCCCTTGTCCCAGGGATAGGTCAGGCGCTTCTCCGGGCCCTTGAAGTAGTACTCGACGTGGCACTGCGCGCAGACGTAGGAGCGCATCTCCTGCCGCGTGGCCTGCGCGTTCACGTCGTAGCCAGCCACGCCCTGCCCGGCCTTCCACGCGCGCACGCCCTCGAGGAACCCGGGGCGCGTGATGCGCAGCTGCATGGTCTGCGAATCGTGGCAGTCGATGCACGTCACCGGGTGCGTCAGCAGCCTGCGCGCCTCGGTGTACGGCATCTGGTTCATCGCCTCGAAGCCCTTGATGAGGTCGCCGCCGCCCAGCTTCTTGTAGGGCACGTACACCGACGCGTGGCAATGGGCGCACGTGCCCGGCTGCTTCACCACCTGCTGGCGCTCGGTGAACGTCTGGTCGTCGAGCATGAAGGCGTGCCCGCGCTCCTCGCGGAAGTCAACCGCAAAGGCATAGCCGGCCCACATGGTCCGGAGCCGCGGGTCGTCCTCGAGACGCGACTGCGCCACGATCGATCTGGGATCCGCGTCGGTCGGCGTGCGGGGCACCGCCTCGCTCCCGCCGTAGCGCGTGCGCTGCTGATCCACCGTGCGGCGGTAGGAATCGAACTGCAGCGGGAAGTTCTGCCCCCACAGCGCCGGATCCTCGGTCTCGTCGGTGATCTCGACGACCCGGAAGAAGGGATTCCGCGCCTCCTGCTGGCGCTCGAAGATGTTGACGAGCAGGGCCGTCACGCCGGCGGCCGCCGCGGCGGCCACAAGGGCGGTGACGAGAACGAGGCGGCCGGTCTTCATGCGGACTCCCTGGAGGTCAGTGCAGGTGGCCGACGCTGCGGTGGCAGCTCACGCACGAGAGCCGCCCTCCCGCGTCGCCATGCGGATCGATGGCGTCGACCACCGGCTGGTGGCACGCACGGCACGTCCCTTCCGTCACCGCCTCGTTCGGCGGCGTGATGCGGATGGGCTCGGGAAAAGCGCCGGTCGTGAAGTAGAACGAGTGCCAGAAGCCGTTGCGCGCCTTGGTGAGGTACTTGCCGACCGTGTCATGCGGCGCGTGGCAGTCGTTGCAGACAGCCACCGCCCGGTGGCTCGAGCGCTGCCACGCCGAGTACTGTTCGCGCATCACGTGGCAGTTGGTGCACGCCTGCGGGTCGTTCGTGAGATACGAGGCGCCGCGGGCGTAGATGAACGTGTAACCGCCGACGCCGAGGAGCAGGCCGAAGGCCAGCCCGAGCAGAACGCCATACCTCGCGTGCATCCCAGTCAGTCTAGATCACGCCCGCGGTCCCCCGGTATGACTCCGCTCAGGGGGTCACCCGGCGTCGATGACGATCGTGTGCCAGCCGGTGGCGCCGTCCGGGAAGCTCGGGCGCCGCGTCTCGGGCTGCGTGGCGCCGGTGCCGTCGGTCGCGCGGACCGCCAGCGTGTAGCGGCCGGCGCGCGGCGGCGTCCACGTCGCGCGCCAGATGCGCCACGTGTCGGGGCCGAGCGGCGGGTCGAGCGCGGTGGGCTGCCACGCGCCGTCGACGGCCAGATCGACGCGCGCGATGCCGCGATCGCCGGCAAATGCCATCCCCCCCATCGCCAGCGGCTGGCCCGCCGCCACGCGGTCGCCCGCCCGCGGCTCGTCGATGCGCGAGAGCGTCACATACGGCGCGCGGTCGCTCCAGCCGCGCTGCTGCCAGTAGCCCAGGTAGTCGCCGCCCACCAGCTCGATGGCCTCGATCCACTTGGCGTTCTTCATGCCGTAGATGCCCGGCACGATGGCGCGGAGCGGCGCGCCGTGCCCGCGCGGAATCGGCGCGCCGTTCATCTCGTAGGCGAGGATCGTCCCGGCATCGAGCGCCTTCGCCACGGGGATGCTGTCGGTGTAGTTGTCGGCCGAGACGAACACGAGGTCGGCCGCCGACGGATCGGGGCCGCCCGCCCGCGCCAGCACGTCCGCGAGCCGCGCGCCCGTCCACACCGCCGTGCTGATGGCCCGGGCCGGCACGCCGTTGCTGATGCACGCCAGCGTCGCGGGCTGCTCCACCGCCGGCAGCGCGCGGAGATCGTCGAGCGTCAGCGACACCGGCTGGCGGACCAGGCCGTACACGTCCAGGCGCCAGCCCGCCACATCCACCCGCGGATCCGGAAAGAGGGCGTTCTTCGAGACCTGGTAGTGCGCGCCGGCCGGGGTGAGCGCCGGCGTGACGCCCCGCGGCCACGTGAGCCCGCGCGCTGACATGCCCCCGCCGCCGAAGAGCCGGTACGCGGCAACCGCCAGCCCACCCGACGCAAGGACGGCGAGGAGCTGGCGGCGCTGCATGATCGGTAGGATGCCCGCCGGACACCCGGCGGTTCAGGCGAGCAGCCGGTTCACCTCGCCCCAGTTGACGACGTTCCACCACGCGCCCAGGTAGTCGGCGCGGCGGTTCTGGTACTTGAGGTAGTAGGCGTGCTCCCAGACGTCCACCCCCAGGATGGCCTTCTTGCCCTCCATGAGCGGGTTGTCCTGGTTCGGCGTGCTCACGATCTCGAGCGTGCCGCCGCTGGCCACCACCCAGGCCCAGCCGCTCCCGAATCGACCCATGCCGGCAGCGGTGAACAGCTCCTTGAACTTGTCGAAGCTGCCGAAGGCCGCGTCGATGGCATTGGCCACGTCGCCCGTGGGCGCGCCGCCCGCGTTCGGGGCCATCAGCCTCCAGAAGAGCGAGTGGTTCCAGTGTCCGCCGCCGTTGTTGCGGACGGCGGTCCGGATGGCCTCGGGGACCTTCGAGAGGTCGCGGAGGAGGTCGTCCAGGCTCGTGTCGTGCAGCTCCGGGTGCTTGTCGAGCGCCGCATTCAGGTTGGTCACATACGCCTGGTGATGCTTCCCGTGGTGGATCTGCATCGTCTGTGCGTCGATGTGCGGTTCGAGCGCTCCGAAGTCGTACGGCAGCGCGGGGAGGCTGTGCGCCATGTTCCGTTTCTCCTGCTAGTGAATCGCCAGCATGCGTTCCAGAGCGATCCTAGCCCATTTCTTCTGATCGTCCGGCACGGTCACGCGGTTGTGCACGTCGCCGTCCACCAGCCCCTCGAGCACCCAGAGGAGGTGGTTCGGCGACACGCGGAACATCGTCGAGCAGAGGCACCCGACCTGGTCGAGCGAGACGACCGTCGTGCCGTGCGCCGCCATCTCGTCCGACAGCCGGTGCACCAAGTGGATCTCGGTGCCGACGGCCCAGGTGGTGCCCGGCGCGGCGGCGCGCACCGTCTTCAGGATGTACTCCGTGGATCCGTTGTCGTCGGCCGCACGAAGCACGTCGAAGGGCACCTCGGGGTGCACGATCACGCGGACACCCGGATACTGCCGCCGCACCGCCTCAATCTGCGCCACGGTGAAGCGCACGTGCACCGAGCAATGCCCCTTCCAGAGCAGCAGCCGCGCGCGCGCCACCTCGTCACGGGTGAGCCCGCCGCTCGGCTCGTGGGGATCCCACACGGCCATCGCCTCGAGGGGCACGCCCATCTGCCAGGCGGTGTTCCGGCCGAGGTGCTGGTCGGGCAGGAAGAGCACCCGGCCGCCGCGCTGCCAGGCCCACCGGAGCGTGGCCGCGGCGTTCGACGACGTGCAGATGGTGCCGCCGCGCTCGCCGACGAACGCCTTGATGGCCGCCGCCGAGTTGACGTAGGTCACCGGCACGGTGCCCGCCGCGGCGCCGAGGTCCTGGAGCTCGGCCCAGCACGTCTCGAGCTGGTCGGGCGCCGCCATGTCGGCCATCGAACAGCCCGCCGCCAGATCCGGCAGGATGACCTGCTGGTGCGGCAGCGCCAGGATGTCGGCGCTCTCCGCCATGAAATGCACGCCGCAGAACACGATGAAGTCGGCGCGGGGATGCCGCGCGATGCTCTGCGCGAGCTTGAACGAGTCGCCCGTGTAGTCCGCGAAGCGGATGACCTCGTCGCGCTGGTAGTGGTGGCCCAGAACGACGAGCCGGTCGCCGAGCGCGGCCTTCGCTGCGCCGATGCGCACGTCCATCTCCTCGTCGGAGAGGCCGAGGTACCGCTCGGGCAGCGGCTGCCGCTCGTGCAGGCTCTGCTTCTCGACGGCGGTGAGCACCGGCAGGAACGTTCCCGTGGTCATCGTCGACTCCGCCTGCGTCCGGCCCCCCCGGGCGCCGTCCCGGGGCGCCTGCGCGCGCGGTGACCCGTGCACGCTTGTGAAACTTTTCTCAACCTCCGGACGCGAAAAAACCAAGCGCCGTGCCGCCACCTCTGCCACGGCGGACTCGGGCTTGGTTCACTCAGAGTCTAGCATGCGAGGGGCGTGAGGCCTGAGGCCCGGGGCTTGAGCGAGAACGTCGGACCCGGGCGTCGGGTTCCAGGCTTCAGGCTTCAGGCCCTTGCTCAAGCCGCTAGCCCCACGCCTCTTCCAAGCCCCAAGCCTCTCTGAAGCCTCCCCTACGCCGGCACCCGCACGACGTTGTACAGCGTGTCGCGTTCGATGGGCTCGCGGCCGGCGTCCCGGATGATCTGCTCGATATCGCTCGTCGACAGCGCCGACGGCGTCGTCGAGCCCGCCATGTGGTAGATGGTCTCCTCCTGCACCGTGCCGTCGAGATCGTCGGCGCCGAACCACAGCGCCGCCTGCGCGACCTCGACGCCCGAGGAGATCCAGTACGCCTTGATGTGATCGACGTTGTCGAGCAGGAGGCGCGCCACGGCGTGCGTCCGCAGGGTGTCGGACGCGGACGGGGGCGGCAGCTTCCGCATCTGGTTGTTGTCGGGATGGAACGCCAGCGGAATGAACGCCTGGAAGCCGCCCGTGTCGTCCTGCAGCGCCCGCACGCGCAGCAGGTGGTCCACGCGCTCCTCGGTCGTCTCGATGTGTCCGTAGAGCATCGTCACGTTGGTGCGCATGCCCAGCCGGTGCGCCGTCCGGTGGATGGCCAGGTAGCGATCGCCGTCGCACTTGTCGTGGCAGATCTTCCGGCGCACGCGCGCGGCAAAGATCTCCGCGCCGCCGCCGGGGAGCGAGTCGAGCCCGGCCGCGCGCAGCTCGACGAGCACCTGCTCGTCGGTCTTGCCGTAGAGATCGGCGAAGTAGGCGATCTCCACCGCCGTGAAGCACTTCAGGTGCACGTCGGGCCTGATCGCCTTGAGCCCCCGCAGCATGTCCTCGTAGTACGAGAACGGCAGCCCCGGATGCAGGCCGTTGACGATGTGAATCTCGGTGAGCGGCTCGCTGGCGCGCTCGCGGAGCTTGTCGAAGATCCGCTCCAGCGTCATCGTGTGCGCCCCGGGATCGCCCTCCCGCAGGCGCGCGAACGAGCAGAAGAGGCACGACGCCTCGCAGACGTTGGTCGCCTCGAGCCGCAGGTTGTAGTTGAAGTAGGTGCGCGCGCCGTGCCGCCGCTCGCGCTCGCGGTTCGCGAGCCAGCCGACGGCGAAGAGGTCGGGGTGCGTGAAGAGCCGGACGCCGTCCTCGAACGACAGCCGCTCACGCGCCTGGAGCTTCCCGTCGATGTCGCCGAGGCCCGCGGCTGCCAGTCGCGCCTGCATGGCTACGCCGCGATGCCCCAGACCTGCAGCCGCACCGTGCGGGGCCGCGGCCCGTCGAGCTCGGCCATCAGAATCCGCTGCCACTGGCCCAGCACGGGCTCGCCGGCGCTCACCTGCAGCGCGAGCGAATGGCCCAGCAGCATCGCGCGCAGGTGCGAATCGGCGTTGGCACGGTCGCAGTCCGAGAACGCCGGGTCGTTGTGCCGGTAGCGCCCCTCGCGCGGGACCATCGCTTCGAGAAACGCCGTGATGTCGGCGAGGAGCGCGTCCTGCGCCTCGTTGATGAAGAGGGCGCACGTCGTGTGCATCGACCAGAGCGAGACGAGGCCTTCGCCGACGCCCAGCTCCCGCACGACGCCCATCACGCGGTCCGTGAGGTCGACAATCTCGACGCGCGCCCCCGTCGTCACCTCGAGCGCCTCGCCGTGGACGACGAGGCCACCCGCCGACGCCTTCGCCAGCCGCGCCACCGGCGCGGCGCGCACCGTCGCCGTCGAGCTCCTGCGAGGCGTGTTGGTCACCAACACGCGATTGTACCGCGTGCTATACTGCGCTCACAACCGACGCCTCCCGGGCAGTCCAGGGAAGCTGGGTGCAACACCCACACGGTCCCGCCACTGTAAGCGGGGAGCGCGGTGCCCGTATTGTCCGTCGAGCCAGGCCTGCAGCCAGGCGCAGCGGACCGCCACTGTCGCCGCACGCGACGGGAAGGCGCAGAGCGCCGCGCGACGATCCGCGAGTCAGGAGACCTACTGCCAGGGAATACGTCCCTTCGGTCCGTCACGCCCGCGCGTGACCGGACACCGGCGCGATGAACGCCGGGGAAAGGCGACCGATGCCCCGTCCTACGTGGCTGTCCGCAGTCCTCATCACGTGTGCGCTCTCTCTCGTTCTGGCCCTCGGCGCGGCGCTGCCGGCGCTGGCGCAGAGCGCGCGGCTCGACGGCCGCGTGACCGATCCCGACGGGCGCCCCGTCGCAGGGGCCGACGTGCGACTGGCCGGCCCGGCCGGCGCCGAGCGCCGGGCCACGACCGATGCGGACGGGCGCTTCGACCTCGGCGAGGTCCCGGCCGGCGTGCACCTCGTCACGGCCGTCGCGCGCGGCCTGAGCGGCGATGCGCGGGTGGACCTGCGCCGGACGCCGGGCGCCAGCGTCGATCTCCGGCTCCGGCCCGCGGCCGTGAGCGAGGCCATCGTCGTCTCCGCCGCGCAGGTCGACCAGCCGCTGTCGCGCACGCCCGACAGCGTCTCGGTCATCGCCGGCGCCGAGCTGGCCGCCCGCCAGATCGGCACGCTGGGCGAGGCGCTGGCCGGCGTCCCCGGCTTCTCCGTGGCCCGGAGCGGCGGCCCCGGCACGCTGACGTCGCTCTTCCCGCGCGGCGGCGAGTCCGACTTCACCCTGGTGCTGGTCGATGGCGTGCGCGCCAACAGCTTCGGCGGCGGCCTCGATCTCTCCCAGGTGCCGCTCGCCGACGTCGACCGCGTCGAGGTCGTGCGCGGGCCGCAGAGCGCGCTCTACGGCTCCGACGCCATCGGCGGCGTCGTCCAGATCGTCACGCGCACGGGCGGACCCCCGTCGTTGGCGGGAGCCGTCGAGGCCGGCGGCCGCGGCACGCGTCGCGTGTCGGGGTCCACGACGGGCTCGCTCGGCCCCGTGCGCTGGAACGCGGGCGGCGACCATCTGGCCGACGACGGCTACACGGGGCGCGCGCCGGCGTCCGGCGAGCCGGTGACCAATGACGATGCCCGCCGTGCCTCGGCATCAGCGACGGTCGGATGGCGGCATGCGCGAGGCACCGACCTCGCGGCCTCGTTCGCCTACGTAGAGACCGACCGTGGCGCGCCGGGCCCGTACGGGTCCGACCCCGCCGGGCGCTTCTTCGGCGTCGATCGCGTGTCGCGCGGCGCGACCGCACGCCGGACGTTCGGCCTCCGGGTGGTGCAGCCCTGGTTCGGCCCGGCGAGCCGCGTGCGTCAGCGCATCGACGTGGACGTGGCCGACTACGACCTGACGTTCGTGAGCCCGTTCGGCGTGTCCGCCACGGGCACGGCGCGCGCTCACGCGCGCGTCCAGACCGACGTCGCCGCCGCCGCGGCGCTCGGCGTGTCCGCCGGTCTCGAGTGGCTCGACGAGCGCGGCACGAGCACGTTCATCACGGCCGGCTCGCGCGAGGTGCCCATCGATCGCCGCGTCGTCGGCGTCTTCGCCGAGGCCCGATGGACCGGACACGCGCGCGCGTCGGCAACGGCGGGGCTCCGCGCGGAGCACATCCGCCGCGACGCGCTCGAGGCGCACCCCTCGCCGTTCTCGCCCCGGCCCGCGTTTGCGCCCGACGTCGTCTCGTCAATCAATCCCAAAGTGGCGGTGAGCTGGCGGCTCACGTCGACGGCGCCGTCCGACGGCGCGCGGGCGTGGACGCGCCTCCGCGCGGCGGCCGGTACCGGCATCCGCCCGCCGGACGCGTTCGAGATTGCCTTCACCGACAACCCGTCGCTCAGGCCCGAGCGCAGCCGGAGCATGGAAGCCGGCGTCACGCAGGCCCTGGCCGCGGGCGCGCTGCAGATCGACGGCACGTTCTTCATCAACGCCTACGACGACCTCATCGTCTCGGTGGGCCGCCTCACGGCAGCCAGCCGCTTCCGCACCGACAACATCTCGAATGCCCGCGCGCGGGGCCTCGAGCTGAGCGCCGCCTGGCGGCACCGCCTGGGCGTCTCCGCGCGCGCCGGCTACACGTACCTCCAGACCGAGATCCGGGACGTCGACGGGGTGCCCGGCATCGCCCCGGCGCCCTACCGCGTCGGCGATCCGCTGCTGCGCCGACCGCGGCACCAGTTCTCGGGCGGCGTTCTCCTCGTCCGCGGCCGGGTGTCCGCGTTCGCCGACCTGACCGCCCGCGGGCGCGTGCTCGACGCCGAGCCGGCCTGGGGCCCGAGCGGCGGCCTCTTCCCGAATCCCGCCCATGCCGTGACCAGCGCCGGCGGCGCCTGGCGCCTCGGCCGCGCAGTCGAGGTGTATGGCCGCGTCTCGAACCTCTTCGACGCGACCTACGAGGAGGTGCTCGGCTATCCCGCGCCCGGCCGCCTCGCGTTCGTGGGTGTGCGCCTTGCTGCGGCTCGATGACGTCCGGTTCGGCTACGGCGGCACGCCGGTACTGCGCGGCGTCACCGCCGAGATCCGCGCGGGGGCGCTCGTCGGCATCCTTGGGCCCAACGGATCCGGCAAGACGACGCTGCTGAGGCTCCTGGCCGGGACGCTGGCGCCGCAGAGCGGCGCCGTCACGCTCGACGGCGAGCCCGTGCATCGCCTCCCACGCCGCGGCCTGGCGCGGCGGCTGGCCATCGTCCCGCAGGAGACCCACCTGGCCTTCGAGTACTCGGTGCTCGAGATGGTGCTGATGGGCCGCCACCCGCACCTCGGGCTCTTCCAGGTCGAGGGGCCGGACGATGTGGCGCTGGCGCGCGAGGCGCTGGCGGCCACGGGCACGGCGCACCTGGAGGACCGGGACTTCGGCACGCTCAGCGGCGGCGAGAAGCAGCGCGTGGTCATCGCTGCGGCGCTGGCCCAGGCCGCCGACATCCTGCTCCTCGACGAGCCGACGGCATCGCTCGATCTCGGGTACCAGCTCGAGATTGCGGGGCTGCTCCACGCGCTCAACGGCGAGCGCGGCATCAGCCTGGTCGTGTCGACGCACGACTTGAATCTGGCCGCGGCCCTCTGCCGCGAGCTCATCCTGCTGCGTGACGGGCGCGTGCTCGCCGCCGGGCCGACCGAGGACGTGCTGACGCCCGAGCACGTGCGGGCGCTCTACGGCGTGGAAGCCGACGTGCACGTGCACGACGAGACCGGCCACGTCACCGTGGTGCCGCTGGCCCGCATCCGGGGATCGCGCTGATGGCGGGCGTGCGGCGCCGGCTCGTGACGGTGGTGCCGCTCTTCGGCCTCGGCACGGCGGCCGTGCTCCTGCTGGCGCCCACCGTGGGCAGCACGCCGATCAGCCTCCGCCGCGTGTTCGACCCTGCGCTGCCGTGGGCCGACAACGTCGACGCGCAGATCTTCTTCGTGGCGCGTCTGCCGCGCGTGCTCGCCGGCGCGCTGGTGGGATCGACGCTGGCCGCCGCGGGCGTGGTCCTGCAGGCGCTGCTGCGGAACCCGCTCGCGACGCCCTTCACGCTCGGCGTCTCGGCCGGCGCCGCGCTCGGCGCGATGCTGGCCATCGCGGGCAGCCTCGATGTCGGCGCCCTCGGCGTGTCGTCGGTGCCCCTCGCCAGCTTTGCCGGCGCCGTTGTGGGCACGGCGCTCGTCTACGCGCTCGCCACCTCGCGGCGGAAGGGCCTGTCGACCAACGTCCTCCTGCTGGCCGGCGTCACGCTCAACTCGCTCTTCTCCGCCCTCATCACCTTCGTCCAGTACCTCGTGGACTTCAGCGACTGGTTCCGCACGGCGCGCTGGCTGCTCGGCAACCTCGACGTCAGCAGCTACGGCCCCCTCGTGGCGGCGCTGCCGCTCCTGGGGTCCGCCTTCGCGGCGTTCGCCGTGCTGCCCCGGGCGCTCAACCTGCTCTCGCTCGGCGAGGACGTCGCCGCCGGCCGGGGCGTGGATGTCGCGCGGGCCCAGCGCCTCGCCTTCCTGAGCGCGTCGCTCGCCACCGGCGCGGCCGTGTCGCTGGCCGGCCCCATTGGCTTCATCGGCATCGTCGTGCCCCACCTGGTCCGGCTGATCGTCGGATCGGACCACCGCATCGTGCTGCCGTGCTCGCTGCTCTTCGGCGCGGCGTTCCTCGTCCTCTGCGATCTGGTCGCGCGAACCGTGATGGCGCCCGTCGAGCTGCCGGTGGGCGTCGTCACGGCCCTCGTCGGCGGCCCGTTCTTCCTGTGGCTGCTCGTGAGGAAGACATGACCCGCCGCTCTCTGCTGGCGCTCGCGGCGGCGGCGGTCGCGTGGCTGGAGCTGGCGGCCGCGTCGTGGCCTGCGCCGGCCGCGGCGCAGGCGCCGGCGCGCATCGTCTCGCTCGTGCCGGCGCTCACCGAGATGCTCTTCGCCATCGGCGCCGGCCGCCAGGTGGTGGGCGTGAGCAGCTACGACACGTACCCGCCCGAGGTCGAGCGTCTGCCCCGCGTCGGCGCGCTCATCGATCCCGACGTCGAGCGCATCCTCTCGCTGAAACCCGACCTGGTGGTCATCTACGGGTCGCAGACCGACCTCCGCACGCAGCTCGCACGCGCCGCGATTCCGGTGTTCGAGTACCGGCATGGCGGCCTCCCGCACGTGACGGGCACCGTGCGCGCGCTCGGGGTCCGCACGGGCCACGCCGCGGAGGCCGACGAGCTTGCGGATCGAATCGACGCGCGCCTGGCCGCCGTGCGCGCGCGTGTCGCCGGACGCGAACGGCCGCGCACCCTGCTGGTCTTCGGGCGCGAGCGCGGCGCCCTGCGCGGCATCTACGCGAGCGGCGGCACCGGCTTCCTGCACGACATGCTCGAAGCCGCCGGCGGGGTCAACGTCTTCGCCGACATCGCCCTGGAGGCGGTGCAGGTGTCGACCGAGCAGATCCTCGCGCGGCGTCCCGACGTGATCCTCGAGATGCGATCGACCGACATCCCGGAGGGCGCGGAGCTCGAGCGCGAGATCCGCGCCTGGGCGCCGCTCGCCTCGGTGCCGGCCGTCCAGCGCGGTCGCATCCGCATCATCGCCGGGAGCGGCGTCACCGTGCCCGGCCCGCGGGTCGTGGACGGCGTGGAACGCATGGCCGCGGTACTGCACCCGTGAAGATCGCCGTCAGCTGGTCCACCGGCAAGGACTCGGCGTGGATGCTGCACCGGCTCAACCGCCGGCATCCCGGCGCCGTCGCGGCGCTCCTCAGCACGACCAACGAGGCCTTCGACCGCGTGGCCATGCACGCGGTGCCGCGCGCGGTGCTCGAGGCCCAGGCCGAGGCGGCCGGGCTCCCCGTCCGCATCGTGCCGCTGCCGTGGCCGTGCAGCAACGAGGAGTACGACCGGCGCATGCGCCTCGCGGTCGACGCGCTCGTGGCCGACGGCTTCACCCACGTGGCGTTCGGTGATCTCTTCCTCGCGGACGTCCGGGCGTATCGCGAGTCGCGCCTGGCCGGGACGGGGCTCGCGCCGCTCTTCCCGCTCTGGAAGGGGCAGCCCACCGCCGCCCTGGCGCGGGAGATGGTCGCCGCGGGTCTCCGCGCCGTCGTCACGTGCGTCGATCCACGCCGGCTGGCGCCAGCGTTCGCCGGGCGGGTGTTCGACGCGCAGTTGCTCGACGACCTGCCCCCGGATGTCGACCCGTGCGGGGAGCATGGGGAGTTCCACACGTGCGTGTATGCGGGCCCCATGTTCCGCGCGCCCCTCCCGATCACGGTCGGTGATACCGTGGAGCGTGACGGGTTCGTCTTTGCCGATGTATCCCTCGCGCATCGTCTGCCTGACGGAAGAGACCACCGAGACGCTCTACCTCCTCGGTGAGGGCGACCGCGTCGTCGGCATCAGCGGGTACACCGTCCGGCCGCCCGAGGCGCGGCAGAAGCCCAGGGTGTCGTCGTTTCTGAACGCGCGGTTCGAGAAGATCGAGGCGCTCCAGCCGGACCTCATTCTCGCCTTCTCCGATCTGCAGGCGGACATCGCCACCGAGCTCGTCAAGCGCGGCTACCCGGTGTTCACGTTCAACCAGCGGAGCGTGGCGGAGATTCTGCAGATGATCCGCGTCGTGGGCGGCATCGTGGGCGCCGCGGATCGCGCCGAGGCGCTGGCGCGCGGACTGGAGGCCGGCCTGGACGAGATTCGGCGCGTGTCGGCCACCCGCCCCGCGCGGCCGCGGGTCTACTTCGAGGAGTGGGACGACCCGCTCATCTCCGGCATTCAGTGGGTCGAGGAGCTCGTCGAGATCGCGGGCGGCGATCCGGTCTTCCCCCACCTGCGGCACGCGGCGCTCGGCCGGGACCGCATCGTCACGAGCGACGCGGTCGTCGCCGCGCGTCCCGACGTCATCATCGGATCCTGGTGCGGCAAGCCCGTGCGCAGGGAGCGCATCGCGGCCCGCCCGGGATGGGACGTCATACCCGCGGTCCGCGACGGCCACATCTACGAGGTGAAGTCCACCTACATCCTCCAGCCAGGGCCCGCCGCGCTCACCGAGGGCGTTCGGCAGCTGGCGGCGGCCATTGCCAGGTGGCAGCCCGCGCAGTCGCCGGGGCCTCAGCGCTGATCGGCCTGGCGCGCCTCCGGCTCATCGGTAAGCCCAGGGAGCCGGCCAGGGCAGAAGCCTCGAGTGCCAGGCACCTTCCGTCGCCCGCAGGGACAGCCCTCGGCAGATCGGGTACGCTGAGGGCCGATGTGGTCCCGCGATACCCGGCTGCTGCTGCTCACGATCGTCGTCTCCGGCGCCGTGCTCTACCTTCTGGCGCAGTTCCGCTTTCCGGAGGCCGAGCGCCGCGTCGAGCCCCCGCCCCAGCCGCTGGAGCGCATCGCCGCCCGCGTCACCTACGATGAGCTGGCGGCCATCGTCGGCCGCCTCGAGCGGCGGGTGACGCCGTCGGTGGTCGTGCTCCGCGTCGGCTCGCAGGCGCCGCGCGGGCCGCGGACCCTCGAACAGCTCCTGTCGCGCAGCGGACACGACCTGCCGGCGCCGGCCTTTGTACCGGCGCTCCGCGTGCGGACCGACCTGGTGCTGGCGTTCCTCGATTACCAGTCCACCGTCCAGGGTCTGCTCGGCGACGATGCGGCGGTGCCCATCGTGATCGCGTCGGATCCCATCCGCCAGATTGCGCTGGTGCGGGTGCCCCCGGCCCTGACCGCGGCCGAGTGGGCGTGGCAGCCGATCGATGAGATTTCAGTCCCGCGCTACGTCGCGTCGGCTGACGGGTCGCACGGCGGGGTGGCGCTCAGGCCCCTCTTCCTCGGGCGGGCCGACCGTTTCGAGTCGGCGCGCTGGTCGGCGCGCCTCCTGGCGCTCGGCAACACCGACGTCGCCGCCGAGGGCGCGTTCGTCTTCTCCCTCGACGGCGAGCTCATCGGGATGGTCGTCACCGAGGGCGGGAGCCGCGCCGTCGTGCCGGCGGCGACGCTGACCCGTGTCGCCGAGTCGCTCATCGAGTCGGGAACGCGGTCGTTCACGAACTTCGGCCTGTCGCTGCAAAGCCTCACCGCCGCGGCGGCGAAACAGGCGGGAGCGACAAGCGGCGTGCTGGTGGCGGCCGTCGCGCCCGGGAGCCTGGCCGATGGCCCGCTCAGGACGGGTGATCTCATCGAGTCGATCAACGGCAGCCCGGTCGGCGGTCCCGACGGCGCGCTGCTGACGCTGGCGGAAGCGCCGCCAGGATCGACGGTGCAGCTCAGCGTCCGCCGGGACGGCAAGCCGCTCGGCGTGGCGGTGGAGGTGCCGCGGTGAGCGATCCGTACGGCAGCGATCCCTTCAGGCGCTCCCACCGCGATCGATCCGAAATCGGCCGTGATGCCCTCGACGAGCTGGCGCCGCTCCGGCCGCTCGGCATCTGGGACGTCGTCGGCCGCACGCGCGCGGCCCTCGGCCTCAGACCGCTGACCGCGCCGGCGCTGGTGTTCGTGCCCCTCGGCGCGCTGGCCGGCCCCTACGGCGCCGGCATCGTCTCGCACGACGCGCTGGGCTCCCTCTACCCCGTGATGTCCGTTGCGCTGGCGGCGCTCGGCATCTTCGTGGGCGCGGCGCTCCGGCTCGGCACGGCCGACGATCGGCGCCTGCTGGCCGTGGGCAGCCTCGAGGCGCTCATCACGATCGGGGTGGTGGCGGGGGTCTGCCTCTGGCTGTTCCGCGCGTGGGGGTTGCAGCTCGAGGGGCCCTGGTCGATCGCGCTCGTCCTCGGCCTCTGCGCCTCGGCCACGTCCGCCGGCGTGGCGCGGCCCGAGGATCCGCTCCACCACCAGACGGCGATGCGCATCGCGGACCTCGACGACGTGCTGCCGATTGCGCTGGGCGGCATCGTGCTGGCCATGGTGACGGCGGACACCACGCCGATGGTGGCGACGCTGGCGGCGCTGAACGTCGGGGTCGCCCTGCTCATCGCCGCGGCGGGCTGGCTGCTCTTCGGCTGGACGCACGATCCCGACCAGCGGACGGTGTTCGTCGTGGGCATCGTCGCGCTGCTCGGCGGATCGGCGGCCTATCTCGGAGTGTCGCCGCTGCTGGCGGGCATGGTCGCCGGCATCGTCTGGCGGCACGCGCCGGGCGGCGTCGATGCCATCATCGGCCTCGATCTCCGGCGCCTGCAGCACCCGCTGGTCGTGCTGCTCCTCATCTTCGCCGGAGCCAGCGCACAGCCCAACCTGCTCGCCGTGTGGATCGGCAGCGCCTACGTGCTTGCGCGGCTCAGCGGAAAGATGCTGGGCGGCTGGGTGATCTCGCGGGCCACGCCGACGATTTCGCCGGCGGACCTCGGCAGCTACCTGCTGCCGCCGGGCGTCATCGGGCTGGGCTTCGCCCTGAGCTTCCACCTCGTGGCGTTCTCGCCGGGCTCGGCCTCGGTGCTGACGGCTGTCGCGGTCGGCACGCTCGTCTCCGAAGTGCTGGCGGCGCTCGCCCTGCTGGGTCCGCGGGAAGAGAGCTGATGCGCCGGCTCATCGCCCTTGCCCTGCTCGTCACGGCCGCGGTGCTCGTGCGGCGAACCATGGCCCTCGACGCCGCGGCCGACCTGCGCGACACGGCGCTGGCCTTCGGCTTCGCGCTCATCGCCGCGGCCCTGGCGGGCGAGATCTTCGAGAGGATGCGCCTGCCGCGCATCAGCGGCTACCTCGTCTTCGGCATCGCCTGCGGCCCGTACGCCGGCGACCTCATCTCGCGCAGCATGGCCGTCGATCTTCAGCAGGTCAACGGCCTGGCCATCGCGCTCATCGCCTTCGTCGCCGGCCTCGAGATGAACCTCGCGCGGCTGCGCGAGACCATCGGCGCCATCTCGCGGCTCGGCGCCGCGGTGCTGGGCGGATCGCTCCTCCTCTTCAGCGTGCTGCTGCTGGCCGGGTGGTCGTTCCTCCCCCTGCCGGAGGTGCCCTCCCTTGCCGAACGCGCGGTCATCGCCGTCATCCTGGCGCTGCTCGTCGTGAGCTTCTCGCCCACGGTGTCGCTCGCCGTCATCGCCGAGAGTCGCGCCCGCGGGCCGCTCACCGATCTGGTGCTGCCGCTCGTGATCCTCGCGGACCTCGTGCTCATCGTCCTCTTCGCGCTCCTGCTGCAGGCCGCGCGCGCCGTGAGCGGGGCGGCGCACGAGGGCGACGTCGGCCTGGTGGCGCTGCTCTCGTGGGAGCTGCTCGGGTCGCTCGCCTTCGGCGGGCTCATGGGCGCGGCCTTCGCCATCTACCTGCGGCACGTCGGCCGGGAGGTGACGCTCGTGCTGCTGGGCCTCTGCGTCGTGCTGGCGGGCGTGGGCCAGGCGCTGCACTTCGAGATCGTGCTCGCCTCGCTCACGGCGGGCCTCGTGGTCGAGAACATCGCGCCGCCGGAGGGCGACGCGCTCAAGCATGCCGTCGAGCGAGGCGCGCTCCCCGTACTCATCGTCTTCTTCGTGGCTGCGGGCGCCTCGCTCCAGCTCGACGTGCTGGCCGAGGTCGGCCTCGTGGCGCTCGTGCTGGCCATCGCGCGGGGCGGCGCGCTGTGGGCCACCTCGCGCGCCGGCCTGGCGTGGTCGGGCCTGCCGGCGGAACCGGGCCGGCTGGTGTGGAACGGCCTCGTCTCGCAGGGCGGCGTCACGCTCGGCCTTGCCAGCCTCGTCGCCACCGAGTTCGCGAGCTGGGGACCGCCGGCCTACACCCTCGTCATCGCGCTCACCGCGCTCCACGTCCTGGCGGGACCGGTGATGTTCCGAAAGGCGCTCGCGGACGCGGGGGAAGTCGGGAAGGACGAGTAGCAGGCTCCGGGCGTCAGGCTTCGGGCTTCAGCCCTCCGCCCCAAGCCTCCAAGCCTCACTTGTCCGCGCACTTCGGCGCGGCGACGTTGAGCCCGGCCATCACCTGTCGGCGGTACTCCTCGAGCTGTCGGGCGCAGTCGTACTTCTTGCCCTGCTCGTACAGCTTCTGCGCCGCCCAGAACGCGAGGGCGTGGAAGGGCATGACCGGCGAGCGGAACTCCTCGGGGGTGAGGTGGCTGAGGACGTCACGGTGCGTGGGCGCGCCCCAGGGCACCTGGCCTCGATCGAGCGGAAAATCCGTGAAGAAGTCGATTTTGGGGGCCTGCCCGAACACCTGGATCTGGATGTCGAGCTTGAGCGGCGGGGTCTCGCGCCGCTCTTCCCGCGCGTCGGCGATGCGCAGGCCGCGCTGGATCCGGTCGAGATCGATGCCGAGCTTGCTGGCGTCGAGCACCGGCGGTGCGCTCTGGGCCCACGCCGCCGGCGCCGCCCACAGGAGGATCGCTCCCAGCCACCAGGCCAGCCTCATACAGCGATTATGACGTGAATCCTCCGGTTCCGGTCGGCGCGAACGGAGGCGCCTACCACATCATGCCGAGCTGGAGCTTGGCGACCTCCGACATGCGATCGCGCGTCCAGGGAGGATCCCACACGATCTCGACCTTCGCGTCCCGCACGCCCGCCACGGCCCGGGCCTTGTCGCGCACTTCCGGCGGCAGCGTCTGCGCCGCTGGACACGCCGGCGCGGTCAGCGTCATGCGGATGCCGACGCGGGCCTGCGCGTCCACCAGCACGTCGTAGATGAGACCCAGCTCGTAGATGTTCACCGGGATCTCCGGGTCGAACACCGTCCTGAGCGCCTCGACCACCTGGGGACGGAGCTCCGCCATCTTCGCCGGGTCGGGGACGATGTCGTCGATCGACTCGCTGAAGGCATTGGCAGGGGACTGGTCGGGAGAGCCTCCGGGCGTGGGCATCATGGGCAGCATGCTTCCTGACATGACGGTTACTCGGTCGTCACGGGACCGGCGTCCTGGTCGGACACGGCGGCCTTGAGCGTGTGCCACGCCAGGCTCGCGCACTTGACCCGCGTCGGGAACTCGCGCACGCCGGCCAGCACCGCGAGCTTGCCCAGCTCGGGCGCGTCGCTCCCGGGGGCCGACGTGATCATCTCGTGGAACCTCGCGAACATCTCGCGGGCCTCGGCCACGGTCCGGCCCTTGAGCGCCTCGGTCATGAGCGACGCCGACGCCTTCGAGATGGCGCAGCCGGAGCCCTGAAACGCCACGTCGGCGATGCGGTCGCCGTCGAGCGTCACGTACAGCGTCAGGCGGTCGCCGCAGAGCGGGTTGTAGCCTTCCTGCGTCTTCGTCGCCCCGTCGATGGCGCGGAAGTTCCGCGGCCGGCGGTTGTGGTCGAGGATGACTTCCTGGTACAGCTCGTTGAGCGCCGACATCAGCCGAACACCTCGCGCACCGTGTGCAGCGCCGCGACGAGCGCGTCGAGGTCCGCGCGCGTGTTGTAGAGCGCCAGCGACGCCCGCGCCGTCGCGGGCACGCCGAAGCGTTCCATGACGGGCTGCGCGCAGTGGTGGCCGGTGCGGATCGCCACCCCCTCGCGGTCCACGATGGTCCCGATATCGTGCGGATGGATGCCCTCGAGCACGAACGACAGGATGCTGGCCTTGCGCGGCGCCGTCCCGATCAGCCGGAGCCCGGGCACCTCGGCCAGCGCGGCCGTCCCGTAGTCGAGCAGCTCCTTCTCGGCGGCCTGGATGCGGTCCATCCCGATGCCCGTCAGGTAATCGAGCGCCACGCCGAGGCCGATGGCGCCCTCGATGTGCGGCGTGCCGGCCTCGAACTTGTTCGGCAGCACGTTCCACGTCGACTTCTCGAAGGTCACCGAGCTGATCATGTCGCCGCCGCCCATCCACGGGGGCATGGCGTCGAGCAGCGCGGCGCGGCCGTAGAGCGCGCCGATGCCGGTCGGGCCGTAGAGCTTGTGCCCCGTGATGGCGTAGAAATCCACGCCCAGGGCGCGGACGTCCACCGGCATGTGGTACGCGGCCTGGGCGCCGTCCACGAGGGTGACGGCGCCGACGCGGCGGGCCAGCGCCGCGATGTCCGCCACGGGGTTGATGGTGCCGAGCGCGTTCGACAGGTGCGACACGGCGACCAGCTTCGTGCGCGGCCCGATGAGCCGCTCCGCCTCCTCCATCACGAGCGCGCCTGCATCGTCGATGGGCACGACCTTCAGGACGGCGCCGGTGGCCTCGGCGGCGAGCTGCCACGGCACGATGTTCGAATGGTGCTCCATCGCGCTGATGACGATCTCGTCGCCGGCGCGGAGGTTCGCGCGGCCCCACGCCTGCGCCACGAGGTTGATGGCCTCGGTGGCGTTGCGGGTGAAGATGATCTCCGCCGGGTCGGCCGCGCCGAGGAACCGCGCCACCCTCGCGCGCGCGGCCTCGAAGGCCTCCGTGGCCCGCCCACTCAACGCGTGCACGCCGCGGTGCACGTTGGCGTTGTCCTCGACGTAGTAGCGCCCGATCGCGTCGATCACCGCCTGCGGCTTCTGCGTGGTCGCCGCGTTGTCGAGATACACGAGGGGCCTGCCGTGCACCTGCTGCCGCAGGATCGGGAAATCGTCGCGGAACCGCGCTCCGAACTCCCGTCCGGAGCCCTCGGCGGGAACCCGCGAGGAGGACCCCTCCGGGGTCGGGCGGGACCCCGGCGCGGCAGCCCCGGCCGGCGACCCTCCGTGCAGCACCTTCGTCATCGATGATCCGCCAGGTCGCGATCGAGCTGCACGAACAGCTCGCGCTCGAGCTGCCCGCGCAGGGCCTCGATCGGGATCCCCTCGAGAATCTCGCCCGCGTACGCGTGAATCAGCATGTCGCGCGCGTCCTTCTCGGTCAGGCCGCGCGCCCGCAGGTAGAACAGCGCCTCCTCGTCGAGCTGGCCGATGGCGGCCCCGTGCGTGCACTTCACGTCGTCGGCGAAGATCTCGAGCTGCGGGTTCGAGTTGATCGTCGCCTCGTCGGAGAGGAGCAGCGCGCGGTTGGTCTGCTTGGCGTCGGTCTTCTGGGCGTCCTCGCGCACGATGATGCGGCCGTTGAAGACGGCCTTCGCGCGCCCATCGAGGATGCCCTTGTACAGCTCGTGCGACGTGCAGTTCGGCACGGCGTGGTCGATGGTCGTGTGGTTGTCGACGAGCCTGGCGCCGTCGACGAGGTAGCAGCCGTCGAGCGTGCAGTGCGCGCCCTCGCCGCCCAGCACGGCCATGAAGTCGTTGCGCACCAGCCGGCCGCCCAGGGTGACGGTCCTGGCCCGGAACGTGGCCGAGCGGTCGGCCGCCACGTGCAGCGACGCCATGTGGAAGGCCTCGTCGGTCTCGCGCTGGTCGTGCACGTAGTCGAGCACCGCGTTCTCGCCAAGCGCCACCTCGGTGACGCTGTTGGTGAAGTGCGCCCGGCCCGCGCCGCCCACGAACGTCTGCGCGAGGCTCGCCTGGCTGTTGGCGCCGAGCGCGATGAGCGCCCGCGGGTGGATCATCAGGGCTTCGGCGTCCCCGTTGACGAAGATGACATGGATCGGCGGCTCGACGAGGGCGTTCTTCCGCACGGTGACGAGCGCCCCGTCCTCGACGAACGCGGTGTTGAGCGCGACGAACGGCGCGTCGACGCTCGCCTGGCCCAGGTGCGCGCACTCGGGCCGCGCATCGGCCACGGCCCGCGCCAGACTGCCCACGACGACGCCGGACGGCGGCTCCAGCCGCGACAGCTCCGGGGAGAAGCGCCCGTTGAGCAGCACGATGCGCACCGCGCCGGGAATGGCGACGCGCTCGACCAGCTCCCTCGCGTTCGTCGGGCCTGACTCGGCCAGGCGGAACGCCGTCTCCGCGATGGGCGCCACGCTGGTGAAGCGCCACTCCTCCTGCCGGACGGTCGGATAGCCGAGGGCGGTGAAGCGATCCACGGCGCGCGCGCGCAGCTCCTGCAGCCAGGGCGGCGCCGCCGCGCCGCGGCCCTTCAGGAACCGCGCGTGCTCGGCCAGCACGGCGGCCACGCCGGGCGGCATGACGGGGGCGAGCGGTTCGGTCGTCGGCACGTCCGCCTCCCTAGCTCCGGGCCCCGGCCGTCTCCAGCCAGCCGTAGCCCTTCTCCTCGAGTTCGAGTGCCAGCTCGCGCCCGCCCGACCGCACGAGCTTCCCCTCGCTGAGCACGTGCACGAAGTCGGGCACGATGTAGTTGAGGAGCCGCTGGTAGTGGGTCACGACGATGAAGGCGCGATCCGGCGCCCGCATCGCGTTGACGCCGTGGGCCACGATCTTGAGCGCGTCGATGTCGAGCCCGGAGTCCGTCTCGTCGAGCACCGCCAGCGTCGGCTCGAGCACGGCCATGTGGAAGATTTCGTTGCGCTTCTTCTCGCCGCCCGAGAAGCCCTCGTTGACCGAGCGCTGCAGCATCCCCTCGTCCACCTGCAGCAGCTTCGCCTTCTCGCGAATGAGAGCCATGAAGTCCATGGCGTCGAGCTCCTCCAGCCCCTGGTGACGCCGCTTGGCGTTCACCGCCGCCTTGAGGAAGTAGGCGTTGTTGACCCCGGGAATCTCCACCGGGTACTGGAACGCCATGAACACGCCCTCGCGGGCCCGCTCGTCCGGCGACATGTCGAGCAGGTCCTTGCCGCGGTAGGTCACCGCGCCGTCGGTCACCTCGTACCCCGGATGGCCGGCCAGCGCCCGGGCGAAGGTGCTCTTGCCCGACCCGTTGGGCCCCATGATGGCGTGCACCTCGCCCGGGTTGACCGAGAGGGACACGCCGCGGAGGATCTGCTTGTCCTCCGCCCGCACCTGCAGATTCGTGACGTCGAGAAGCGACATGATGGTATGAGTCCCCCCCTACCCGACTGATCCTTCGAGCGACACGCCGAGCAGCTTCTGGGCCTCGACGGCGAACTCCATCGGCAGCTCCCGGAAGACCTCCTTGCAGAAGCCGCTCACGATCATGTTGATGGCGTCTTCCTTCGAGATGCCGCGCTGCTCGCAGTAGAAAATCTGATCCTCGCCGATCTTCGACGTCGAGGCCTCGTGCTCCACGCTGGCGCTCGTGTTCTTGACTTCCAGATACGGAAACGTGTGCGCGCCGCAGCGGTCGCCGATGAGCAGCGAGTCGCACTGCGAGTAGTTGCGCGCGTTGGTGGCCTGCCTGCCAATCTTCACCGCGCCGCGGTACGTGTTCTGCCCCCGGCCCGCCGAGATGCCCTTGGACACGATCGTGGAGCGCGTGTTCTTCCCGAGGTGGATCATCTTCGTGCCGGTGTCGGCCTGCTGCCGGTTGTTGGTCACCGCTACCGAGTAGAACTCGCCGACCGAGTCGTCGCCCTGCAGGATGCAGCTCGGGTACTTCCAGGTGATCGACGACCCCGTCTCCACCTGCGTCCAGGTGATCTTCGACTTCCGCCCCTTGCAGATGCCGCGCTTGGTGACGAAGTTGTAGATGCCGCCCTTTCCGTCCTTGTCGCCCGGATACCAGTTCTGGACCGTCGAGTACTTGATCGTCGCGTCGTCGAGCGCCACGAGCTCGACCACGGCGGCATGGAGCTGGTTCTCGTCGCGCTGCGGCGCCGTGCAGCCCTCGAGATAGCTCACCTGCGCGCCGGCCTCGCACACGATGAGCGTGCGCTCGAACTGGCCCGTCTCCTTCGCGTTGATGCGGAAGTAGGTGCTCAGCTCCATCGGGCACCGCACGCCCTTCGGCACGAACACGAAGCTGCCGTCGCTGAAGACCGCCGAGTTGAGCGCGGCGAAGAAGTTGTCGGTGTACGGCACTACCGTGCCCAGGTACTGGCGGACCAGGTCCGGGTGCTCCCGCACCGCCTCCGAGAACGAGCAGAAGATGATGCCGAGCGCCGCCAGCTTGTCGCGGAACGTCGTCGCCACCGACACCGAGTCGAAGACCGCGTCGACCGCAACGCCCGAGAGCAGCTTCTGCTCCTCGAGCGGGATGCCGAGCTTCTCGAACGTCCGCCGGATCTCGGGGTCGACCTCGTCGAGGCTGTTCAGCCTCTGCTTCCGCTTCGGCGCCGCGTAGTAGCTGATGCCCTGGTAGTCGATGGGCGGGTAGGTGACGTTCTGCCACGTCGGCTCGGTCATCTTCAGCCACGCGCGGTACGCCTTCAGCCGCCACTCGAGCAGCCACTCGGGCTCGTCCTTCTTCGACGAGATCAGCCGGACGATGTCCTCGTTGAGGCCCTTCGGCGCAATCTCCTGCTCGACGTCGGTCGTGAACCCGTACTTGTATTCCTTCGTCGCCAGCTGCTCGATGAGTTCCGTGGATGTGCTCATGGTTCGGTCGATTCCGATTGTGTCGGGCTCCAGGCTCCGGGCTCTAGGCTTTCGTCATTCGTCATTCGTCATTCGTCACTAACGACGATCAAGCCGAAAAGCTGTCGCCGCACCCGCACGTGCTCGTCGCGTGGGGGTTCTTCAGCGTGAAGCTGGTCGCCAGCAGGTTGTGCTCGTCGAAGTCGAGCACGGTGCCGTCGAGCAGCCGGAGGCTCCGCGGATCCACGAACACCTTCGCGCCGCCCGGCCCCTCGAAGACCTGGTCGGTCTCGCGCGGCGCCGCGTCCCAGCCGAACACGTAGCTGAAGCCCGAGCAGCCGCCCGCCTTGACGGCGACCCGCAGCCCACCGCCGGCGAGCTGCTGCCGCGCGAGCTGCCGCGCGATGACGCGCGCCGCGCTTTCGGTTATCTGAATCATCGATCCCTCCGCCACCGCTCCACCGCCCGTCGCGCCGCCGCAACGGCCAGCGCCGCCACGTGGCGACGCTCGTCCGGCAGGGCCAGCGTCGCCTGAATCTCCGCCGGCTCGAGCCGCAGCACGTCGTCGACGGCCGCGCCCTCGATGCGCTCCGTCACCAGGCTGGCGCTCGCAATCGCGGCGCTGCAGCCGAACACCTTGAACCGCGCCTCCACCACCCGCCGCGCCGCTGCGTCGACGCGCACCTGGATGCGCGTCACCGTGCCGGCGTCGAAGCTCCCCGCCTCGCCCGTGCCCACCGCCGGATCGTCGGAGGCCAGCGCCCCGACGCGCCCCGGCGCCTTCACCCGCGCCAGCACTTCGGCCGAATGGTGCATCGGTGCTTCCCAATGGCTCTGGGCTCCGGGCTCTGGCCCAAGCCGCGCGCCTCACGCCTCACGCCTTCCCCAAGCCCCACGCCTCACTTCATGGGCGCCATCGCCCGCAGCCGCGAGGCCACCTCGCACACGCGCGCGGCGGCGAAGTCGACATCCGCCTCCGTGGTCCATCGGCCCAGGCCGAAGCGCAGCGACGCGAGCGCCAGATCGGTGGGCCGGCCGAGCGCCTTCAGCACGTGCGACGGCTCGGCTGCCGTGCACGCGGCGCCCGACGACACCGCAAGGTCGTCGACCAGGCTCACGAGCAGCGCCTCCCCGTCCACGCCTGCGACGCTGACGTTGAGGTTGCCCGGCAGCCGCGGCGCCATCGCGCCGTTGACGATCAGTCCCTCGAGCCCGGCCTCGAGCGCGGCCAGCAGCCGATCGCGAAGCGCGGCGAGCCGCGCGGCCTCCGACGGCATCTCGTCGCGCGCAACGGCCGCGGCGGCGCCGAAGCCGACAATCCCCGGCACGTTGAGCGTCCCCGACCGCATCCCGCGCTCGTGGCCGCCGCCATCGACGAGCGGCTCGATCGCGACGCGCCGCGGCGTCCGCCGCACATACAAGGCGCCCACGCCCTTCGGCCCGTACAGCTTGTGCGCCGTCAGCGACGCCAGGTCCACGCCCGCGGCCTCCACGTCGAACGGCACTCGCCCCGCCGCCTGCACCCCGTCGGTGTGCACGAGCGCGCCCTGCGCGTGCGCGATAGCGCTGACCTCGGCCAGCGGCTGCAGCACGCCAATCTCGTTGTTCGCGGCCATGACGCTCACGAGCGCCGTCCGCTCGTCCACCGCCGCCCGCAGCCGATCCAGGTCCAGCAGACCATCGGGCTCCACCGGGAGCCGCGTGACCGTCCAGCCCTGCGCCTCGAGCCGTCGGCACGGATCGAGCACCGCCTTGTGCTCGGTTACCACCGTGACGATCGACCGCCGCCCCGCCGCGGCGGCCGCCGCGGCGCCCTTGAGCGCCAGGTTGTTCGACTCGGTCGCCCCGCTGGTGAAGATCACGTCCTTCGCGGAAGCGCCGATGAGCGCCGCCACCTGCTTCCGCGCCTGCTCGACCGCCTCGCCCGCCTCCCAGCCAAGCCGGTACTGCCGGGCCGCCGCGTTGCCGAACCGCTCCGTGAAGAACGGCAGCATCGCGTCGACCACACGCGGATCGACCGGAGTCGTCGCGTGGTGATCGAGATACACCGGTCGCGCCATCACCGCACGAACATCATGCGCGTCGCGTCGGCCGTCGCCGGCGCGTCGCCTTCGACGTCGGCCGCCAGCTCCGCCACCGTCACCGTGCTGAGCGCGTCCACGATCCGGCTCCGCACGCGCCAGAGGGGATCGCGAATGCTGCAGGTCGAAAACTGATCGCAGGCATGATCGTCGGGCGAGCACGCCGTCACCGTGACCGGGCCGTCCACCGCCTGAATCACGTCCGCGATGCTGATGGTCTGGGGCACACGCGCCAGCCGGTAGCCGCCGCGCGTGCCCTGCACCGAGGCGAGCAGCTTCGCCCGCACGAGCCGCTGGAGCACCTTGGCCAGCAGCTCCAGCGGTATGGCGTACGCCTCCGCAATCTCCCGCGCGCTCGATGACCCCGCCTCCACCTGGCGCGTCGCCAGGTGCTTCATGGCCATCAGCGCGTAGTCGGCCTTCTTGGACAGCCTCAGCATGCCTCGATATACGACCTCTAAAGTCCTAGTTTAGATCCCCAAAATCGGACTGTGCAAGTCGGATATTTGATCATGGGGTTCCGCACAAGGTTCCTCACGGGGGTTCCTCACGCGGGTTCCGTCCCCCGGGTCCCCCGGGGTTCAGGGGGCGAAGCTGGGGATCGTCGGGTCGGGCGCCGGAAACATGCCCTCGGCGGCGCCCCACTCCAGCATCCGCAGCACCGCCTCGCGGTCGAGCTGGCGGGTGTAGTCGTTCACGTAGAGCGCAATGTGCCGCGCCGTGACATCCGGGTCCATCTCCTGCGCGTGCGCCGCCACGTACGACCGGCTGGCCTCGGGATGCGCACACGCGTGCTCGACGCTCGCCCGCAGCGCCGCATCGACGGCGCCAGCCAGCGCCGGAGCCAGATCGCGCCGGATGGCGATGCCGGCCAGCGGCAGCGGACACCCCATCCGCGACTCCCACAGCGCCCCGAGGTCGGCCACGAGCGTGAGGCCTTTCCCGTCGAACGTGAACCGCCCCTCGTGGATCAGCACGCCGCAGTCCACCTCGCCGGCGAGCACCGCGTCCTCGATGCGGTCGAAGCGCATGGGCACGGTCTCGAAGCGGCCCGCCAGCCGGAGCAGCAGCGCCGCCGTCGTGCGCGCGCCGGGAATGGCCACGCGCCCGCCAACCGCCCGCGGCTCCCGCGCGACCACGATGGGGCCGACCCCGAAGCCCGCGGCCCCGCCGGCGCCGAGCAGCACGAACCGGTCGCGCACGCGCGCGAACGCCGGGATCGAGAGCTTCGTGATCTCCGCCTCGCCGCGCTCGGCGCGCGCGTTGAGCGCCTCGATGTCGTCCAGGTGCGCCTCCACCGCCGGCCCGGGCACGAGGCCGTGCACGAGCGCGTGGAACGCGAACGTGTCGTTCGGGCACGGCGAGAAGGCGAAGTTCAGCGGCGCGCGATCCACGAGACGAGGGCCTCCTGGGCCGCGAGCGCCGCTTCACGCAGTCGCCACGCGCCCGGATCGCGGTCGGTCACCATGTTGCTGATGCCCCGGATCTCGCCGACGGGCACGCCGTGCAGGTGGGCGACGTGCGCGACGGCCGCGCCCTCCATGTTCTCCACGGCTCCGCCGGTCCGCGCCTCCAGCGCCCGCGCCGCCGCCTCGGTGCCCGTGCAGGTCGAGACCGTGACGAACGACGCGCGGCGCTCGGCCGGAAACAGTTGCATGGGCAGCTCGTTGTACAGCCGCACCGGCGACTCGACGATCGGGAAGCCGAGCGCCTGCATGTCGAGGAAGCCCGACGGGCTCGAGGCGCCGAGGTCGCCGTAGCGCTCGGTGGCCGCACACGCGACGTCGCCGACCCGCAGCCCCGACCCCGGATAGGCGCCGCCCACCCCGCACACGACGATGCCGCCAGGCCGATCGCGGGCGATCGCCAGCGTCACCGCGTGCGCCGCGTTCACGGGCCCCACGCCCGTGCGCACCACCTGCACGTCGGGCCGATCGCCGAGCCGCTCCCGCAGCACGGCCCCCTCGAGGTCGGTGGCGACGGCAACCAGCAGGCGGACGCTCACCGGTCTAGTATTTCATCTGCGTCGGATCCACGTCGTCAATCCACCGCAGGATGCCGCCCGTGAGGTTGACCACCCGCGGAAAGCCCACGCCGCGGAGGAACGCCGCGGCCTTGGCGCTCCGGACGCCCGACCGGCACTGGCAGACGACGAGCGCCGTCCGGTCCAGCTCCTCGTAGCGCTGCGGCAGCTCGCCGAGCGGCACGAGGACCGCGCCGGGAATGCGGCAGATCTGGAACTCGTTCGGCTCGCGCACGTCGACGATCAGCAGGCGCTCGCCGGCTTTCATCCGCGTGTGCAGCTCCTTCGGCGTCATCTCCGGCTCCGTCGCGGCGCCGTGCGCCCCGGCGGCCGCCGCCGGCGCAACGCCGCAGAACTGCTCGTAGTCGATCAACTGCGTCACCGTGGGATGCGCGCCGCACACCGGGCAGTCGGGATCCTTCCGGAGCTTCAGCTCGCGGAAGCGCAGGCGGAGCGCGTCGAACACCAGGAAGCGTCCCACGAGCGGCTCCCCGACGCCGAGCAGCAGCTTGATGGTCTCCATCGCCTGGATGGTCCCGATGATGCCCGGCAGCACGCCCAGCACACCGCCCTCCGCGCAGCTCGGCACCAGGCCCGGCGGCGGCGGCTCGGGGTACAAGCACCGGTAGCACGGCCCCTCCTTCACGCCGAACACCGACGCCTGTCCCTCGAAGCGGAAGATGCTGCCGTACGCGTTGGGCTTGCCCGTCAGCACGCACGCGTCATTCACCAGGTACCGCGTGGGAAAGTTGTCCGTCCCGTCGACGATGACGTCGTAGGGGGCGAACAGCTGCAGCGCATTGGCCGACGACAGCGCCGTCTCGTACGTCTCCACGTGCACGTGGGGGTTGAGGGCGTGCAACCGGTCGCGCGCCGAGTCGAGCTTCGGACGGCCCACGTCGGGGGTCCCGTGCAGGAGCTGCCGCTGCAGGTTCGATTCGTCGACGACGTCGAAGTCGACGAGGCCGAGGGTGCCGACGCCGGCGGCGGCCAGGTACATCGCGACCGGGGACCCCAGTCCGCCCGCGCCGATGCAGAGCACCTTCGACGCCTTCAGTCGCCGCTGCCCGTCCATGCCCACCTCGGGCAGAATCAGATGCCGGCTGTAGCGGCGCACCTCCTCGGCCGAGAGCTGCGGTAGGGCCGCGGGCGCCTCCGTCGCCGCCCCACCCGCCACCGAGGGGACGATGCTCACCGCATCGCCCGCCTTGAGGGGGGTCTGGTCCTTCTGCAGGTACCGGATGTCCTCGTCGTTCACGTAGACGTTGACGAAGCTCCGCAGCCGGCCCTGCTCGGTGTAGAGGTGCGGCCGCAGCCCGGCGAAGCGGGTCGTCAAATTCGCCAGCAGCTCGCCCACCGTCGCGCCATCGAGCTCGATGGTGTCCTGCTTGTCCGTGTACGGCCGGAGGGGTGTGGGGATGTGAATCCTGATCATGGCTGTCTCTCAGACGATGAGGGCCTCTTCATCGAACCGCGACCGATCCTCGCGCAGGCGCCACGAGCGGAGATCCGCCGGCTGCCCGCCCTGGACCGACACGATCACGTACGACCAGTTCGGCCAGGCGTGGTCCAGATCGTACTGCGACGGCTCGGCCGGGTGATCGGGATGCGAATGGTAGAAGCCGACCAGCGCCAGCCCGAGCGCCGCGGCCCGCGCCTCGGCCGCCCGGTAGTCGCCGTCGGACACGCGGAACCGGCGGCGCGGCCCCTCCGCGGTCACGTTCGGCAGCGCCAGCACGTCCCGTACCTCTCCGTCGCCGCCATACATCGCCCCGCAGCACTCGTGCGGATAGGCCTCGCGGCCGTGGGCCCGGATGGCCGCGGCAGCCGCCAGATCAATTCGCAGCGCCATCGTCGGTCCAGAAGCGCTCCGACAGGTAGCGCTGGCCGCTGTCGCAGAAGATGACCACGAACACGCCGCGCCCCACGGCTCGCGCGAGCGCCAGCGCGCCAGCGAGGTTGGCGCCGCTCGAGACGCCGACGAGCAGCCCCTCCTCCGCGGCGAGCCGCCGGGTCAGCGCCTGCGCCTCCTCCGTCGAGACGCGAAGGTCGTGGTCGGCCAGCGCCGCATCGTAGATGCCCGGCACGATCGCCGACGCCATGTGCTTCAGCCCCTCGACCCCGTGCAGCGGCGAATCGGGCTGCACCGACGCCAGCACCACGTCGGGCAGCGCCGTGCGAAGGTAGCGGCCCACGCCCATGAACGTGCCGCTCGTGCCGAGCCCGGCCACGAAGTGCGTCAGGCGTCCGCCGGTCTGCTCGACGATCTCGGGGCCCGTCGTGTCGAAGTGGGCCCGCCAGTTGAAGTCGTTGTTGTACTGGTCCGGGTAGAAATACCGCCACGGCTCGGCCTCGTACCGCCGCCGCGCCTCGCGGATGGCGCCGTCGGACCCCTCCATCGGATCCGTCAGAATCACCTCCGCGCCGAACGCGCGCAGCACCTGGAGCCGCTCCCGCGTGACGTTGGCCGGCACCGTCAGCGTCACGCCGTACCCGAGCGACGCCGCCAGCATGGCATAGGCAATGCCCGTGTTGCCGGACGTGGCGTCCAGAATCCGGCGCCCCGGCGTCAGCGCGCCGCTCGCCAGCCCCTCCTGGATCATCCGCAGCGCCGCCCGGTCCTTCACCGACCCGCCGGGGTTCATCCACTCCGCCTTCGCGTAGATCTCCACGCCGGGCGCCTCCCGCTCCATGCGGGACAGGCGCACGAGCGCCGTGCGACCCACGAGCCCGGTGACGGGGCTGGCCGGCAGGGACACGGACTCGGACAACATGATGATCTCAAAATACGACCGATACGGTCCGGATTGCAACACGGTCTGAAAACAGGGCGGTTCCCTCACGGGTGCAGGACCCCTGTGTCGGAACCCCGTGACGGCGTTCCGTGAGACTGCGGCTATCATCGGGGAATGCTCACCGCTGCCCTGGTCCTGGCCGGACTCGCCGGGACCGTTCAGGCCGTGGCGGATCGCACGGTGACCGGCATCGTCGAGGACGTGTCCGGCGGCGCGCTGCCCGGTGCGGCCGTGGTCGTCACGTGCGGCGATCGGGTCGAGACCGCCTTCGCGGATGCCGCCGGCCGGTTTCGGGCGGCACGGCTGCCGGCCGCGCCGTGCGAAGTGGAGGCCAGGGCCGACGGCTTCGAGCGGACGCGCGTCGCCGTGGACTTGACGGGCCGGGCCAATCGGTTCGTGCGGCTGGTCCTGCGGCTGGGCGGCCTGCAGAGTGAAGTGGTCGTCACCGCATCGCGCGGCGACGCGGAGCAGTCGTTCGCGATCCCGCAGGCCACGTCGGTGACCACGCGCGAGGAGATCGAATCGCGTGCGTTTCAGCTCCTGCCGCAGGCGCTCCGGGAGGAGCCCGGCATCCTCGTCCAGCAGACCACGACGGCGCAGGCCTCGCCGTTCATCCGCGGGTTCTCGGCGCAGCGCATCGTGTACCTGGTGGACGGCGTGCGGCTGAACACGTCGACGTTCCGCGCGGGCGCCACGCAGTACTTGGGGTGGATCGACGCCAACATCGTCGATCGCATGGAAGTGGTGCGCGGTCCGGCGTCGGTGCAGTACGGGAGCGACGCGCTGGGTGGGACGCTCAACGTGCTGACCTTCCGGCCGCCCTTCGCGACGGGAGGGGCGCTCGAGACGAGCGGCACGGCCGAGCTGAGCCTCGGCAGCGCCGACCTGGCCGCCGGCGCGTCGGCCGCAGTGAGCGTGCACGGGCGGAGCGCCGCGCTGCGGGTCGGGGGGTCGGGTCGGCGCGTCGGCGATCTCCGGCCCGGGGGCGGCGTCGACTCCCACGCCGCGGTCACGCGCTACCTCGGGCTCCCGTCCACGGTGCTGGGCACGCGCCTGCGCGACACCGGCTTCCGGCAGAGCGGCGCCCAGGTGGCAGCGTCGTTCCGGCTGGGCCCGGCCTCTACGCTCCACGCGACATACCTGCACGAAGAGCAGCACGGCGTGAGCCGCTACGACCGCATCTGGGGCGGCGACGGCCTCCACCGGAGCGAGTTCGATCCGCAACAGCTCGACTTCGCCGTGGTCCGCTACGAGCGGCAGCGCCTCGGTCCGCTGCAGGCGTTCAACGCGTCGTTCTCCCTGAACCGGCAGCAGGACGACCGCCTCGAGCAGGCGCGTCCCGGCGCAGCCATCGAGCGCGAGTTCGGACGGACGCTCGCGGTGGGCTACCAGGCACAGGCCTCGCGCACGCTGACGCCGCAGAGCGTGGTGACGGTGGGCGGCGAGGTGTACGACGAGTTCATCGCGACCAGGCGCCTGCGGACGGCCCCGAGCGGCGGCCCGGCCGAGACGCTCCGCCCCGAGGTGCCGGACGGCACGCGGTACACGAGCGCCGGGCTCTTCGGGCAGATCGCGCAGGACGTGGGGTCGCGCCTGTCGCTGCGGGGCGGCGCGCGCTACGGGCGCTTTGCGTTCGGGACGAGGGCGCAGCCGGCGCTGGGCGTGGTCGACGAGTCGGTGGTGTCCCAGGCCGTCACGTTCAACTCGGGCGTGGTCGTCCGCGTGCGACCCTGGCTGAATCTCACGGGCAGCGTCAACCGGGGCTTCCGCGCGGCCAACGCGCTCGATCTCGGCGGCATCGGCATCACCGGAGGCGGCTTCGAGATCTCGACGCGCCAGGCGGCCGACTTCGGCGCGCGGATGGGGACGAGCGACGGCGCGGACGCCGTCTCGACGGGCACGGCGGTGGCGGCGCTCGGCCCCGAGACGCTCTGGGCCTTCGAGCTGGGGGCGCGCGTGCAGGCGGCGCGCCTCTCGGCATCAATCACCGGCTTCGACCTCGAACTGCGGGACGCCATCCAGCGGCGCACCGCAATCTTCCCGGCCGGGCTGGTGGGCACGACCATCGCGGGCTACACCATCGTCAGCCAGGACGCGGCGGGGCGCGCGTTCATCGCCGAGGATCCGCGGCCCGTCGTGACGCGCGTCAACGTCGAGCGCGCCCGCATCCGGGGACTGGAAGCCGACGCGACGGTCCGCATCACGCCGGCCTGGGTGGCGGGCGCGAACTTCGCTTTCGCCAACGGACGCGATCTCGACACCGGCGCCTTCGCGCGGCGCATGCCCCCGCCGCTCGGCGTTGCGCGGCTCAAGTACGAGCCGACGACCAGCTCGCTGTGGATCGAGGGCGTGGTGCAGTTCGCGCTGACGCAGGAGCGGCTCTCGTCAGGCGATCTGGGCGACGCCCGCATCGGCGCGCGGCGCACGGCCGCGACCATCGCCCGCTACTTCGACGGCACGGCCACTGACCTGGGCCTGGTCCGCAACGGCGTGCTCGTCTCGACCGGCGAGACGCTCGCCGAGGTGCAGCGCCGTGTGCTCGGCGGACGGTCGGCGGCGCCGCTCTTCACGACCACGCCGGGCTTCGTCGTGATGGGCGCCCGGGCCGGGTGGAAGCTTACGCCGCACGTGGATCTCACGGTCATCGCCGACAACCTGGCCGACCGCAACTATCGGTGGCACGGCTCGGGTGTCGACGCTCCGGGCATCAACCTCACGGTCAAGACGCGCGTCAGGTTCTGAAGGAAGCGGGGCTAAGGGCTTTGGGCTCTGGGCTTTAGGCTCTGGGCTCCGGGTTGTGGGCCCTCACGCACGCCGCCGCCACGCTCGCTCCGGCCGACGGCACTCCTCTTGCTCAGCCGCAGGCGTGGACATCCGTACGGTCGGCTTGTACTGCAGTCACACCGCGGGCGTCGGCGGCGGTGAGCACTACGCGGGGTCGCTCATGCGCGCGCTCGCGGCCCGGTGGCCGGTGGATCTGCTCGTCGAGAAGGCGGAGTGGACCCCGCGACAGGCGGTGTTCGACGACCTCGGCGTCGACCTGCCCGACCGCAATCTCACCGTCCGCGTCATCGCGTCGCCCCACCTGGCACGGAACTACGACCTGTTCGTGAATCTCTCGCACTTCAGCGTCCTCCCTCCGTGGGGCCGGCGCAACCTGCTGGCGGTTTTCTTTCCCCAGCTGTTCACCGAGTGGGCGGCGCAGTACGACGCGGTGCTGACGATCTCGCCGTATTCGGCGCGCTGGATCGAGAACTACTGGGGCGTCGCGCGCACGGCGGTCGCGGCGCCGCCCATCGACGTCAACCGCTTCGCGCCAGGCCCGAAGGAGCCGCTCATCGTGAGCGTCGGGCGCTTCTTCGAGAACGAGCGCGGCAACAACAAGAACCAGCTGCTCATGGTGCGCGCGTTTCGCGAGCTCCTGGCGCGCGGCATCACCGGCTGGCGGCTCGCGCTGGCGGGCAGCACGAGCGAGGAGCACGCGGGGTATCTGGCGCGAGTCCGGGCGGAGGCCGAGGGGCTGCCGGTCGACATCCTGACCGACGTGTCCGCCGACGTGCGGCGCGATCTCTACGCGCGGGCCAGCATCTACTGGCACGCGGCGGGCTTCGACGGCGAGGGGCTGACGATGGAGCCGGCGGCCGCCGAGCACTTCGGCATCACCATCGTCGAGGCCCTGGCGAGCGGCGCCGTCCCGGTCGTCGCGGCTGCCGGGGGCCCGGTCGACATCGTCGAGCCCGCGCGCCACGGGCTGCACGCCGCGTCGGTCGAGGAGTTCATTGCCCGGACGGCCTGGCTCGCCCGGCGGCCGGCCGAACGGGAGGCGCTCGCGGCGCAGGGACCGGCGCGGGCCCGCGAGTTCTCGCGGGAGGCGTTCGAGGCCGAAGTGCACGCGCTCATCGACGCCGTCGCCGCGGACGACCCGCTCCCGCGCGCGCGCTACTTCCGCGAGCGCGGCAAGCTCGTCGCCGCCGAGGCCGAGCTTCAGCACGCCGTCGATCGGCATCCGGCCAGCGCCGACGCGCATTTCGAGCTGGCCGAGTGCGCGTACCGTCTCGGGCGGCGCGAGATGGCGTTGGCCATGTGGCGCCGTGGAGCGCAGATCGAGCCTGGACACCCGGCGGCGGCGCGCGCCCGCGCGCTGGTGGGGCGCATCGAGCACCAGCGGCGGCACGTCCACCACGTGCGCTCAGGCGCGCTGTTCGGCGAGGCGTACTTCGAGCGAGGCCAGGACGCCGGCATCAACGCCTACACCAGCTACTCGGGCGACAGCTTCGCGCCGGTGCAGGCCGATTACGTGGCGGCCACCTTCGCGCCGTCCACGTGCCTGGAAATCGGCTGCGCCAAGGGCGAGTTCGTCCGCGAGCTGCGGCACCGCGGCGTCAGGGCCTGGGGCACCGACCTCTCCGTCTACGCGGTGGGCGCGAGCGATGCCGCGACGAGGCGTCACCTGACGGCGTCGGCCATCTCGGCCCTGCCCTACCGTGACGACGCGTTCGACCTGGTCACCGCGGTCGAGGTGTTCGAGCACGTGCCGCCCGAGGAGGTCGACCGGGCCATCCGCGAGCTGTGGCGCGTCGCCCGCGCCTTCGTGTGGATCACGGTCCAGAACACGACGGCCGCCACGCCCGAGCACTTCTTCACCGACCTGACCCACGTGACGATGAAGCCGCTCGCCTGGTGGCAGGATCGCTTCCGCACGAACGGCTTCGAGGTGCTCGCCGTCGAGCTGCCGTTCAGCCAGTTCCACCTGCACCAGATCGTCGCGCAGCCGCTCGGCAAGCTCGCCGGCCGGTCGCGGGAGGATCTGCTGGCGTGCGGCCGCCGCATGTTGGAGGAGGGGCGGCTGGCGGAGCTGCAGAACTTCCTGGATCAGCTCGACGCCGAACAGCGTCCGCTGCCCGAACTGCGCGAGGCGCTGCGCCCCGCCGCGTAGCCGCTACTGGCGGCGCGTCGTCCAGTCCAGCCGCACGCCGAGCCGCTCGCGCGCCTCGGCCATCCGCGGGTCGATGCGCACGTCCCATGAGAGGTGCACGTCAACGGGAAGCGTCCACGCCGGCGCGGCCGGGGGCGGCGCCGGGCGGCGCACCCGCGTGGCCGGGCGCGATGCCGGCCGGGACGCGGGCGGCGGCGCCGTGGTGGCAGGTACGACCTCCACGAGGGGCCCCCTGGCGGCCGTCGCGGGCTTCGCTGGAGGAGCGGACGTGGCGGCGGCTGGCTTGGGCTGGGCCGGCGGCGCTTTCTTCGGGGGCTCCCCGGCCGCCGCGCCCAGCGCCGACGCAACGAGCAGCGCGGTGGACAGCGCGGCGCGCATGGCTACTCGCGCCCCGCGGTCGTCGCCACGCTCGTCGGTCGGGGCACGGGCGCCGAGAAGTGCACGCGCCCGCTGGCGAGCTCGTAATAGGCGCCGACCACGCCCAGCCGGCCGTCCGCCTGCCGCGCGCGGACCGTCGCGCTCTTGTTCATCAGGTCGTTGACCACCTGCTCGACGTTGACCAGCACCGCGTCGCGCAGGGCGGCCACGCTGGCGTCCTCGCGCAGCCGCTCGAACGAGGGACGGATCTGCTGCAGCAGGTAGGCCACGTGCGGCGACTCACCGTCGGCGCCTGGCGGCGTCTCGATGGCCGCTTTCACCGCGCCGCACGACTCGTGGCCCATGACCACCACGAGCGCCGGGCCGAGATGGTCCACGGCGTACTCGATGCTCGCGAGGACCGCCTGATCGGTCACGCCGCCCGCGACACGCACCACGAACAGGTCGCCGAGCCCGGTGTTGAAGATCACCTCAGGCGGCACCCGCGAGTCGGCGCACGACAGCACCACGGCCATCGGCGACTGTCCGCCCACCGCCGCCTTGCGCTTGTGCTCGTCGATGGGCAGCGGCTGCGACGCGCGGGCCGCGAACCGCTCGTTGCCCGCTTTCAGGCGGGTCAGCACCGCGGCGGGGTCGGCGGCGGGCGCCGGGCTGGTCGAGGCCGCAGGCGCATGCGGGTCCTGGGCCAGGGGCGCGGCCGACAGGAAGAGCGCGGCCGCGAGGGCGAGGCTGGTGGTTCGCAGCATGCACCTCGAATCGGCAGAGCGCCCTCTGAGCTTGAGCCGGCGCGGCGCCCGGCCGGGTCCGGGGTAAGCTCGACACTCGATGCCCGACCCCTACCGGCGCGCGCGACGCCACCTGGCCCGCGTCGACCCCGTGCTCGGCGCGATCATCGCCCGCATCGGCCCGTGCCGCCTCGGCCACGGGCGTCCCGAGGACGCGTTCACGGCGCTCGTGCGCGCCATCGCGTCGCAGCAGCTCTCCACGCGGGCAGCCGACACCATCTTCGGGCGGTTCTGCGCGCTCTTCGACGGCGGCGCGCCCGATGCCGCGCGCGCCGCCGCGCTCGACGACGAGGCGTTCAGGCGCGCGGGCTTCAGCCGCGCGAAGGCCAGCTTCGTCCGCGACCTCGCGGCGCGGGTGGCCGACGGCCGGCTCGATCTCGAGGCGCTGCCGCAGGCGTCCGACGAGGACGCGATGCGGCAGTTGATGGCGGTGAAAGGGATCGGACGCTGGACGGCGGAGGTGTTCCTGATGTTCCGGCTGAAGCGGCCCGACGTGTGGCCGGTGGACGACCTCGGCCTCGTCAAGGCCGTCCAGCGGGCCTACGGCATGCGCCGTCGGCCCTCGCCGGACCGGCTGCGCCGCCTGGGCGAGCCGTGGCGGCCCTACCGGTCGGTCGCGGCGTGGTACCTGTGGGCGAGCCTGGAGGAGTGAGCGGCGTCTACCTCAGCGCCGCGGTCACGGTCACCTGCGCCCGGATCTCGATCTCCCCCGGCGCCACCGGCGTGTCGGCCTGCGCCTCGGCCTTCATCGCCATCGCCATCGGCGCGGGGCTGTAGACCATCCGCTGCGCCGGCTCCTCGATGCGCAGGATGCGATCGATCGACCGTCCGGCGCCCGCCGCCATCGCCTCGGCCCGCGCGCGGGCGTCGGCCACAGCCAGCCGCAGGGCCTCGCGCTCGCGCGCCTCGCGGGCCTTCAGATCGAAGCGCAGGCCCTGCACGCTGGTCGCGCCGCTCCCGACCACGAGGTCGAGCAGCTCGCCGACCCGCGCCACATCGTCCACGCGCACGTCGATGGCGTTGCGCGCCAGGTAGCCGCGGGGAATCTGCCGGCCGTTCACCCAGTCGAACTCCGGCTGCAGGTGATAGGCGATCGTGCGCATGGCCTCGCGGGGCACGCCCGCGGCGGCCAGCTTCTCCTGCACGGCGGTCATCGCACGCGCGGCCTCCTGCTGCGCCTCGCGCGGCACGCGCGACCGCGCCTCGCTTGCCACGGCGATCCACGCCTGGTCGGGGGCCGCCTTCACGATCCCTTCACCCGACGCCACCACCACCGAACTCTCGCTCTGCGCCGCCGCGCCCGCCGCCGCGACGAGCACCATCGCGCAGGCCGTGATCCATGTCTTCACTGACGTACCTCCACCCCTCCACCCCTCCACGCCTCCACGCCTCCACGCCTCCACGCCTGTACCTTAGACGTCCTGATCCCCGGAATAGGCGACCCGGAACCCGATGCTGTACGCGTAGGTATCGGGCGGCAGCCGGTGGCGGTGCGCGCAGCGGAGCTGGGTGACGTCGTGGGTCACCCACGACCCGCCCCGCACCACGCGCATCCGGCCGGTCGACGGGCCGCGCGGGTTGCGATGCTCGCCGCTGCTGTACGCATCGGGGCGATACCAGTCGGCCACCCATTCCCAGACGTTGCCGACCATGTCGTACAGCTCGTAGGCATTCGGGGGGAAGCTCGCCACCGGCAGGGTACCGCGGAGCCGTTTCAGCGAAGGATCGGGCAGGAAGTTCGCGCGCGAGGAATCGATGTCGTCGCCCCACGGATACCTGCGGCCCTCGACGCCGCCCCGGGCCGCGCGCTCCCATTCCGCCTCGGTCGGCAGGCGGACGAAGCGGCCGATCTGCTCGCTGAGCCAGCGGCAGTATGCCACCGCGTCGGTATGGGTCACGAGCGTCACCGGGTGGTCGGCCCGTTCGGTCGGCGGTTCGGCGCCGCGCCACGCGTGGGCGCTCGCGATCTCGCGGAAGAGGGCCTCCGACTCGGGCGCCACCACCAGCGGCAGCTCGCGCAGGCCCGGGGGCTGGTGCCCGGTCTGCCGCACGAACTCGCGGTACTGGGCGTTGGTGACAGCCCAGGCTGACAGATGGAAGGCCTCGACGTAGACCCGGTGCGCGGGCCTCTGGTCGTCCTCGCCGTCGTCGGACCCCATGGTGAACTCGCCGGCCGGCACACGAACGAACCGAGGCAGCAGCTCCTCGCGCATCGAACGTGCCGAAAGTATACTGCCGGGCATGAAGGTCGAACAGTTCGCGATGGAGCGGATGCAGTCCACGTGGGAGAACCGCGTGCAGTTCAATCTGTCGGAGAGCGGCGTGCGGCCGCTGACGCCCAGGGAACTGCTGGGCGAGGCAGGGGCCGACCTGCTGCTCGATCAGCCCCTGGTCTACACGCAGTCGAACGGCACACCCGAGCTGCGCCGCGCCATTGCGGCCATGTACCCGGGCGCCACCGACGACCACATCGAGGTCACCAATGGCGGGTCGGAAGCCAACTACATGGTGGTCTGGCGGCTCGTGGAACCGGATGACGAAATTGTCATGCTGGTGCCGAACTACATGCAGACCTGGGGGTTGGCGCGCGCGTTCGGGGGCACGGTGCGGCCGTGGCCCCTCATCGAGGATCGCGCCGCGGGACGGTGGCGGCCCGACCTGCCGGCGCTCGACGCGCTGGTCTCCCCGAAGACCCGCCTCATCATTCTCTGCACGCCCAACAACCCGACCGGAGCGCGGCTGACGGGTGACGAGCTCGATCACGTGGCGCGGGCCGCGGCCCGGCACGGCAGCTGGGTGCTCAGCGACGAGATCTACCGCGGCGCCGAGCTCGACGGCGTCGAGTCGCCGTCCATGTGGGGCCGCTACGAACGCGTCGTGGTCACGAGCGGACTCTCGAAGGCCTACGGCCTGCCGGGGCTCCGAATCGGCTGGATCGCGGGACCGCCCGATCTGGTCGAGACGCTCTGGTCGTATCACGACTACACGACCATCGCGCCGGGCGCGCTCAGCGACCGGTTGGCGCGCCTGGCGCTCGAGCCGGGCCGGCGCGCGTCGCTCATCGAGCGGACGCGCGGCATTCTTCGCGCGAACCTCCCGGTCCTCGAGGGGTGGCTGCGGGCCCACGATCCGGCCTTCTCGTGGATCCGTCCTGAGGCGAGCGCTATCCTCTTCGTCCGCTATCACCACGGCGTCAACTCCACGGAGCTCGTCACGCGGCTCCGCGACGAGCATTCGGTGCTCGTCGTGCCCGGGGACCACTTCGGCATGGACGGCTACCTGCGCCTCGGCTTCGGCGAGCCGCAGACGTACCTGCAGGCCGGCCTCGAGCGCCTGCACCGCCTGTTATCGACCCTTCCAGCGCCTGCATGAAGACGCCCGAGCTGGCCCTGGCGTTCATCGGCTTCGGCAACGTCGCGCGCCGGCTCGTCAGCCTGCTCGACGAGGTGGCCGATCGGCTCGACTTCCGATGGAAGGTCGTGGCCATTGCGACCCGCCATCACGGGTCGGTCGTCGAGGCCGGCGGCATTGACGCGCAGCGGGCCGTGTCGCAGGTCAACGCGGCGCAGTCGCTCGATCGGCTCGACGCCGAGCCGCGCGAGCGGAGCGGCATCGATGTCGTGCGCCAGGTGGCGCAGGCCTGCGCCGACGAGGCAGCCGAGGGGCGGCTGGTGACGATTGAGACGACCGTCCTCGACATCGACCGCGGCGAGCCGGCCCGCGCCCACGTCCGGGCGTCGCTCGAGGGACTGGCGCACGTCGTGACGGCGAACAAGGGCCCCGTCGCCTTCGCGTACCACGAGCTCGAGGCCCTGGCCGAATCGGTCGACCGCGTCTTTCTCTTCGAAGGGGCGGTGATGGACGGCGTCCCGGTCTTCAACCTCGCGCGCGAGACGCTGCCGGCGATCCGCGTGCTGGGATTCCGAGGCGTCGTCAACAGCACGTGCAACTACATCCTGACCGAGCTCGAGCGCGGTGTCGGCGTCGACGAGGCGGTGGCCGCCATGCAGGCGCAGGGCATTGCCGAGGCCGACCCCTCCCTCGACGTCGACGGGTGGGACGCCGCGGCGAAGGCGGCGGCCCTCGTCAACGTGCTGCTCGGCGGCAGCCTCACGCCCGATCGCGTCGCGCGCACGGGCATTCGCGGTCTGACGCCACGCGACGTCGCCGACGCGCTCGGGCGCGGGCGGCGCATCCGCCTGGTGGCCTCGGCCGCGCGCCACGGCGGCCGTGTGGAGGCGCGGGTCGAACCGGAGGAGGTGAGCCCGGACGATCCGCTCTGGGGCCTCGAAGGCATGGAGAACGCCCTATACCTCCGCACCGATCTGCTCGGCGAGCTGGGCATCGTCCAGCGGACCGGCGGCCTCACCCAGACGGCCTACGCCCTGCTCGGCGACCTGGCGCGCATCAGCCGGCGTCTGCAGGAACTCTGAGGCGGCGGGCCGTGTAGAATCTCCTGATGCCCGGCCCCCTGACCGGCCTGACCGTGCTCGACTTCACGCGGGTGCTGTCGGGGCCGTACTGCACGATGGCGCTGGCCGACCTCGGTGCGCGCGTGATCAAGCTCGAGCATCCGGTGCGCGGCGACGACACCCGCCACTGGGGGCCGCCCTTCGTCGCCGATCAGAGCGCCTACTTCCTCAGCGTCAACCGGAACAAGGAGAGCCTCGCGCTCGACTTCAAGCAGCCCGGCGGCCGCGCCATCCTCGACCGCCTGCTGCCGCGCGTCGACGTCGTCGTCGAGAACTTCCGACCCGGCACGCTCGACGCCGTGGGGCTGGACGGCGCCTCGCTCGTCGCGCGCTTCCCGCGGCTCGTCTACTGCTCCATCTCCGGATACGGGCAGACGGGGCCGCGGCGGGACGAGCCGGGGTACGACGCCGTCATCCAGGCCGAGGGCGGGCTGATGAGCATCACCGGCCCGCAGGACGGGCCGCCCTTTCGGCTCGGCGTCGCGATCTCCGACATCGTGGCCGGCCTCTTTGCCGCGCAGGGCGTGCTCGCCGCTCTCGTCGCCCGGGAACGGGCCGGACACGGGCAGGTCGTCGACATCGGCATGCTCGACGCCACGGCGGCTCTGCTGACCTACCAGGGCGCCATCCAGTTCGCCACGGGGACGTCGCCGCGCCGCATGGGCAACCGCCATCCGACCATCGTTCCGTACGAGACCTTCCAGGCCGCCGACGGCGACGTCGTGGTGGCGGTGGGCAACGAGGCGTTGTGGCGGCGGTTCTGCGCGGCGGCCGGACTGGAGGCGCTCGCCGAGGACCCGCGCTTCCGGACCAACGCCGACCGCGTCCAGCACTACGACGAGCTCAAGCCGGCGCTCGATCGGCGCTTTGCCGAGGCGACCCGCGCCGACTGGCTCGCACGGCTGACCGCGGCGGGCGTGCCGTGCGGATCGGTGCGCGAGATCGGCGAGGTGCTGGGCGATCCGCAGATCGTCGCGCGCGAGATGGTGCGGCCGCTCGAGCACCCGACCTGCGGCCCCATCAACGTCATCGGCACGCCGGTCAAGCTCGGCGCCACGCCGGCGAGCGTGCGCACGCCGCCGCCGACCCTGGGCCAGCACTCGTCGGGCATCCTCGCCGAGCTGGGCTACACGGCCGGCGAGATTGCGGCCTTCGCGGCCGCGGGGGTGATCCGTGGCTGACGTCGCGATGGTCCGGAACCGGCTGCGCATGGCCATCGAAGCGGCGCGGCGCGACGCAGCCGAGCGGCGCCGCCGCGCCGACGAGGCCGCCCGCGCCTACGAGGCGTTCGTCGCCCGCGTCGCGACGCCGGCCTTCCGCGCCATGGCCACCGTGCTCAAGGCCGAAGGCATCCCCTTCGAGGTGATGAGCCCGGCGGGCGGCGTACGGCTGGCGCCTGCGCGCAGCCGCGATCAGGGCATCGAGCTGGCGCTCGATACCTCGGTCGACCCGCCGCGCCCGACCATCACGACCACCGTGCGGCGCGGCAGCCACGGCACGGCCCGGGAGCGCCCCGTGAAGGGCGACGTGCCCATCGACGAGCTGACCGAGGACGATGTGATCGAGATGCTGCTGGAGGAGCTCGGCCCCTGGCTGGCGTGACGGCGAGCCGCTGCGCGCGGGACGATGGCTAGGCGAGGCGCTCGGCGAACGACGTGTCGACGCCCTGCCGCTTGAGCAGCTCGACCAGCGCGTCCCGGTCGTCGGTCTTGCGATAAGCCTCGCGCACGTCCACGGCGCCGCTCTGCACGAACGCCACGAGCGCGTCGGTGAGCGGGATCATGCCGTGCGTGCGGCCGCTCTCGAGGGCCAGCCGGAGGCGGGCCATCTGGCCGTCCGCGATGAGGCCCGACACGGCCGGCGTGTTGAGCAGCAGCTCGCGCGCCGCCAGGCGTCCGCCGCCCGTCTTGCGCAGCAGCACCTGCGCGACCACGCCACGCAGCGTCTCGGCGAGCGCGGCCCGAATCGCCGCCCGGCGATCGGCCGGGACGAGGTCGACCAGCCGCTCGAGCGCGGAGGTCGCCGACGCCGCGGTGACCGACGCGAGCACGAGCAGGCCCGACCCGGCCGCGTCGAGCGCCAGCTGGAACATCTCCTTCGTCCGCAGATCGTCGACGACCAGCACGTCCGGATTCTCCCTGAGCGCCGCCTGCGCCAGTCCGACGACCTCCTCGACCGTTCCGCCCATCTCGCGCTGGCTGATGAGCGACTGCCGGTTCTCGTGCACCAGGCGGATCTGGCGCTCGAGCGTCACGACGTGCTCCGAACGCCGGCTGTTGATGAGATCGACGAGCGCCGCGACGAGCGTCGACTTGCCGCTGGCGCGCGGCGCGGCCACGAGGACCAGACCGTCGGTCTCCGTCGCCAGCGCCTGGATCTCGCGGACCAGTCCGAGCTGCTCGGCCGACGCGGGCCGCGCGCTGACCATCTGGAACTGCGCGCCGAACCCCCGGTAGTCGCGGAAGGTGGTGCACCGCATCCGGCCGATGTCCGCCAGGTCCGCCACCCACTCGGTCGGCTCGCCGCGCCGAACGGGCTCCCGCGATTTCTCCGGCAGCAGGGCCAGGACCGCCGCCTCGATCTCCGCGCTGGTGAGGGGCGGCTCGCCGTCGAGCACGCGAATGTCGCCGTCGATGCGGAGGTACGGGCGGGCCTGCGACGTGAGGTACAGCGCCGACGCGCCGCGCGCCGTGGCGAGGCGCAGCAGCCGATCGAGCGTGGTGGCGCGAGCGGCCAGCGTCCGCGTCGGCACCTCGATGCGCACCGTGCGCGTGAGGGGCACCACGACCGACTCGGGGGACGCCGCTGGCGCCGCTGCCGGCGGTGGCGGCGGCGCCGCAGGGTGCCCAGGGGCCGCCGGCGCTGGCGGCGGAGCGGGCACCGACGCCCGACCGGCAGCCGGCGGCGGAGGCGGCGCGGGTGCGGGCGCAACGGGAGACGCCGGCGGCGGTACCGGCGCGCGCGGGGACGGTGAGTGTGGCGGCGGCTCCTCC